>NZ_JALQDA010000042.1:0-1452 GCF_023631485.1 Caballeronia sp. GAFFF2 | reverse complement strand
ACGGACCGGACGACAGGACTGGCGTTGCGCATGACATCAACCACGCGAGCTATGCTCGCCGGCTTTGGCCGGAGAAAGCATGCCCGCGCACCGGATGAACATGCGCATGATCAAGGACGTTTTACGACTTAAGTTCGACGGCGGTTTCTCGCATGATCGAATCGCCGCGTCGCTGGGCATTTCCAAGGGCGTGGTCACAAAGTACGTCGGACTGGCGGGTGCCGCCGGGCTGGATTGGGCGATCGCCTGTGATATGGACGAAGGCGAGCTCGAGCGACGGCTTCTTGGCAAGCCCACCGGACCCGCGGCCTATGCACAGCCCGACTACGGTCGCATTCATCAAGAGCTGCGCCGCAAGGGCGTGACGCTGACGTTGTTGTGGGAGGAATATCAGGCGGAGTTCGCGAATCGGAAGACTTACCGTTACACGCAGTTCTGCGAGCACTATAAGGCGTTCGCGAAACGGCTGAAGCGCTCCATGCGGCAGATCCACCGAGCTGGCGAGAAGCTATTCGTCGACTTCGCTGGTCCCACGTTGCCGTTGACCACAGGGCGCCGCGCGCACATCTTCGTGGCCGCCATGGGCGCATCGAGCTATACATTCGCATGCGCCACGCCGGCCGAGACGATGGAGGATTGGCTGAGTGGTATCGCCCGCGCGCTGACCTTCTACGGCGGCGTTCCCCAGCTGATCGTGCCGGATAACCCGCGCGCGATGATCGGCGATCCCGATCGCTATGAGCCTCGCGCCGGCGACACCGTGCTGGACTTCGCGCGTCACTATGGCACCTCATTTCTGCCTGCACGCGTTTATCGCCCGCAGGATAAGCCGAAGGTTGAAGTAGCGGTTCAGGTGGTCGAACGTTGGATCATGGCGCGCCTGCGTCATCGCCAGTTCGAGTCGGTCCAGTCGGTGGACGACGCGATCCGCCCGCTACTGAAGAACTTGAACGAGCGCCCGTTTCAGAAGCTGCCTGGATGCCGCGCCAGCGCGTTCACCGAATTAGACGCGCCGGCCCTACAGCCACTGCCGGTGCAGCCGTATGAGCTCGCGCGGTTCAAGGCAGTGACCGTCCACATCGACTATCACATCGAGATCGATAAACATCGCTACAGCGTCCCGCACGCGCTTGTCGGACTCAAGCTCGATGCGCGCATTACTGCGGGCGCTGTCGAGTTGTTGCATCGCGGTCGCCGTGTGGCCAGCCATGCTCGCAATGATCGCGTAGGAGGCTACACCACCGCCGTCGAGCACATGCCGGCAGCACACCGCGCCCATCTCGAATGGACTCCACAGCGGCTTATCCACTGGGGTCAGCAGATTGGCGGCGCCACCGGCGCGCTCGTCGCGCGACTTCTGCAGGAACAGCGCCATCCCGAGCACGGCTATCGGGCGTGCCTTGGCTTGCTCTCGCTCTCACGTCGCTATGGTCGCGACCGTCTCGAAGCGGC
>NZ_JALQDA010000041.1:0-715 GCF_023631485.1 Caballeronia sp. GAFFF2 | reverse complement strand
GCAAGTTGGCGCGATGATCGTCGCCGCACTCGACTGCTCAAGCAAGCGCGCCTGAAGTATCCGCAGGCCGCCATCGAAGATCTCGACACTCGCGCTGGTCGAGGCGTGGACCCGCGATCGCTCACAAGCCTGGCTCTCGGTGACTGGGTCGAATCTGGATACAGCCTGCTCATTAGCGGCCCAACCGGCGCAGGTAAATCATGGCTCGCTTGCGCCCTCGCGCAGTATGCCTGCCGACGCGGGCACTCCGCGTTGTACCTACGTGTGCCGCGCCTCGGCGAGGAACTGCGCGTCCTCCACGGCAACGGCGGCTTCACCAAATGGCTGCTGCAGGTTGCTCGCGTTGATGTTCTTCTGCTGGACGATTGGGGAATGGCTCCGCTCGACGCGATGGTCCGAAACGATTTGCTCGAGATGATTGATGACCGATCTGCCGGAAAAGCCACGA
Source organism: Caballeronia sp. GAFFF2 (assembly GCF_023631485.1). Taxonomy (NCBI): domain Bacteria; kingdom Pseudomonadati; phylum Pseudomonadota; class Betaproteobacteria; order Burkholderiales; family Burkholderiaceae; genus Caballeronia; species Caballeronia sp. GAFFF2. Next base: position 267 of record NZ_JALQDA010000041.1, on the reverse strand, counting down.
TCGTCACCAGTCAGCTACCAATCGAACACTGGCATGGCTGGATAGGCGACGAGACGATCGCCGACGCAATGCTCGATCGCCTTATGCAGCGACATCACCGCATCAAACTGACGGGCGAATCTCTTAGAAAACCATCTCCGAAACCAAGCGTGCTCGAACCAGAACTCGACCAGAACTAGCAAGGAAATCTACAATCGACACCGCGCAACGCCCGACCTTGCCGAATCGGTCACGTTCCCGAAATCGGCGGTCACGTTCGCCGAAATA
>NZ_JALQDA010000040.1:0-44934 GCF_023631485.1 Caballeronia sp. GAFFF2 | reverse complement strand
TAGTCATATACACAGTCTTATGCCTACCCGCTATTGTAAGTGGGAGACTGTGTCCGGTCTTTCACGGGGCTGTTCCACCGCCCGTCTAACGGCATTAACCATTTGCTCAATCAGAACGCCGTTTTTTTCAACTTATAGATGACATTGCGCTGGCAAAATTCCGTCACTGCATCAATAAACGAAGAGGCTCACGGGCACGGGAAGGCTTTCCCGACTCAGCGAGCACCACGACGGAGACATAGTAATGAAATACCGGACCGCGATGTGCGTCTGCGCTGCGCTTGTGTGTACCTCGTCAGCCTGGGCTCAGGACGAGGAAGAAGATGCACCGCCAGCGCAGCCTGTCGGCGGGAGCATGGTGACGCTGTACGGCCTGATCGATCAGGGCGTCGAGTTCGTCAACAACGTCGCCAACGGTAAGAACAAGACGGCGAACGGTTGGCGCACAGGTGACGGCACTGCGACCTCGTATTTCGGCATCCGGGGCAGTGAGGATTTGGGCGGCGGCATAAAGGCCATTTTTGACCTGCAGGGCGGATTCAGCCCGACGACCGGTGCATCGCGGCAGGGCGGACGGCTTTTCGGACGGCAGTCCTACGTCGGACTCGACGGCAAATACGGCCGCCTGACCTTTGGGCGTCAGTACACGATGCGCTTCTTCGCGACTTCGTTCATCAACCCGTTCGGAACGGGTGCGCAAGGCCTAACTACGCTCGACAACGGCATTGCCAACGCGCGCGCGGACAACTCCGTCAGCTACCGTTACTTCCTCGGCGACTTCGAAGGTGGCGTGAACTACAGCTTCGGCCGTGATGCCGTGGCGGGCAACAGCAACGTTGCCTCGAACTGTCCCGGTCAAACAACTCCGTCGAATGAGTGCCGCGAGTATTCCGCGATGGTCAAGTACGAAGGGCACACGTGGGGCGTTGCGTCGTCCTATGAACGCAACTACGGCGGAACGTCAGCAACATGGGGCGGGCTCACTTCGCCCAAACTCACGGACAGCCGCTTCACTCTGGGCGGTTACTTCATTATTCACAAGGCGAAGTTCGGCATCGGCTGGATCAAGCGTGACGACGAAGGCATCTCCACGCCAAAAAGCAATCTGCTTTGGGTGACAGGCACGATTCCCGTGACACCGTTTTTCCATATCGACGGCATGGTCGCGGACCTCCGATACGAGCATTCGCCCAACAAAGCGCTGATCGAAGTGCTGCGCGGCGAATATCTGCTCTCCAAGCGAACCTTGCTCTATGTGACGGGCGAGCACATCCACAATTCCGGCAACCTGGCACTCGCGGCCACCACACTCACACCCGTGCCTACGCCGACCGCGGGTGGATCACAAATCTCCATCATCGCAGGCATTCGGCATACGTTCTGACTGTCCGAACAAGAAAGAGGGGAAGCATTTGCTTCCCCTTGCATTTAGCGCACACGCTTCGCCGCTTCCCTCGCTGCCGACATATCCGCCACGGCGCCGAACGCTTGCTTGCGCTTCAGGCTTCCCGCGCTGATATCCATCTCCTGCAAATATGCGATCTCGGCTTCCGTCAGCGACAAGTCCCGCGCATACGGACGCTGCGTCTGATTGAAGGTCCAGATTGCGTTCGCGGACGCGGCGTCGAAGCGCTTCTGGGCACGCTTACGTGCATCGATGAACGCATCGTGCGAGGCGGGTGACATCAGATAGTCGTAGAGCGCGCCGTAAGCCGCCATTAGCGAAACGAGTCCATCGTGCTTGTCGCGCAGTGCGCTATCCGATGCATACGCCGTCTGAAAAACGCAATGCGGCAGGGCCTGCCAAATGTTGCCCTCGCGCAGGGCAACCGGTCCGGCATCGCCATTGAGATGGGAAATGCTTGCGCAGCAGGCATCGGCGGCGCCGTTTGCAACTGCATCGAAGCACTGATCGTTGCTTCCGTGATCGACGAAATTCATCCGCGACGCGTCGATGCCCTTCTCCTTCAACATCTGACGCGTAAGCGTGTGCAGCAGCCCGTCTTGCGGTCCGACCGCGATGGTCTTGCCTTCAAGACCCGCAAGCGTCGTTACGGAACCGGGTCGCACGAAGATCGTCAGCGCGCACTTCCTCATGCCCGCACCGACGATCTTGACCGGCGCGCCCTGTTCGATACGCGTCAGCACGAGGTTGTAGCCGGACAGCATGCAGATGTCCGCCGAACCGGCGGCGATGGCATCGAACGGGCCCGTCGGCCCTGGTACCTCGATGATGCGCGCATCGACGCCATAGGTCTTGAAGTAGCCGAGTTCGTCCATCAGTCCGTTCAGCGTCGCGTTTTCCAAACCCGGATTGCTGACGACACGGATCTCTCTCGTCGCCGCGCGCGCATTGAAGGGCGCGAATAAGGGCGCGGCGAGCGCACCCGTTGCTATGCCCGCACTGAGCGCGCCCGTTTTGCGCAGGAAAGCGCGACGCGTCCAGTCGTATGTCATCTCCATGTCTCCAGACGCCGGTCGAGCCGGCCGAAAGTTGTCGGACCGCGCGTTGGAACAAGATCCGCCGAGCGTATTCGAAAGCGGATTTTGCCTTTGCGTGCTGGTAAGGTCGATTGAGTAAAATCGTCGAGAACTTAACCATTTGCTCATGCCGGGAGAAACCCGAACGTGACGGCAGAACTCGACTGGTATCTGCAGGTCAACCTTAAGGCGCGGCATCTGCGCCTGCTGGTGACGATCGACACCTACCGCAGTCTGAGTCAGGTGGCGGAAGTCACGCACGTGACGCTGCCCGCTGTCTCAAAGTCGCTGGCCGAGCTCGAACACGGTCTTGGCGTCGCGCTGTTTACCCGCACGGGGCAGGGTCTCGTCCCCACGCCACACGGCGAATGTCTGACGCGGCACGCACGTTCGATGCTGCACGTGCTGCATCAGGCGGCCGATGAGTTGCAGGCGCTAAGCGCGGGAACCGAAGGGAAAATTGAGATTGGCGTACTGCCGGTGTCGGCGTCGATCCTGCTCACGCATGCGCTACACCTGCTCAAGCAACGCTCACCCGGCACCAATGCGAAGATCGTCGAAGGCTCGGCGGCGTCGCTTCTCCCCGAACTGTGGCAGGGTCATCTTGATCTCGTGGTCGGTCGTCTGCCACCGCCCGATGCGCAGGGCAGCTTCGACGAAAAGGAGCTGCTCGAAGAACCGGTCATGCTGGTGACAGGGCGGCAGCATCCGCTAGCGAGTCGGGAAACACTCAAATGGGCGGACCTGCTGCCCTATCCATGGATCCTTCCTCCTCTCGGGTCGATCCTGCGCGATCCGCTCGAACGCGCGTTGGAAGTGCTTGGCGTGCCGCTGATCAACAACTACATCGAAACGCTCTCGCTGCATGTCATCCGTGCGCATTTGCAAGTGTCCGACTGCATCGCCGTTATGGCCGATGCCTCCGCAATCGACACCGGTCATCCACAACCGCTTCATGCGCTTCCCTTGAGCCTGCCGCGTCTGCTACGTCCCTCCGGCGTGCTCTGGAACCGCGCGCGCCCGCTCACCCACAGCGCGCAACTCATGCTTTCCTGCCTCAAAGACGCTGCCCAGCGCCTCGAGGAAGAAGCGCGCAAGAAGCACTGAACGCCTCGCCGTCACCTTAACCATTTGCTCAACTGCGTAGCGGAATAACTCAATCCGCCCCGCCAGACCCGCTGGCACAATGGTTTCGTGCTCATTGAACGACGGGCGACGACGCGAACCGCGACCGGGGGACACGTTCCCGATCACAATAAAGACGGTTCCGCGCATCCTTACGGAGACAGTCAAAACATGAATTTAAGGACCGCGATCTGCGCGTGTGCGGCGCTCTTCAGCCTCGCCGCGACGGCATCCGCCGCGCCCGCTTCCAGTCAGTCCGTCGAGGATTTTTACCGCGGCAAGGCTTTGACGCTTGTCGTCAGCGCGGACGCAGGCACGCCCACGGACATCATCGCGCGGCAGTTCTCGCGGTTCTTCGTCAAGTATGTGCCGGGACATCCAAAAGCCATCGTGATGAACGTGGTGGGCGCGGGCGGCATGGTCGCGGCGGCATCGCTCCAGTCGCGCCAGCCGAGCGATGGCACCGTCATCGGCTTTTTGCAACGGAATAATCTCTATATTCCGCTGCTCGACCAACGGCAGAATCGCTTTGATCCGCGTCAGGTGCGCTGGTTGGGCAGTCTCAACAAGGTCGAATACTGTCTGGTCGCGATGACTCGCTCAGGCGTGACGAGCGCCAACGATCTAAGAAAGAAGATGTATATCGGCGCGACCGGATTCGCCAACGAAGACCGCACGCTGCCCGCGCTGCTGGACGAATACATCGGCGCGAAGATGAGCATCGTGCCGGGTTACACCGGACGTGGCGAAGTTTATCTGGCCATGCAGCGCGGCGAAGTGGACGGCTGGGCCTCGACCATCGACGGTCTCCAGCAGGGCGAACCGGTGCGATTGCTCAAGACCGGCAAGATGAAAGTGCTGCTGCATCTCGGCTGGAACAGTCCCGCAGGTTACGCGGATGTACCGAACCTGTCGTCCTATATCACGCAGCCGGACGTGAAGGCGCTGTTCAATCTGTTCATCCTGCCGTTTCAGGCGGGCCGTCCGATCGCTGTGCCAAAAGATGTGCCGCAAGACCGGCTCGATGCCTTGCGCGAGGCCTTTGCAAAGACCATCGCCGACCCCGACTTCATCGATGCAATGAAGCAGTCGGGTTATCCCATCGATCCGATCGACGGCAATGCAGTCGAGCAGATCGTCGCGAAGCTATACGCCACGCCCGAACCGCAACTCGCGGATGCGCGCAAGCTCATCTTCAGCGCTCACTGAGCGACGCAAAAGCACACCATCACTGAACGGTAAAGCCAAATGACGCCCGAAATCCTCGATATTCATCCACATATCATCTCGACCGATACCGTGCGGTATCCGATTGCGCCTCAGCACGGACATCGTTCGAAATGGTCGGCGACTCGTCCCGTCACGTTCGAGCAACTGATCGCCGAGATGGACGAAGCCGGCGTGTCGAAAGCCGCGATCGTGCATTCGTCGACGACCTACGGCACCAACAATGGCTATGTCGCAGACAGCGTGGCGAAGCAGCCTGACCGCTTCACGGGCGTCTATTCCTTCGACCTTCTCGCCTCCGACGCGCTAACGACATTCGACCACTGGCTCGGACGCGGCATGGGCGGCATCCGGCTATTCACCGGCGGTGCGACGCATCAGAGCGACGGAAGCTGGCTCGTGAATCCCGCGACTTTCCCGATCTGGCAGCGTTGCGCCGAAATCGGCATGACGATGGCGGTGCAGACCACGCCCGATGGCCTGTTGATGGTGGCCGAGCTCGCCGAACGATTTCCCATGGTGAAGATCGTGCTGGATCACTGCGGCCGGCCGAATCTGGAAGACGGCCCGCCTTATGCGCAGTGCGGGGGTCTGTTTGCGCTTGCGAAGTACGACAACGTGTACATGAAGATCACGCCACGCACTTTCGATCTCGCGCAGGCAGCGCCCGGTGGCGCGGCACCGTTCTTCGCAAAGCTCGTCGAAATTTTCGGCGCGGATCATCTCGCGTTCGGCTCGAACTATCCGGCATCGGCGGGGCCGTTGAAAACGCTCATCAAACAGGGCAAAGCGTGTTTCGCGAATCTCGACGACGAGGCGCGCGCATGGATCTGGGGACGAACGGCCAAGGCGCTCTATCCGATGCTCGCTGGCTGATCGATCGGGCGCGGTTCGCCTTGGACCTAAAAACAGGTGAGCCCACGACGCTCGCCAACCATCAGGATGAGACATGGAGTTCTTCAACGATGCAACGTTGATGGCGGCCGGACACGCGCTGTCGACGATCCTGCAGTTCAACCGCATCATCTTTCTGGTGTTCGGCGTGACAGTCGGGCTGGCGATCGGCTTGTTGCCGGGAATCGGCGGGCTGACGGGGTTCGCGCTACTGGTGCCGTTCACCTACACGATGGACCCGTATGCCGCGTTCGCCATGTTACTCGGCATGGCGTCGGTCATCACGACATCGGATGTGATTCCCGCCGTGCTGTTTGGCGTGCCGGGGCACGCGGCGTCCCAGGCAACCGTGCTCGACGGCCTGCCAATGACCAAGCGCGGCGAGGCATCGCGGGCATTGAGCGCGTGCTACATGTCTTCGCTGATGGGCGGACTGATCGGCGCGGTCATCCTCGCGATCTCGCTGCCGCTGGTCCGGCCGTTCGTGTTGTCCATCGGCACGCCCGAAATGCTCGCGCTCACGATTTTCGGCGTATCGATGGTCTCCGCGCTGTCGGGAAACGCGCCACTGCGTGGCGTGGTCGCGGCGTGTTTCGGCATCCTCGTCGGGATGATCGGGACCAACGTCGCGACTGGCCAGATGCGCTGGACCGGCAACATTCTCTATCTGCAGGACGGCGTTCCGCTAGTGCCGATCATCCTCGGCATTTTCGCATTGCCCGAGCTGTGCGAGTTGGCGATCCGGCGTGCGGCAATCGCCGAGAACGTGCAGTTCACGTCGCGGCAGGGCATGCGTCAGGGCGTCGTCGACAGTTTTCGCAATTGGTTCTTGGTGCTGCGTTGTGGCACCCTCGGCGCGATCCTAGGTGCTGTGCCTGGTATCACCGGCGCGGTGACGGACTGGATCGCGTATGGACATGCGTTGCAGACATCGAAGGGCGCAAAGCAGACCTTCACCAAGGGTGATGTGCGCGGCGTGATCGCACCGGAGGCTGCGAACAATGCGCGCGAAGGCGGCAGTCTTGTGCCGATGCTGTCCTTCGGCGTGCCGGGTGGCGCGGCTCAGGCCATTTTGCTTGGCGCGATGATGGTGCATGGGTTCATTCCCGGTCCCGACATGCTGACCAAGCACCTCGACTTCACCTATTCGATGGTTTGGTCCATCGCGCTCGCCAACATCTTCGGCGCGGGACTGTGTTTTCTGTTGAGCGGTCAGTTCGCCAAGGTCTCGACGTTGCGCTATACGCTGATCCTTCCGGTCATCATGCCGGTGATCTACGTTGGCGCGTTTCAGGGATCGCGCAGTTGGGGCGATTTGTTCGTGCTTTTGATCGCGGGTGCCATCGGCTGGACGATGAAGCGACTCAGATGGGCGCGTCCGCCGCTGATTCTCGGTCTCGTGCTGGGCGTGCTGATGGAGCGCTATATGTCGATCTCTTTTGTGCGCTACGGCACGGAGTGGGTGACCCGTCCCGTTGTGATCGTACTGCTGAGTCTTGCCGCGCTGGTTTTCTTTAAACCACTGTTCACAGCATTGCGCCGCGGCGGCATCGCGCAGTTCAAGCCGAGCGGCTCGATCGTTCTGAAGCGCGAAGACTTCGTGTATGCATTTTTCATTGGCATCGGACTGTATATGCTGGTGAGTTCGCAGAACTGGCTGCTCATGGCGCGGATCGGGCCGACTGTCGTGGCAAGCATTTTGGTGATCGCGGGGAGCGTGAGTCTGGCCTACAAGGTGTTTGTTATCCCGGCGCATGGCAAGGCGCATTCAGGCGGCGGCGTTCATATGGACGTATCGAGCGATCACGATGAAAAGCTCTCCCGCAAGACCGTGCTCACACGCGCGGCACGCTTCTTCGGCTGGTTCCTCGCGTTTCTGGTCTGCATGTCATTGATCGGCATGCTGCCCACCGTACCGGTGATGATCGCAGCGTACATGCGTATTGAAGGTCGCGAGCCCTGGAAACTCAGCTTGATTCTCGCTTTTGGCGTGACGGCGTTTCTCTACCTCGTGTTCGATCGGATTCTTCATATTCCCTGGCCCGACAGCCTCCTCGGACAGTGGTTGCCGGGGCTTGGAGGAAACTGAGTTTTCTACAAAAGGACAAGCACATGACGCAAGACCGGCTGGCGCGCATCGACGCTGAACAGGCCACGGATGAACAGAAGCGCGTCATCGCGCAACTGGGCGCAGGGCGCGGGCGCATTCCGACGCCGTTCAATATCTGGCTGCACAATCCGCGCCTGGCGGAGGGAATGGAGATCATCGGCACGCATGTGGATCGCTCGCCGGTGCTCAGCGAAGCGGAAACCGAAGTGGCGATTCTCGCCACGGCGGTGTTCTGGAATGCGCCGTACGTGATCGCCAATCATCACCGGCATGCGCTGAAGGCAGGCGTGCCCGAGGCGGTTGTCGCGGCGATCCTGGATAAGCGCTCTCCTGAGGCCGAACCGGGGCGTCTCGGACTCGTGTGCGATGCGGTGAGCGACCTCCTCGCGGGCGGCACGATCGACGATGCACGTTTCGTCAGATACGATGCAGAATTGGGGCGGGCGGTCATCGCGGAACTGCTCGTCACGATCGGCTACTTCACCTCGATCTCGCTCGGCATGACGCTGCACGACCTCAAACCCAAGGATTGAACGGACAGCCGGTGCGGATCAACATCGTGAAGTTGAGGGGAGGTTTGACGTGACAGGGCTGGACGGCTATTTGCAAGTGAATCTCAAGGCCAGGCATCTGCGCCTGATCGTGAGCATCGACACGTATCGCAATCTGACGCAGGTGGCGGAAGTCACCCACGTCACCATGCCGGCGGTATCGAAGTCGCTGGCGGAGCTCGAACGTGGACTCGGACTTACGCTCTTTGTACGCACGGCGCAGGGTCTAGTGCCGACTGCACACGGCGAATGCCTCATCCGCCACGCGCGTGAGATGCTGACGATCCTGCATCAGGCGCGCGACGAAATGAAAGCGCTGAGTTCGGGCACCGAGGGCAAGGTTCACATCGGCATGTTGCCCGCATCTGCCTCGGCGCTGTTACCGCAGGCGCTCAATCTGTTGAAGATCCAGTCTCCGGGGACCAATGTGCGCGTGGTCGAAGGCACGCGCGGCGCGTTGCTCCCTGAACTGTGGCAAGGACGTCTCGACCTGATCGTCGGGCGGTTGCCCGCGCCGGACACGCTCGGCAGCTTCGAGGAAAAGGCGCTGCTTGAAGAGCCCGTGACCCTGATGACGGGACGGCATCATCCGTTGGCGCGGCGTAAGAAGTTGGACTGGTCCGACCTCGTGCCTTATCCCTGGATCCTGCCGCCGCAGGGCTCGATCCTGAGGGATTCGCTAGATCGCACGCTGCGGGCGCACGATGTGCCGCTGACCAACAATTACATCGAGACCTTATCCGTTCACGTCACACGGGCGCATCTGCAGATCTCGGACTTCATTGCGGTGATGGTGGGCACGCCTGCCAATGACGCCGCGCAGCCCCTGCACGCGTTGCCCTTGACCTTGCCTCGGTTGCTGAGGCCATCGGGCGTGCTGTGGAATCGCAACCGGGGCCTCACACCCAGCGCTCAACTCATGGTCGCGTGTCTGGAAGAAGCCGCGCAGCAGTTGCAGAGCGGGACCACCTAAGAGACGACGTCGTATCGTGTCGTCGGGTTTCTAAAGTTCATTTAATTAGAATTACATAATAAAATTCCACCTAAGGATAAAGCCCCTTTACCAAACGGTTAAGGTGTGCGCCGGATTTTTCAATAGACGGTGTTGATGGTCTCGAAGATCATCTCATCAACGAAGCACGACCACGTAGCTGCTCGAATCGCCGCATCAAGACGTCACGAATGAATCGGCGGCTCGATCGATCATTCCTTCAAAGGAGACTGAATTGACCAAGAAAGTCCATCTCACGCTCGCGATCGCCGAGCATCCCCACACTTCGGCCATCCGCGACGGTTCGATCCCGATCGAAGGTGTCGACGCGGAGTTCATCACGGTTCAGCCGCAGATCGGCGCGTTCCGCCGGATGGTTCGCGATGTCGAATTCGATGTGTGCGAGCTGGCCCCGACCACCTACATCATCGCCCGCGCTTACGGTGCACCTTTCGTCGCGCTGCCGATCTTCGTGGTGCGCCGCTTTCATCATTCCGGACTGTTGGTGCGCCCGGATGCGGGCATCAAGACGCCTAAGGATCTTGAAGGCAAGAAAGTCGGCGTGCGAGCCTATTCGGTGACGACGGGTGCATGGACGCGGCAGGTTCTGATCGACGAATTCGATCTCGATCCGTCGAAGGTCACGTGGGTCGTCGACGACGAAGAACACGTCACGCAACTGCAACTGCCGCCAAACGTGGTTCACGCGCCCAAGGGCACGTCGCTGGCGGACATGATGGCGAAGGGCGAACTGGTCGCCGGTTTCCACGGTAACGCGGGTATTGGCCGCACGGGCGATCCGACCAGCGGCTGGAAGGAAGTCGAGGCCGATTATCCGGACATGTTCCCTAACGCGGACGAACTCGAAGCCGGGTATTACGCCCGCACCGGTGTGTATCCGATGCACGGCACCATCGTCGTGAAGGATTCAGTGCTTGCGGAGCATCCGTGGGTGGCGAAGTCGATTTATGAAGCCTTCGACCGCGCCAAGAAGGAGTGGCTCGCGAAGCTGAACGCGGGCGAACTGAACGACAAGAAGAACAGGAAATACATCGAACTGCAAAAGATCGTGGGGAATGATCCGCTGCCCTACGGCATCGAGGAAAACCGCAAAACGATCGAAGCACTCGAAGCAACCGCATTCAAACAGGGGCTGACGCCGCGTCGCATGTCCATGAACGAGTTGTTCGTCGATCCTCGCGTTTAAATCACACGGAAGCCAGCAACATGATCATCGATTGCCACGGCCACTTCACGACCGTTCCCGCTTCGTTCCGCGACTGGCGCGCCAAACAGATCGCCGCCGCCGACGATCCGGCCAATGCGCCGCCGTTGTCCGGTGCCCACGTCTCCGACGATGACATCCGCGAAGGCGTCGGCAACGGCCAGTTGCGACTGCAACAGGAACGCGGCGGCGACCTGACGCTGTTCTCGCCGATCGCCGGACTCATGAGCCACCACCTCGGCAACGAGCGCACCAGTCTGGAATGGGCCGAAGTGTCGAACGATCTCGTGCGCCGTGTGTGCGACCTGTATCCGGACAATTTCGTGCCGGTGTGCCAGTTGCCGCAATCGCCGCTCGCCCCGCCCAGGAACTCGGTGCCCGAGTTGCGCCGCTGCATCGAGGAAATGGGCTTCGTCGGCTGCAATCTGAATCCGGACCCGAGCGGCGGCTACTGGACCGGCAAGCCGATGACGGACCGAGAATGGTATCCGGTCTACGAGGCGCTTTGCGATCTCGATGTACCAGCGATGATCCACGTGGCAGCGTCGTGCAATCCGTGTCATCACGGCACGGGCGCGCACTATCTGAACGCGGATACTTCCGTGTTCATGCAACTGCTGCAAGGCGACGTGTTCAAAGATTTCCCCACGCTGCGCCTGATCATTCCGCACGGTGGCGGCGCGGTGCCGTATCACTGGGGACGCTATCGCGGTATGTCGCTCGAAATTGCCAAGCGCCCGCTTGAGGGTCTGCTGAATAACATCTTCTTCGATACCTGCGTCTATCACCATCCGGGCGTCGAGTTGCTGACCAAGGTCGTGCCGACCAGCAACGTGATGTTCGGTTCGGAAATGATCGGCGCCGTGCGCGGACGCGATCCGGATTCCGGTCAGTATTTCGACGATACGAAGCGCTACATCGACGCATGCGAAGCGCTCAGCGAGGCGGATCGCCACGCGATCTTCGAAGGAAATGCACGCCGCGTTTATCCGCGCCTGGACGAGCACCTCAAGGCGAAGGGACTGTAATGAAGATCATCGACATTCATCCGCACATCATCTCAGACGACGAGAAGCGTTATCCGGCCGCACCCTTGTTCGGCAAGCGCTCGGACTGGTCGCAGGAACGCCCGAATACCGTCGAAGCCCTGATCTCGGCGATGGACGAAGCGGGCGTAGCAAAAGCCGCGGTCGTGCATTCGTCGACCACCTACGGCTTCGACAACAGCTACGTGGTGGACGGCTGCAATCGGTACAAGGATCGCCTGATCGCCGTGGGTTCCGTCGACATGCTGGCCGAAGATGTGGCCACTGTCATCGAGGGATGGGCCGACAAGGGCCTCGCGGGCCTGCGCATCTTCACGGGCGGTTCGACCAAAGACTTCGACCCGAGCGAGCTGGATAACCCGAAGTCGTTCAAGGCGTGGGAGGTACTGGCCGAACTGAAGCTGCCCATGTGCATCCAGACCGGGCCGATCGGTCTGCCGCAAGTGCGCATGCTGGCTGAGAAATTTCCGGCTGTGAACATCATTCTCGATCATCTCGCGCGTCCCGATGTGCTCGACGGACCACCGTACGCCAACGCCGCCGGACTGTTCGAATTGCGCGATCTGCCGAACGTCTACATGAAGCTCACACCGCGCATTTTTGGTGATGTGAAGAAAGAGAAAGCCAGCGCGGAAACCTTCTTCCCGCGCGTGGTGGAAGCTTTCGGCGCGCAGCGGCTGGCGTGGGGTTCGAATTTCCCGACCTCGACAGGCACGCTCGGCGAGATTTTCACGACGGCTCAAAAGGGGCTTGCGTGCCTCGACGACGAAGACCGCGCATGGATCTTCGGCAAGACCGCGCAGAAGCTCTATCCGGCATTGAGCGAATAAGAGAAACATAAGCGAGAACATTATGTCAGACACCCGCTTGAACAGCATCATCCGCGCTTTCGAATTGGGCAAGCCGGCGCACGCCGCGTTTGCGAAGCTCGACAAGCAGACCGCCATCGAAATGAGCGATGCGCCTTATGACGGCATCGTCTACGAGATGGAACACAACCCCTACGATGTGTCCGCGCTCGGCGACGCGCTTCAGTACATGTTGAGCCGCAAGCAGATTGCCGAATCAGGTACGGTCGCGCCGAAGGTGACGCCGCTCGCACGCATTCCCGCAAACGGCGCGGAAATGAATCAGAGCTTCGCCAAGCAGGTGCTCGATCGCGGTGCGTATGGAGTGATCTGGCCGCACATCGCAACGGTCGAGCAAGCTTATAACGCGGTTGCATCGTGCCGTTATGCTCGGCCGAAGAACGCGCCGCTGTACGAGCCGAAGGGCGTGCGCGGCGACGGTCCCGCGAATGCCGCGCGCTATTGGGGTCTGTCGATGCAGCAATACTACGAGAAGGCCGATGTATGGCCGCTCGCGCCGCAGGGGGAATTACTGGTCGGCCTGATGTGCGAAAGCACGCAGGCGATCGAGAACCTCGACGATATGCTTTCCAATGTGCCGGGCATCGGCTTCATCTTGATCGGCGAGGGCGATCTGAGTCAAGAACTGGGCTTGCCGCGTCAGTATGAACACCCTGAAGTGCTCGCCGCGATGCACCAGATCGTCGAAACGTGCCGCAAGCACAATGTAGTCGTCGGCAACCCGCATGTGACGGCGAAGAATCATCGACGCCTACAGGAGAAAGGATATCGGTTCCTCATGTCCGCGCCCGCGCGCACGTATGGCGTGGTCGGTCTCTCACGCGAACTGGCAGGCTACTGATGAACGGCGCCGAAAGTCTCGTTTCGACGCTGGTTGAGCAGGGCGTCGACATCTGTTTCGCGAATCCGGGCACCTCCGAGATGCATTTTCTCGCCGCGCTCGGCAACAATCCACGGATGCGCAGCGTCCTTTGTTTGTTCGAAGGCGTGGCCACGGGTGCTGCTGACGGCTGGTATCGCATGAAGGACACGCCGGCCTCCACGCTCTTGCATCTGGGACCGGGTCTCGCGAACGGGCTGGCAAACATCCACAACGCGAAGCGTGCTTCGTCGGGCATGGTCAATGTCGTAGGTGAGCATTCGGTGTCGCATCTCAAGTTCGATCCGCCGCTGACGTCGGATATCGAAGGGCTTGCGCGGCCGCTTAGTCATTGGGTGCGACGCGCGGAATCTTCGGCCACCATCGCGTGGGATGCGGCTCAGGCCGTTGCCAAGGCCAGTGAGCATCCCGGGCAAATCGCCACGCTGATTCTGCCGGGTGATACGTCCTGGCAGGCAGTCGGGGCCGCGCCGCAAACGCTGCCCGTTCGTGCGGAAACGCGTAAGACACCGCGCGCAGAACGCATCGAGCACGTGGCGAAAGTGCTTCGTTCGGGCGAGCCTGCGCTGATCGTTCTGGCGAACAGGGCGACGCGCGGGGCGGCCTTGGAGAAGGCGGGCCGTGTAGCCGCAGCGACCGGTGCCACGCTCGGCTCGCAGTTCTTCACGGCGCGCATGGAGCGCGGTGCGGGACGCGTGCCGCTCGCGCGCATTCCTTATGCGGTCGCGCAGGCTAGCGCGTTCCTTAGGGAATTCAAACACATCATCACCGTCGAGACGCGTGAACCGGTGGCGTTTTTCGCCTATCCGGACAAGCCGAGTCTGTTGAAGGCGGAAGGCACGCTCGTGCATCCGCTCGTCGAGGCCGACGAGGACAGCGAACTTGCGCTCGACATGCTGTTGCAAGCCCTCGGTGCGTTGGGCACGGCGGCGGTGCTACAGCCGCGCATCGACACGACGGTTCCCACCGGCGCGCTGAACCCGACGAGCATCGCGCATGTTCTGGCGGCTGGGTTGCCGGAGCATTGCATCGTCGTGGATGAATCACTTACCACCGGGCGCGAGTCCATGAGCTTGACGATGGGCGCGCGCCCGCACGATCTCATCAACAACCTGGGTGGCTCGATCGGCTACGCCACGCCCGTTGCAACCGGCGTGGCGCTGGCCTGCCCCGAGCGCCGTGTGTTCTGCATGGTGGGTGACGGCAGCGCCATGTACACCATTCAATCGCTATGGACGCAGGCGCGCGAAGGGCTGAACGTCACGACGATCATTTTCGCCAACAACAGCTACGCGATCCTCAAGGCCGAGTACGCCAACATGGGCGCGGGTGCACTGGGCGAGCGCGCGCTGTCGATGATCGATATCGACCGTCCGCGCATCGACTGGCTCGCAATGGCCAAAAGCATGGGCGTGCCAGCGGTGGCCGTGGAGACGGCCGAAGGATTCCACAAAGCGTTGACCGATTCGGCGCGTGAGGCCGGACCGTGCCTGATCGAAGTACGGCTTTGACACCCAACTAAAGGTAATAGGAAGGAGCACACATCATGACGATGACGCAGACCGAAGCGCCGACGCTGCGGGTCAATCTCGCTGAGTATGCAGTGACGAAGGCCATGCGCGACGGGCGCGTGGAATCGGATCTGGCCACGTTCGATTTCTGCGGCCCGACGCCCGCGCATAACGGCTTCAAGGCGATGGTTCGCGAGAGCAAGTTCGACGCGGGTGAACTGGCAATCGTCACCTTCCTTCAGGCAAAGGCGTATGGCAAACCGTATGTCCTGCTGCCCGCGCCGATCTCGGGCCGCTTTCAGCATCACTGCGCGGGCTACAACATCGATTTCGGTCACCTCGATCCCAAGGATATCGAAGGGAAAAAAGTCGGTGTACGTACCTACACTCAGACCACCGCGCTATGGATTCGCGGCATCCTGCGGCACGAGTACGGCGTCGATCTCGACCGCGTCACCTGGATGACACTCGGCGACGGGCATCTCGCGGAATACAGCGATCCGGCGAACTGTCAGCGCCTTCCGGCCGGTTCGTCGATTCCGCAGATGATGCTCGACGGTGAGCTGACAGCGGCGTTGCTCGGTGAAGACATGCCGAAGGACGAGCGCGTTCGCACGCTGGTGCCGGATGCGCCCGCCGCCGCTAAGGACTGGTTCGCGCGCACAGGCGTGGTGCCGATCAACCACATGTTCGTGGTGCACGAGAAGTTGTCGAAGGAGCGTCCGGATATCGTGCGCGACTTGTACCGCATGGTGGTGGATAGCCGCGCCGTCGCTGAGAACGTGCCCGGCATCTTCCCGCCCATCGGGCTGGAGGCCAACCGCAAAGGTCTTCAACTCGCGGTCGACTGGGCGCTCGATCAGAGGATCATTCCGCGGCGCCTGTCCGTCGACGAACTCTTCGACGATGTAACCGGAAGTTTAGGTTAAAGGATCGGACGGTGCGCCTGCCGATAACGATAAACGGAGACGAGAACATGGGAATTACCCGAACGCGACAAGAGAATCGCTGGGCCGTGCTGGCGTTGCTCGCGCTCGGACTGATGATTTCCCACGTCGACCGTACTAGCATGTCCGCCGCGTTCGCGGATCATCATTTCGTGCAGGAGTTTTCGCTGACGCATGTGCAGCGCGGCTGGCTCGGCTCGGCCATGTTCTGGTCTTACGGCCTCTTGCAAATGCCAATGGGCTGGCTCGTCGACCGTTACGGCGTGAAATGGCCTTACGCAATCTGCTTTCTCATGTGGTGTCTCGCGGCGGCGGCCACCGGCGTGGTGAATACGCTCGCGGCGCTCATCATCGTGCGCTTGATGATCGGCGTCGCGGAATCGGTGGTGGTGCCCGCGACCTACCGTTATCTGGCCGATCATTTCGATGAAACGCACAAGGGCACAGCGCTAGGGCTTTATTCCATCGGCGGGAAGATGGGACCGGCGCTCGGCGCACCGCTTGCCACGTGGCTCATTTCGGTGAGTTCATGGAAGTCGATGTTCGTCGTCACGGGTCTGGCGGGCTTGCTCTGGCTCATGCCATGGCTCGCGATGGTGAAGAACGATTTTCCGTCGAACGTGGAACTGGCGGCATCGAAAAAGCGAGCCGCTTCGGTGCCGTTGAAGAACTTGCTCGCGAGTCCGGTGGTGTGGGGCGGATTGATTACCAACTTCTGCTACAGCTATTTCGCGTTCTACTGCATGACATGGATGCCCGCTTATCTCGTCGAGCAGAGAGGTTTGACGCTGACGGAATCGGGGCTTTATACGTTCGTGAGTTTCGTGGGCATCGCGGTCGTCGCGGCGCTGGCGGGCTGGGGCGCGGATCGGCTCATCGCGCGCGGGCGCGATGCCGTATTAGTGCGCAAGACGTTCATCGTGGTTGGATTCATGGGCGCAACAACCGTGCTGCTTGGCGCGTATGCAGATTCGCCGCGCACGGCGCTGTTCTGGAACGCTGCTTCGCTTTCGTTGCTGGGGCTTGTCACAGCGAACAATCTCGCCTTGGTCAAGCTCACGCTGATCCCAAAGCAAGCGGTCGGATTGAACACGGGCTTGCAGCAAGTGGCCACCAGCCTTGCTGGGGGCGTATCCGCGAGCCTGTCGGGCTGGCTGCTGCATGTCGGGCACACGTACACCCTGCCCATGCTCGCAATTTTTGCGTTTCTCCTGCTCGGGGCTACCAGCACCATCGTATTGCTGCGGCGCAAGTGGGCGCCAAAGGTCGATATCAATTCATACGGTGATCGTTCCGCGCCCGCACTCATGCGCGAGCTGCCATGACGCCTTCACGTAACTCTTCAGCGCCCGCCACGCCGACCCGCCCGGACGAAGTGACGTCTCTGCTGCGGCACGCGCCGCTCACGCGCTTTCTGGTTGCGCGCATCGGGTCCATTACCGCCCAGCAAATGCTGATGCTGGCGATCAGCTGGCATATGTACGACCTCACATCGAGCACGTGGGATCTTGGTCTCGTCGGGCTGTTCCAGTTCGTGCCAGGGCTGGCTACGACGCTCATTGCCGGACATTGCGCGGACCGGCTGCATCGCGGGCGCATGGTGGCGGCGTGTCTTGGGCTTCAAGCGATCGCAGCCGCGATGCTGTCGGCATCGACGCTTTCTCATAGCGTGACCCGTGACACGCTGCTCGCGCTTTCTCTCGCACTCGGTGCGATCAGGCCGTTTCAGATGGCCGGCCAGCAGGCGCTGTTGCCCATGCTGGTGCCGCCGAAACTGTTGTCGCGATCAATGGCCTTGAGCACGTCGGTTCAGCAGATATCGGTCATTGCCGGGCCTGCGCTTGGGGGCGCGCTGTTCGCGGTCAATGTGGTGACGGTGTATCTGAGCAGCGCGGCGCTTTTTTGCATCAGCGCGGTGATGTATGCGTTCGTGCGCTACGACTATACGCCGCCGCCACGCGAACCCGTCACCGCCGATACGATCTTCGCGGGCTTGCACTTTATCTGGCGCAATCCGCTGCTGCTTGGCGCGATCTCGCTGGACCTCTTCGCCGTTCTGTTCGGTGGCGCGACGGCGTTGCTGCCCGTGTATGCGAGGCTGATTCTGCATGTCGGGCCGCAAGGACTCGGACTGCTGCGCGCGGCGCCCGCCGTGGGCGCGTTGTGCGTGGGACTGTTGCTGGCACGCCGGGCCATCGTCAGTGGCGTCGGCAAGAAATTGCTGATTGCCGTGGCGATCTATGGCGCGGCCATCGTCGGATTCGGACTGTCGCGCTGGTTTCCGCTGTCCTTGTGCCTGCTGGCGATCTCGGGCGGCGCGGACACGATCAGCGTGATCGTGAGGCAGACGCTGATTCAACTCGAAACGCCCGATCGCATGCGCGGGCGCGTGGCGGCGGTAAATACGCTGTTCATCGGCGCGAGCAATCAGTTGGGCGAATTCGAATCCGGTGTGAGCGCGACTGCGCTGAGCGTGATCGGCTCGGTCGTCGCGGGCGGCTGCGCGACGATACTGGTCAGCATCATATGGAGCCGCATTTTCAGGCCGCTCGCCAAGCGCAATGCGCTGCATTGAACGGCATTTTCGATTTAAGCAGGGACTAGATATGAGCAAGCAGATGACATCGCTCCGGCACCTCGTGCATGACTGGCTGGGGCAGATCGACGGCATTCAGGTGAGCCGCGCAGCACGTTCGGTGAACATGCCGTGGCGCGCTGTTCGCATCGAAGTCATGCGTCGTTCAACACGCTTTGCCATTGTGTTCTTTCGTCATGGCGACGGCTCGTGGTGCGTCTATCCGCCGAACATCGTGGTACCCGCGATGCGGTTTTATCAGACGTAAGCGGGTCCGCCTGTTCCGACGCAGCGCGCCGTTCGCCGCGCGTGCGTTTGGCCCGATCCTTTACACGGATTCTTTCCACGGCACAAGCCGATCGTCGCAACGCATGCAAAGTCACGCCCGATAGGTGGTGAACATCCCAATTTACGAAGCCTGCTAGACTAAGTTTGCCGCCTTCGCGCAAGCCCGTCTCGTCGTGCGGCTACATAGTGCCGGGAGGGTGTCGCCATGAAATCGCTCGCTCACGCAGTCGTTGCGCTGGCGCTTGCAGCGCCGATTCTTTCTTTTGCGCAAGCAGGTCAGCAATCGTTGACGCGCGCACAGGTCCGCAATGAGTTGGTGCAGGCCGAAAACGCGGGTTACAGCCCGACCGCCTGGGCCTATTTTCCGTACGGAGAAGTTCAAGCGGCGGAATATCGTGTGGCCGCGCGCAGGGCGGCCGCGGACCCGACGGGTTGTGGCGCAAGCAGAAACGGAAGCACACAGTGGGGCGATATCGCTCGTTAGTGTTTTTATCGACCTAGCGATGAAATCGACCGGCATCGTGCGATGCGCGTGCGCCTTATGCCGGTCTGGTTAAGTCCGCAAATCCTCTTGCGCGATTCGAACAGTGACGATCTGCTGCTCACCGGCCTGACTGTTTCGAGCCGTCGGATGACTGGCCGTAGCCGGCGCGTGCGCTTCGTTGTTGCCGCGTCAGGATCGCTTCAGCGTGTCTCAGGCTTCCGGGGCAATCGCCGGTGCAATTGTTGGCTGGGTTGTAGCCTGCATTTTCCAGCTGCAAGAGTTCGGTGCGCACTTGCTCGCGTGTGAGCGGCTCGGCCGATTGAGCGAGAGCGCCGGTTGACGTGAGCGTGGCGATGGCAATAAGAACTGCATTGATCGATTGGTTCATGGCTAACCTGACCTGTGGGAATTAGACCGCATGCATTGCGCGGCACAGGTTGCATTTCACACTAGGGTTATCACCTAGTCTATTGAGATTCCCGGCGGTGGGCTTGAGGGTTTGGTAAAGCGCGGAGGCGAGGTAGTGCGTTCCAGTGCACGGGTTTGCTTCGTATTGTGTTTCGTGTCGGACGCCTGGAGGCCGTGTGGGCTCATTGGGCGACGGACAAGAACCAGTACGGCCGCTTCACGGCCGAAATGTTCGGTCAGATCGTGCAGATTAGAGAGGCAGTAAATTATGTTTCCGCATTCTACGTACTTGACACAGCATAAATTGACCCCAATTTAGAGCAACATTTTGGGGTTGAATAGCGGGGAGGTAGGCCGTTGTACCGTGTTGCACGATAAGTCGGGAACGAGTAGGATTAAATCCTATTGAGCGGAGGCTGGTATGAGAACGACCCAGCAAATGAGCATTACGTTACCCAACGAGATGGCCGAATTCGTGCGCGCGAAGGTGGCAAGCGGCGACTACGCATCTGACAGCGAAGTGCTGAGAGACGCACTTCGTGCGCTTCTCGAGCGTGACCGTGCCGTTGAAGCATGGTTGCGCAACGAAGTCGTTCCTGCAGCGCAAGCGCTTCGAGACGATCCGAGCCGCGCACTGTCTGTCGATCAGGTACGCGCTGAGCTGAAAAAATCTCGCACGCGTCACGAATGAATTGGCGGATCCAGTTCGCACCCGAAGCGCTCGATCAACTGCGCAGACTTGAAGCACGCATCGCAAACGCCGGCGCTCCAATGACGGCTGAACGATATGTCGATTCGATCGTCGATTTCTGCATGGCGCTCCAGACTTTTCCTGCACGTGGCGTCGAGCGCGACGATCTGCTGCCGGGACTTCGCATCACTCATTTCCGCAAACGATCGATCATCGCCTATACCTTGGAGGCGGACGTTGTTTCGATCGTTGGTGTCTTCTACGGCGGTCAAGATTATGAAGCAGCCCTGTCGCCTGATGACGACCAGTGATTCGGTATATAAGCGCGATTACCGGTCGCTATGATATCGGACGATCGTCTATTTGACATAAACCTAATTAACGCACTTTTAATTTGTAGCGGCAATATCCTAATGTCGTGTTCTAGCAAGATAGAAATGTCGTGTTTTGCTGCGGGTGCCATGCTGGGCGCTTCCGATCTGACGCCGGGAGTTCGCCATGAAGCCAACCGAACGGGTGACCTTGACCATGCGCGAACTCGACCGTCTCAAAGTCGTTCAGGCCGTAGTGGACCGGATGCTCAAACCGGGGCTCGCCGCGCAGCGTTTGCAACTGACGGTCCGTCAGGTCGAACGGCTGGTGGCCCGATACAAACAATCCGGTGCAGCCGGCGTCGGCCACACCTCGCGTGGTCGTCCGGGCAACCGGAAACTCGATGAAGCGATCGCTGGTCGTGCGCTGACGCTGATCCGGGATCGCTACGCCGATTTCGGCCCGACGCTGGCCTGCGAGAAGCTGCGTGAATGTCACGGCTTAACCTTATCCAAGGAAACCGTGCGCCACCTGATGACCGCAGCCGGCCTGTGGATTCCCCGCACGCAGCGCCCGCCCAAGATTCACCAGCCGAGGAATCGGCGCTCGTGCCTGGGCGAACTGATTCAGATCGATGGCAGCGATCACAGATGGTTCAAGGAACGCGCACCGGCGTGCACGTTACTGGTGTTTATCGACGATGCCACGAGCCGGCTGATGACCCTGCACTTCACCGCGACCGAGTCGACCTTCAGCTATTTCGAGGCGACGCGCAAATACATCGAGGTGTACGGCAAGCCGGTGGCACTCTATAGCGATAAGGCCAGCGTGTTCTCGTGCAACAGTCATTCGAGTACGCCCGGCAAGGGCGTCACCCAATACGGACGGGCCTTGTACGAGCTCAACGTGGATACGCTATGCGCCAACAGCAGTCAAGCGAAGGGGCGCGTGGAACGGGCCAATCTGACTTTGCAGGATCGGCTCGTCAAGGAATTGCGCTTGCGCAAGATTGACACCTGGGAGGCGGCGAATGCTTATGCGCCCCACTTCATCGCTGACTTCAATGGTCGTTTTGGGAAGGTGCCACGCAGTGGCTTCGATGCCCACCGCGCGCTGCGTGAGGATGAGAATCTCGATCTGATTCTGACGCATCGGGTGTCGCGTTGCGTGTCGAATAGTTTGACGTTGCAGTACGACCGGGTGATCTACATGCTGGACGACACGCCGCAGACACGCGCCCTCGCCCATCGCTATATCGAAGTGTACGAATACCCGGATGGTCGCATCGAAATTCGGGCGGACGGAGACGCATTGGCCTATCGCCAGTACGACCGGTTATCCGTGGCGGATCAGGGTGCCGAAGTGGATAACAAACGCCTGGAGCATGTGCTGGCGTTATCGCGTCAGGTGCAGATGGAGCGCGACAACCGGCGCGCCTCGGACGCACCTTCAAGAACGAATCAGGGCGAGCCGGTCAGACCGAAGATGCGGGCCAACAACACGCGCAAGCAACGCGAACTGAAGCCGGTCGACCTGAACGCGATGATGCTGAGAACCGCCGAACTGCGGGCAGCCGCGGTGGAGAAATGAGCTTTTAAAGAGAGATTTAATGACTGAAAACCCGACATTTCTAAAAAGTTACCCCGACATTTCAATCTGGCCGTGACAAACCGACCCGAACTAAATTGATTTATGTCAAGTCAAACATAAGTTCATCTCCTGCGGTCCGCTATTTTGGTGGCATGAGCTCCGTAAATTGCGATGCGGCAACAACCTACGTTGAAGTGCTCTCTCCACAAAATCCTGCGAGCTCCACCCTGGTTTTTCGGAGCACTGGGACGCACACGGAAAGCGTCGTTGCGACCGTCGATCGTGGCGGTTTTCCCTGCAATCAGTGGCGACGCCTGTCATGTGAAGCATGCGATCAGCCGGCGCGATGCGAGAGAGCGATCAGCGCGAGGGACGCGGCCAGTCCCACAGTTCTGACGGGAACAAGCGCTCAACGCACCCCTTGACTCATCGCCGCCGGCGGCACGGCCTCGCGCTCGGAAGCCTCTTTTTTGACGCCATTCACTTTCGGCGCCCACTTGCGCCGCATGAGCACAATCGTGCTCATTGCGCCGACCAGCAGGAACACGAAAATAGCCATCATCGGCAGCGTGTAGCTATGCCCCACATGCAGCAGCCAGCCCGAGAGACTGGCGGACACGCCGCCGGCGAGGCTCGTCGCCACCTGCTGCAAGCCGGTGTTCAAGCCCACCGCCTGCTTCGGAATCAAAGTGAGCTTGACGAGCGCGAGGTTGTTCGTCGTGACGAGACCCACCAGGGTCAACGACAACACGTTCCAGAACAGCGCCATCTGCACGCTCGGCGCGTAGGCCCCGAACAGCACCGTCATGCCGCCGATGAAACCGACCACC
Source organism: Caballeronia sp. GAFFF2 (assembly GCF_023631485.1). Lineage (NCBI taxonomy): Bacteria > Pseudomonadati > Pseudomonadota > Betaproteobacteria > Burkholderiales > Burkholderiaceae > Caballeronia > Caballeronia sp. GAFFF2. The sequence goes on along the minus strand of NZ_JALQDA010000040.1, from coordinate 21,899 downwards.
ATGAACGACTTGCGCACCACGACGGCATCGTGACCGCGGGCAATCAGCCGGTCCGCCAGCCAGCCGCTGAGCGCAGCCGTAACAGCCACGCCGCAGAAGCTGAAGGCCGTGTACAAGCCCGACTGCTGCAATGAAAGCCCCCGCTGCTCCACCAGATACGCAGGCATCCACGTCATGCAGTAGAACGCGAAATAGGCGTAGCAGAAGTTGGTCAGCAAGCCGCCCCACACCACTGGGCTCGCCAGCAGATTGCGCAGCGGCACTGAGGCGGCGCGCTGCTTTCTCGATGCGAGTTCTGTCGCGTCGGGGAAGTCGTTGCGCACCATCAGCAGCCAGGGCAAGAGCCACACCAGCCCCGCGAGACCCGTCACGATGAACATCATCTTCCATGACGTGCCCGCGATCAGCCACGCAGCGGCCGGCGCACCGAGGGCCGGACCCATCTTGCCGCCGACCGAATAGATGCCGAGCGCCGTTCCCTTCTGCGTTTCCTCGAAGCGATTGGCAATATACCGATAGGTCGCCGGCACGACCACCGCTTCCGCCGCGCCGATCAGCACCCGCACGATGATGAGCGCCGACAGCGTGGTGACGATCCCGGTAACCGCCGCCGCGATACACCACAGCAGGAAGCAGATTGCGTAAGGCCATTTGACGCCGTAGCGGTCGACGAGCCAGCCCATCGGCAGTTGCAACAGCCCGTAGGCCCAGAACACCGATGAGCCCAGCCAGCCGCGCTGCACCGACGTGAGCGTGAAATGCTGGACGAAATGATGATCCGCGAGCGCGGCCGACATGCTAGTGCGATCCATGAACGCGATCATCAGGCCAAAGGCGAGCAGGAATACGATGCCCCAACGGTTCTCGAGGCGCGCTGCTCTTCGAATAGTCTCCATCACTTCGTCTCCGTCTGATTTTTTATTATCACTGCGCGCCCGTGCGCGGGTCTATCCGAGGCTGCCGGTCACCTCGTCGAACAGCTCGTCCACGGAAACGCGGCGCGGGATGATCTTCTGGTCGAGCGCCCAGTCGATGGCGAGCTGGATGCCCTTGCGGTTCGCTTCCAGCCCGAACGGCGGGATCACGGCAGGCACGCCCTCGCCCAGTGCGCGGCTCTCCACGATCATCCGGTACAACTCGCGCACGATGTCCGGCCGCTCCTTCGACAGCCTCGCATGCACGACGAACATATGATTGATCGGCACCACGCCTTCGCGCGCGAACCAGTCCTTTGCGACGGCCTGGGCATCGGGCACCAGGGTCTTCACGCGCGGGTCCTTCGGCATGTCCTCGCCCGCCAGCACCGCCGCGAGTTCGCCGTCCAGCATCATCTGCCCGACCGACGATCCCTTCGGCAGCCGCTGGCAATTGGCCGGGTCCGTGTACTCGGCGAGATGCCCTTCGCCTTGCGTCATCCACTTGACCTTGTCGAGATCGACGCCGTATTCATGACGCAGGATGCCGCGAATCCACAGGCCTGTGGTCTGCGCATAGGTGCGCACGCCGACCCGCTTGCCCTCGATGTCCTTCGGGTCGAGATGACCCAGCTCACCGTTATAGCCCGCGCAATGATGCTGGAAGCGTCCCGAGATCGGCGCCGGAAGCAGCACGTAAGGCTTGCCGTAAGCCTTCGCTTGCAGATACGTGACGATGGCCAGTTCGCCGGCATCGAAGGCATTCTCGCGCAGCATCGGCTTGAAGCCGTCGTGCGCGCGCGCCGGGCCGCAGTAGTCGAGATTGACCACGCTCGACGACACGCGGCCGTCTCTCATCGCCTTCGTTGCCGCGTAGTCGGCCAGGTTCACCCGCAGCGTCGGCAGGTCGGTTTGAATCGTCGCCATCTGGTTGTTCCTCATGCTTCGTTCACTGGATATCTGTCGCCACGCCGCTCAGGCCAGCGCCGGATACAACTGCTGCGCCGTCTTGCCGAAGATCCACGCGCGGTCGTCGTCGTTCAGGCAGCGCAGGCCCGCTTCGGCCGTCGCGAGAATCTCGGGCAACGTGCCTGTCGAACTCGGGAAGTTCGAACCCCATGCCAGACGCTGCGCGCCGAACACTTCAATCAGGCGCGGGAAGAAAGTCTCTGCATTCGCTGCGCCCTTCTGCATGTCGTCGAAGATGCGCGGCGTCAGCTTCATGTAGATGTTCGTGAGCGGTGCGAGATCGAACATGGTCTGCGCCTTTGCGTAAGGCGCGCCGTCCGTCACGTCGGGGCGGCCGAGGTGATCGAGAATGATCTTCACGTTCGGGAAACGCCGCGCCAGATCGGCAACCTGCGGCAGGCCAATCGGACCTGTCTGGATGCACATCGGCAGATTCAGTTCCGCACAGGTTTCCCAGGCGGGCCACGCGCGCGGATCTTCGAGTTCGCGCGGATCGAAATCCTTCGTGCTGCCGCCCGTGAACATGCGCAGGCCCGCAAGGCCGCGCTCCACGCAGGCGCGAATGGTGCGCGGCGCATCGGGCAGCGTCACGTCGACGGAACCCACTGCAACGAGACGGTCTGCATAAGCCGCGCACGCATCGAGCACGTAGCTGTTGTCGAAGCCATATGTGGTCGATGAATGCACGACGGCGGCCTTCGCCACGCCGGCCTCGTGCATTGCCGCGATCAGCGATTCGACCGTGGAAGGACGTTCCTTCGACCAGTCGGAACGCTTGCCGCCCAGCGGCGCGACGGGATAGCGCGCTGTATCGTCGGAGATGATGTGCGGATGAATATCAACGATGGATGCCATGAGTCGTTCTTTGATTCGATTGAATGGTTATTCGGTGGGGGCTTTGGATCAGGCAAGCGGATCGACGAACAGCTCGTCCATCGACATCCGGCGCGGCGTGAGCCGCTGCTCGAAGGCGGTCGCTTCCAGTGCCTCGATCGTCTTGCGATTCGCGTCGATTCCGTACGGCAACGGATCGTGCCCGACGATCTTGCGCAGTTCGAGATACTTCTTGTCGCTGGCGTTGGTGGGGTCGTTGGTGTCGAGATCGGCGAGCCATGCTTGCTTGGCCTGCTCGAATGCGTCGTAGAGCGACTTCGCCACCCACGGATGCTCGGCAAGCACCGAATCCTTCACGACGATCGTGCCGTGCATCGGATACACGCCCGTGCGGCGGTAGTAGTCGGCTTCGAGTTCGGCCGCGTTCGGCAGCAGGTGGGGACAGTCGGCTTCCACTTCCTGCCAGCCACCGTTCGGATTGCCGGTGCGACCGATGCCGGCATTCGCGGCAAAACCCGCCGCGAGTTCGCCCGACGCCATCAGGTCCGCCAGCGACTTGCCCTGCGGCGCGTGAATCACATTCGACGGAAGCTCGAGTTGCGTGACGTGTTCTTCGTCGTCGACGACCCAGGTGACCTTCGACGAATCAAGACCGAACTCGTCGATCAGCACCTGGCGCGTCCATACGCCGGTCGTGACGGAATACGCGCGCACGCCGACCTTCTTGCCTTCGAGATCCTTGGGTGTAGCGATGCCCGCATCGGGGCGCACGAGCAGGCCGCCATGATGAAAGCGCCGCATGACGAAGATGGGCAGCGCGACGAACGGCGCGCCATAGGCTCGCGCGATGATGTAGGTGGTCGGCGCCAGCTCGCACACGTCGAACTCGACATCGCGCACCATGCGGCGAAACGCGCCGATCTGCGGCTTGACGGTGACGATCTCCGCATCGACGCCTTCAATGGGAATCGAGCCGTTGCGAATGGCCGACGTATGCGGGTACTGGGCAATGGCGATCTTGAGCGGGACTTTCCTGGTCAACGGGGTCTCCTGTTGGATTCGAATGATGTTCGGGGACCGTCCAGCGATCCGGTCAAAAGATCATCGAATAGCGTGTCTTTCCCGTCTATTGAAATAACCCGTAGGTGCGTTAACCAATTGGTAAATGCTTCTGGATCCGACCATGTGCGTGTCTGTCAGCGCAACTGCGCGACATAGCGCGCCACGTCGCGCACGTCGTCATCGTTCAGGACGTGCGGATACAGGCGCGGCATGATGCCGGAGGGTTCGCGAATGCGCGCTTCGATGTCGCTCGTTCCATAGCGGCTCGCGATGCCGCGCAGCGCCGGTCCCACACCGCCTTCGCCGCCCGCGCCATGACATGCCGCGCAATTTGCCGCGTAAATGGTTGAGCCGTGTCCCGGTGCCACCGAGGCTTGCGGCGTCGGCGCCGCGCCGTCGATGAGCAGCGCGATGCGCTCGGCTGACGGACTCGGCGGCAAGGAAGCGAGATAGGCGTGGATGCGGGCGATCTCGTCATCGGAGAGAATCCGCTTGCTGTAGACCGGCATTTCGCCCTTGGGATCGTGCACATACGCCTGCATCGCCGACAACGCGATGGGATGCGGCGCGAGCGCCGGCCCGGTCGATGCGCTGCCTTGTCCCAGCACGCCATGACATTCGTAGCAACCCTTCTGCATGAAGAGCGCACGGCCGGTTTCAATATCGGAGCGAGTATCGGCGTGTGCTTCCGGCTTGGCGAGCACGATGAACGCAAGCGCCGCGATCAGCGAACGTGAATAGAGGGTCATCGCGGCAATCGTCATCGAGGTTGAGTCAGCACGTCGAGCAGCGCGGGCTTGCCGCTTCTGACCTGCGCCATCGCGCGTGTCAGGGCCGGCCCGAGATCGGCGGGATTGGAGATCGGGCCTTCCGCCCACACACCCATGCTCTTCGCCATCGACGCGTAATCGATCGGAGGATCCTGCAACACGGTGCCGATACGCCCGCGCTCCGGATGACGATCGCGCCGTCCCGCCATGCGCTGGATATGCATGGTCTCCTGATGCCACGCGCGGTTGTTGTGCATCACCATCAGCAAGGGCACTTGATGATGTGCCGCCGTCCACAGCAGGCCGGGCAGCACCATCAAGTCGCCGTCGGTCTGGATGCTGACGGCGATGCGCCCGGCGTCGCGATGCGCGATCGCCGCGCCCACGGCGGCGGGTGCCGCATAGCCGACGCCATAGCCCCCGCCCGCGCCGATGAACTGATACGTCTTCGTAAAGTCCCACAGGCGATTGGGCCACTGGCTGCATGCGCCCGGCGGCGAAACGAGCGCCCAGTCGTCATGGCGGATGACGTTCCACACTTCCTGCGCGAGACGCGCCGTGCTGACCGGCGTGCCGTCCCATGCGCGCGTGGCGGCTTCCCGGGCGGCGTGCTGCATGCTGTCATGCGAGGCGCGCAGCGTCGCCGCGCGCGCTTCGACGGCCGTGCGTTGTGCGGCTGTCATCGTCGAACGGACAGCCTGTGTCAACGCGGGCATCGACGCCTCGGCATCCGCGCCGATGGGCGAGGTCGAAGCGTAATAACGCTCCGCATCCTGCATGTTCGACTTGCCGCAGAGATAGGACGTCGAGATGCTGATGACACGCACGTCCGGCTTCGCACGCCGCTTCGATGTGCGGCCGATCGTATCCGGCACGCTTTGCGTCAGTCCCCAGACATCGCCTACTTCGAGCGCGAGGATCACGCCCGCATCGGCCAGCAGGCGCGCCTGCATCGACGAATGATTGAGGGTGTGCCGTGTGGGAAAGTTCATGCGGCCGAGCAGGTCGATCACCGGCGCATTGAGCGATTCAGCGAGCGCGACCAGCGACTCCAGGCCCGCTTGCGTGCGCACCGCGCGATCCGCGACGATCACGGGCGCCTTCGCCGCGCACAGCATCGTGGCGGCGGCTTGCAAGGCATCCGCGCTTGCGGCGGGTGGCGACACCTGGCGCAGCGGCGGCACCGCGATGTCATGCGGGACCGCAATGGGCTGCTCCTGCAACTCGGCATCCGCGACGATCAGCACGGGCGCCATCGGCGGCGTGACGGACATCGTGCAGGCGCGCATGAACGATTCGGCGTAATGCTGGAGCGACACCGGATAGTCGTCGTACTTGGTGTAGTCGCGCACCAGTGCACCGAGGTCCTGCGCCGTGTGATACCACTCGACACCGGGCCGGCGCTTCGTTGCGTCGGCGATATTGCCGGCGATGACCACCATCGGCACGTGATCGCACCATGCGTTGTAGAGCGCCATCGACGCATGCTGCAAGCCCACCGTGCTGTGCACGAGACAGGCCATGGGCTTGCCCGCGACTTTCGCGTAGCCGTGCGCAATCGCCGCCGACGCTTCCTCGTGGGTGCATACGATCATCTGCGGATGCGTGTCGCCCGCGTAGTTCACGATCGACTCGTGCAGACCGCGAAAGGTCGAACCGGGCATCGTCGAGACATAGTCGATGCCCGCGATGCGCAGCAAATCCACCATGAAGTCGGAACCGGGATTGCCGATGTGCGCGGCATCCGTGGCAGGCGCTTCGTCGAGCGACGGTGCAACGACATCGCTTTGCGCTTCCGCCGCAATTAGCGCCGACGAGGGCCGGCTCACCGAAGACCGCTGCGGCGCACTGGATGTCGGCGTGGCCACCGCAGGCTTGACGAGCGCCGCCGCCGTGCCGGTGATGAGCGCGTCTTTCAGAAAGGTACGTCGGCCTGTCATGCAGGATCTCCTTTTTATAGTTTGTATCGTCGTGTGTTGGCCGTGCGCGCAGGCATATGGAGACCGGCCGCGCATGCGCGCGGCGGAGATGAACGCTGGATGACGGGAACAGGAAGCGCCTTCGGACAGCGAAGGCTAGCGTCGCGGCTGGCTCAGATCGTCCATGCCGAAGATGTGGATTAACACCGGAAACTGTCCGGGCCACGCCCGCGCGAGTTCCATCGTGTTGCGCGCCGCCGTGCCGCACCATGCGGCCGCGCGACGCCATACGCTCATCATGGGGATGGGCATCCGTCTGTCTCCTGTTCGGTCAGTCGCCGGCGCGTCAACGCGCTCTTGATGCGAGTTCGATGAAGCCATCATCGCGCCGCATGCGTGTCCAGTCCATTGAATAAAAGGGCAGATGCCTTAACCTTCCGGTTAAGCCCCTTGACCGGACCCGGCATGCTCCGCCATCGCGGCAAGGTCGGCTTCATCCCTGACATCGGTCGGCGGACATTCGCGTTCGAGACATTGCAGCAGCAGCATGGCGCTCGGCGCGAGCGGCTTGTCGGCGCGCCAGATCACGCCCAGCGGACGCGTCGCGAGGTTCATGTCGAGCGGCAGCACATGAAACGGGCTGGCACCCGAATCGGGATAGATCATGTCCACGGTATGCAGCGCAATCGCGTCGTTGATCTGGATATAGGCGCGGATCAAGTGCGTCGAAAGGGTCTCGATGGTGTTCGACGGCATCGACAGGCCATGGCGCGCCAGCGTGTTTTCGATCGGCTCGCGCAGCAGCGAACCCGAAGGCGGCAGGATCCACGGATAGTCTTTCAGGTCCGACCATTGCACGGTGCTTCGGCTTGCGAGCGGATGCTGCACGCCCGTGACGAGCTTGATCGGCGTGTTGATGAGCGCGCGTTCATGCAGGCCCACGGTGTCCGCGCGATTCGGCAGGCGGCCCACGATCATGTCGAGGTCGCCGCGCCGCAAGTCCTGCAACAAGGCGTTCATGCGGCCTTCGAGGATCGAGACGTTGGTCTGCGGCGCTTCCTGTTTCAGGCGCGCGAGGGCGCGGGGCATGAGGGTGGAAATGAGCGTCGGCAGTGCGCCCACGTGCACCTTGCCGGCGCTGCCGGTCTGCAGCGCCTTGATCTCTTCGGCAGTCTGGTTCAGGCTGCTCAGCACGGCGCGGGCGTGCCGCACCACGCATTCGCCATAGGCGGTGGGACGCAGGCCGTTGACGGTGCGTTCGAAGAGTTTGACGCCCAGCGCGCTTTCAATTTCGCCTAGTGCCTTCGATACCGCTGGAACCGTTATGTAAGAATTCGACGCCACTTGCCGCAGGTTGCGGAAGTCATAAATGGCGACGAGCAGGCGCAGATGACGCGCCTTCATGTTGACGCTCAAATACCAGTCCAGCTGACTCATAGTGTCTCCGATGCGCCCCGCGCATCGGACGATGACACGTTTCGGCGCTAGTCGTTCTGCGTGCGGCTTTCTGATCCCGCTGCCGCGTGATTCTTATGCCGCAGTTGTTCTGCGATGGCAAAGAATAACGCAGCAGGATAATGGAAACGACAGGGAACGTGCAGAACCAGCGCCGTAGATGCGCTGATCGGCATATCAGAAGCCATGGTTGATCCCCACGGTGAACGCGAGCTGATGCGGCTGCTGGGTTGCATTCAAGGTCTTGTTGGTGATGTAGGAGCCGGAGAACTTCGTGTAGTCGAATTCGGCGTAAAGCACGGTCTGCTTCGACAGCGAATAGGCAATGCTCGCCAGTCCCTGACTGCGCTTGCCGCCCGTATTCGGCAAGTCCGTGATGTAGTACGCGGCGCCCAGGCGTGTGTACGGCGTCAACTGATAGGTCAGGCCGCCCCAGTAGTTGAGCGTGCGCACGTCGCGGTTCGGCGCGGCCACGTCGAGGTTATCGTTCATGTAGCCGCCAGCGAACCGCAAGTCACCAAAGGTGAGTGCCGCGCCGAGCGTGTAGTAGTTGTCCGGCTGATAGGTCGTGCCTGAGAGCACCGAGCGATGGATATAGACACCGCCCACGTTCACCGGTCCCATTTTGTATTGCAGGCCCACGCCGCGCGCCGATCCCGCGTTGAAATCGCCCGCTACGCCGCCGAAGGAATTCTCCGCGCGGAAGCGGAACGGTCCATATGTACGGCTGTACTTGACGTCGTTGTTGAAGCGCGTGCCCGCGGTCGCGGGCGTGAGCGGCGTGATGCCGGGATACTCGAAGTTGAAGGGATCGTAGTCATAGATCACATCATGCGCGATGGTGTACTGGCGGCCGAAGTCGAGCGACCCGAACCATCCGCCCAGGCCGACATACGCGCCCCGGTTGAACGCCACGTTATTCGTGTTGTCGTATGCGCCGTTGCCGAGATTGAAGCCGCTTTCGAGCCTGAAGTGCGCGTTATAGCCGCCGCCGAGATCTTCCTTGCCGATGAAATCGAGCCGGTTCGAGGTGAAGAAGCCATTCGAGTTCATCGAATACTGGCTGCCCAGTCCGGTGTGCGTATAGCGAATGCCGCCGTCTACCACGCCTGCCAGCGTGACATAGGATTGCGCGTGAGCCACGCCCGCGAACTGACAGGCGGCGAGAGCGAATATTAATTTCCCGATCATGGGATCTCTTCGATGAGGTGCGGTATTGCGTTCCCCACGCCGTCCATGCGACCTGGCCGGCCATGGAGCCGTCTGTCAGTCTTTCGGCGTGCTGCTCCGCTCTCTCTCGCGATGATCCTGTAAAGGTCTCGTGCGCTTGCTTGCATGCATGGCTTGTCTCCAATATGGCGCCTTGTTTCAGGCTTCTTTTTTTGCGGGCGTGAGTGCCCCTCACCGCCTTGTCGGGCATTGAATCCTGCGTTGATGCGTGATGGGAATGCGAAGGCCAAGTGCCTCCGCGAGCGCACGTGTCAAGTCGTCAGCGTGCGATCGTGCGAAGCCCGTGCTTGTCTGCTCGTGAGGCTGCAACCGCTACATCCATGGGCTCGTGGCTCAAGACACGGACTTGCAACGCGGCTTGCAGCAAGTCGTCTGCGGCTTTCGATGCTTGCATCGTCTCATCGCGACCCGGCAGCGTCCATTGAATAAATTTCTCGACGCGTTAACCTTTGAGTAAAGGCATATGCCGGATTTGGTGCGGCACGTGAACGATCGCGCTTACGCGGGCAGCGCGCATTCTTCCCGCAGGCACTCGATGAACGCCTGCTGGACCGCGGTGCCGAGCCAGTCGCTTCGCACCGTGTAGCCCACTGCGCGATCCGCCTCGGGCGTCTTCAATTCGAGCGCGACCATGTCGCTGCCGGGATAGGCCTCACGTATCTGCGAACGCGACAGCAAGGTAATGCAATCGCTCTCGACGAGCATCGCGATCATCATCGCGAGCGAGCTTGTTTCGACGACGAGCGGCGGCGTGGCGGGCAGGCGCGCGAAGAGGCGGTCGATCACCGCGCGGCGCGGCACATTGCGCTGCGGTACGACCCAGTCGTAGTCGGCGAGATGGTTGGGCATGATCGACTTCTGACGCGCAAGCTTATGCCCCTTGCGCACCGCGACCACATACGGGTCCGCGAACAGCTCGGTTTCCTGCACCGCGCCGGTGAGACGGGGCTCGCGCAAGCCGCCGACGATGATGTCGATGCCACCCGCGCGCAGATCACGCAGCAGCGGTGCGTGCGAGCCTTCGTCCACGGTGATGCGGGCCGCTGGATAACGTGTGCGCAGCCGTTGAATCACGCGCGCGACGAGCTGCGGCGGCAACAACGGCAACACGCCGATGGCCACGCGCCCGGTGCGCTGGCCGCGCGCATAGGCGAGATCTTCGCGGGCCTGCGCGATCTCATACAGCGCGAGACTGAGCCGCCGCGCGAATTCGACGCCCGCTGGATTCGCCGCGACGCTGTGCACGCGCCGTCGATAGAGCGACACGCCGACGGTCTGTTCGATCTGCCGCGCCGCGCGATGCACGGCCGGCTGCGAGATGCCGAGCTGCTGCGCCGCCTCCGCCGCCGAGCCGGCCTGCGCAATGGCGATGTGGCAACGCACCTGCGCATCGGTGAGATGCCGGCAGATCGTCGCGCTCTGCGGGGAAGGTTCGTCATGGCCGGTCAAAGACGCGACCGCGCGCTCCATCTGATCGAGCATACGCCGCGTGCGCCGTTGCAGGATGCGCCCTTCCACCGTCAGTTCGCTGCCGCCGAAGCCGCGGTCGAACAGTTGTCCGCCGAAGCTTGCCTCCAGCTTGGCAATGGCGAGGCTCACTGCGGGCTGGGTGCGTCCGGCGCGCGCCGCCGCCTGTCCGATACCACCCGATTCGCACACGGCATCGAACAGGAACAAGCGGCGCAAGCGCGTGAGATCGTCATTTGGTGGGTCGTCTTCGCGGTTCGCCATGGCGTTCAACACTATGTGAAAACCCTTAGCTTAACCAGAATTTATGCCCAAGCGCAAAGTTCATATTGAGGGATTCGCTCGCAAGCGGCTTACAGTGACGTCCATTCCATTGCAAAAAGACATCCCTGGAGCCGCTTCATGTCCGTTGTCATCGACACTCACACTCACGCCATTTCCCCGGATACACAGCGTTTTCCGCTCGCGCCGGTGGGCGGCCACCAATCGGAATGGTCCGCGAAGCGCCCCGTCAGTTTCGAAGGCCTGCTGGCCTCGCTCGACGAAGCCGGCATCGACCGCGCCGTGGTCGTGCAGGCATCGACTGTGTACGGCAACGACAATAGTTATGTCGTGGAAGCGGTGCGCAGTCATCCGGATCGCTTCGCCGGCGTGTTCTCCATCGACGTGCTGGCGAACGACGCCGTCACGCAACTGCAACGTTGGCTCGACGCCGGCCTCTCCGGTCTGCGTCTCTTCACGACGGGCAGCACGATGCCGGGGCAAGCGGGCTGGCTCGATGACGAGCGCTCGTTCCCGGTGTGGGAATACGCGGAACGTCATGGGGTGTCGATCTGTCTGCAAATGACGGCGCAAGGCATTCCGGCGCTGCTGAACATGCTTGCGCGCTTTCAGAAGATCCGCGTGTTGCTCGATCACCTGGCGCGACCCGACCTCGCGGGCGGCGCGCCGTATGAGGCGGCTGCGCCGCTGTTCCGCCTTGCATCGCACGAGGGTGTGTATCTGAAGCTCACGAACCGCACGATCGCGGAAGCGTCGCGTGGCGCATCGACGCCGGCGGCCTTCTTCCCGCGCGTGCTCGACGCTTTCGGTGCACACCGTATCGCGTGGGGCTCGAATTTTCCCGCTGCGGAAGGCGCGCTGCCGCAACTGCTCGCCGATGCACGCGCCAGCCTCGCGATGTTGCCCAGCGATGCACAGCAAGCCATCTTCGGCGGCACCGCGCTGACCGTCTATCCGGCGCTGGCCGCCTGAATCCGCTTTCCGTGGGTCATGACATGCAACCGTTGCTGCTGAAAACCGCCCTGAAGACTTACCCGCACACGCGCGCGCTGAAGCGTGGCGAACTGACTGATCCCGCCGTGCAACTCGTGTTCGACGAGGTCGAGCCGATTCACGACGCGTTCGCGCCCATGGCGCGCCGCCAGGCTTATGACGTGAGTGAGCTGGCCATCGTCACGTATTTGCAGGCCAAGGCTTATGGCAAACCGCTCATCCTGCTGCCCGCCGTCGTGGCTGCGCGGTTCCAGCAAGGCTGCATTATTTATAATGCGCGGCGCGGCAAGCTCGATATCGAACATTTGTCGGGCAAGAAGATCGGCGTGCGCACTTATACGCAAACCACCGGCATGTGGGTGCGCGCCATTCTCTCGGACACGTACGGCGTGCCGGTCGAAGCGAACGAATGGATCACCATCGAAGGCGCTCATCTCGAAGAGTATGCGGATCCGTCATTCGTGCAACGCGCCGCGCCCGGCAAAAAACTGCTGCCGATGCTGCGGGCCGGTGAACTCGATGCCGCCATCCTCGGCAACGACCTGCCCGACGAAGCGGGTCTCGAACCGCTGATTCCGGATGCCGCGACGGCCGATCTCGCGTGGTACGCCGCGCATCGCTACGTGCCGATCAATCATGTTGTCGTCGTGACGCAAGCGCTGGCCGATGCGCATCCGCAAGCCGTGCGCGCCGTGTACGACCTGCTGTGCCGCGGCAAGGCCTCGGTGGCCGCGGAGAATGCGGGCAAGCCCGACAAGCTGCTGTTCGGTTACGACGCATTGCGCGCACCGCTCGAGGAAACGCTGGCCTTCTGCGAGGAACAAGGTCTGCTGCCACGCAAGCTGACCGTCGATGAAATCTTCGAGGACAGCGAACGCATGCTCGGCGACGCGGGACGCTGAACCGCATCGCACGCCGCCTTTCTATTTATTTCATTCCTAGAAGCGAATTTCAATTCGCCACCTGCACCGCAAGGAGACATTGATGAGCTTGCCCGGCAAGGCCGTCACGCAATCCAGGAAACGCCGGCCGTTCTATCGCGACCTGTCCTTCCAGGTCCTCGCCGGCATGGCGCTCGGCATCGCCACAGGCTATCTGTTCCCGAAGTTCGGCATCAATCTGCAACCGGTCGGCGACGCCTTCATCCGCATCATCCAGATGCTGATCGGCCCGATCATCTTCTGCACGGTCTGCAGCGGCATCGCGGGCGTTAAGGACTTCAAGAAGGTGGGCCGCGTCGCGATCAAGGCGCTGTTCTACTTCGAAGTGGTCACGTCCCTCGCGCTGGCGCTCGGACTGGTCGTCATCAACGTGCTGAAGCCGGGCGTCGGCATGAACGTGGACATGCACAGCGTGCACTCCGCCGCCGTCGATGCGTATGTCGCCAAGGCCCATCATGTCGTCACCACGAGCGAGTTCCTGCTCAACGTGATCCCGCACACCGCCTTCAGCGCGTTCTCGGGCGGCGACGTGCTGCAGGTGCTGTTCTTCTCGGTCCTGTTCGCGTTCGGCCTCGCGGCTATCGGCGACCGCGCGAAGCCCGCGCTCGATTTCATCGACTCGGTCTCGGGCGCGCTGTTCTGGGTGATCGGCCTGACGATGAAGATCGCGCCCATTGCGGCATTCGGCGCCATCGCGTTCACGGTCAGCAAGTTCGGCTTCGGCACGCTGCTCTCGCTCGGCAAGCTGATCCTCGAGTTCTATCTGACCTGTGCGCTGTTCATCGTGCTGATCCTGTGGCCGATCGCCCGGCTGAACGGCTTCAGCCTGCTGCGGCTCATGCGCTATATCGGCGCGGAGTTGTTGCTCGTGATCGGTACGAGTTCCTCCGAAACCGTGTTCCCGCAGTTGATCGACAAGCTGGAACGCCTGGGATGCGAACAGTCCGTGGTCGGTCTCGTGCTGCCGACGGCCTACACCTTCAATCACGACGGCACCTGCCTGTACTTCGCCGCTGCCGCCGTGTTCCTCGCCCAGGCCACCAACACGCCGATGGGCTGGCACGAACAACTGGTCCTGCTCGCGGTGCTGCTGCTCACCTCGAAAGGCGCGGCGGGCGTTTCCGGCGCGGCCATCGCGGTGCTCGCGGCGACGCTGGCCGCATCGAACACGATTCCTGTCGAGTCCATCGCACTGATCCTCGGCATCCACAAGGCCATGTCGAGTGCGTTCGTCTTCACGAACATCATCGGCAACAGCGTGGCGACGATTGTTGTCGCGAATTGGGAGAAGGCCCTCGATCGCGTGGCCCTGACGCGCGAACTGAAGTCCGGATTCCGTCCGTCCGACGTGCAGATCGGACCGATCAAGCAGGCGAGCGGCAGCTCTGCCGGTCACTGACTGACCACCGCCGGCATCGACTCGATTCCGGCGGATTATTTTCGGAAAGGACAGTTCCGAAAATAGTTAGTCATACCAATCGCAAAAAATTCTAATGAAGATGGAGACACGTTGTGAAGAAGATAGCTTGGAAAAGGCTAGGACTGGGTATGTCCGCAGCCGCCGGAATGGTCTCGGCATTGCCCGTGCATGCGCAGACGAGCGTGACGCTGTACGGCACCGTGGATGGCGGCATCCGTCATCAGACCGACGCGGCCAAGGGCGGCGGCTCCGTGACCACGATGAATTCGAACGGTTACTACAGCTCCAACAAACTCGGCTTTCGGTTGAAGGAAGATCTGGGCGATGGCTGGAACGCGCATGCCCAACTGGAAAGCGGCTTCAACCTCGGTAACGGCCAGTTCGACAACACGGCCAACCGCGAATTCAACCGGCAGTCGTTCGTCGGTATCGGGCATCGGACTTACGGCTCGATCGATCTCGGCCGGCAGTACACGATCGCGCACGACATCATCAGCATTTACGATCCCTTCGGTTTTCACTTCACGCCGATCCTGCCGCTCACCGTCGCCTCCGACGGCACGCGCAACGACAACGACGTGAAATACAAAAACCGGATCGGTTCGTTGCTGTTTGAAGCAGACAACTCGTTTGGCGGGGTCGCGGGGAATTTCAGCAGCGGCGCGGCGCGTGCCGTGGGCATAAGCTACGCGGCGGGCGCCGTGGCCGTGGGCGGCGTGTATGGACACCGCAATGTGCTGAACGGCACGCGTTACCTGGGTGACAGCTACTACATGCTCGGCACCAGCTATGCGATCGGACCGGTCAAACTGTCCGGCGGCTTCATGGCAGAAGACCTGCAAGACCCCGCTGCGCCGCATACAGTGACGAACAATGCGTTCGGCGGGCTGTCATGGACGGTGACGCCCTTTATCGTGTTTCGCGGCGGCTATTACCAGACCAACGTCTCCACCGACAAGGCCGGACGCCGCAGATTGTCTGTGCTGTCGCTGGCCTATCTGCTGTCCAAGCGCACGACGCTCTATGCCGAAGCCGACTACACGTCCTATCGCCACGCTGTGGTCAGCACGCTGAACCCGGCCGGGGCGAACAGTCAGACTGCATTCACCATCGGTATCGATCATCTGTTCTGAAGTGACACGCGCTGTTAACGCCGGATGCGGGACGCCGCATAGCCGCCTATCGATACGGCGGCGAACCCTGACAGCGCGCCGATCCCCAATGCCCAGCGCGGCCCCAGGTGGTTGGCGACCCACCCGACCACGGGCGCGCCAACAGGCGTACCGCCCAGCGCAATGGCCAGCCGCAGCGCCATGACGCGCCCCCGCATCGCGGGTTCGGTCGAGATCTGCATCAGACTGTTCGTGGTGTTCGTAAAAGTGAGCGCCGCCACGCCGATCACGACCAGCGCACCAGCGAACAGCCAGTAAGTCGGCGCAATGGCGGCGAGCGTGCAGCCCACGCCGAACATGCCTGCTCCGGCCAGAATGGCGCCGAAGCGCGGCCGGCCGCGCCCTGCCGCGAGCAAGGCGCCCGATATCGTGCCGATCGCCATGAACGACGAGAGCAGGCCGTAGCCGCGCGCGTCGGTATGGAAAACGCCGACGGCCATCGTCGAAATGAAAATCGGAAAGTTGAGACCGAAGGTGCCGATCAGGAACAGCATGACGAGAATCGCCTTCAGATCCGGGCGTGACCACGCATAGCGGAAGCCTTCGGACATGCCCTTCCGGGCGCGCCCGGCGCGCGCGCTTTCGCGCAGCTCGGACGTGCGGAACCACGACATCGAAACCAGCACGGCGACGAAGCTGACACCGTTGACGAGAAACGCCCAGCCCGTGCCCACCGAGCCGATGACCAGCCCCGCCACCGCCGGTCCGATCATCCGTCCCGCGTTGAACGACGTGGAGTTGAGCGCCACTGCGTTGTGCAGGTCCGCGTCGCCCACCAGCGAGCCGACGAAAGTCTGCCGAACGGGCCCATCGAAAGCCGATGCACATCCGAACAGCAGCGCGAACACATACACATGCCACAGCACGACGACGCCGGCAACTGTCAGCACGCCCAGCGCCAGGGCCAGCGCGCCCATGGTCGCCTGGGTGAACATCAGCAACTTGCGCTGGTCGTAGTGATCCGCCGCATAACCCGTCCACGGCAGCAGGACGATCTGCGGCCCGAACTGAAGCGCCATCACGGTGCCAACCGCCGACGCGTTGTGATGGGTCAACTGCGTCAGGACGAGCCAGTCCTGCGCGGTGCGCTGCATCCAGGTGCCGACGTTCGATACGAGCGCGCCGGCCGCCCACAGGCGATAGTTGAAGACCTTGAGGGAACGGAATGCCTGCACTGCTTGAACCTCACGTCCGCATAGTCATCCGGCCACCGTGGAAGCGGCCAAAGTACGTGGCCAGGAACAACCCGATGGCCAGCATGCCGAGGCCGAATGCCAGGGCGTCGACGGTGTTGTGAAAATCGAAATGACCGACGTGACACACCAGCCCATAGCCGATGACGAGATTGAAGAAGCCCCACACCACATTCACCGTGGATGAGGAAAGCCCTTGGCCGGGTGGTGTGGCAAAGGGACTCTGGAACGGTTCGCCGCGTACGCCGCTGAGCAGATGTGGCAACGCGTTGCAAAAAAAGACGCCACCGAAGAACCAGGCGATGAGATCGAACCATTCCATTTTTTTCGAACGCCTTGTGTGGTGAGAGGGGCCTTCCGGAGACGCATGAAGACAAGCAGGTTCACTCGTCCACCAGCCGCGCGAGCAATGCCACGGCGGCGGCGATTTGCGCCTGCTCGGTGGAGGACAGCCGCGCGCGGATGGTGCGGGACAACCAGTCCTGCCGCGCGCTGCGCCCTTTGCGGATCATCGTGAGGCTGGTTTTGGTGAGGGACAGGATGGTGCGGCGTCCGTCGTCCGGGTCCGGCGTGCCCGCGATATGCCCGCCCGCAACGAGCGCCGCAACCGCCGTTCCCATGGATTGCGTGCGAATGCCCTCGGCTTGTGCGAGTTCCGATACGGAGGCCGGGCCATCTCGCTCCAGACGCAGCAGAACGGCGGTCTGCGTGCCGGTCAGATCGCCATAAGTCGACTGTGCGCGCATGTTGCGTTTCAGCCTGGAGACGACGGAACGCAGCGCGGACGCGAGTTCGTCGGCGCTGTCGGGTTGTGAGCTTGCGGGTTGTGCGGCCATGTCGTCACTCTGACACATGCAAAGCAAACTGCCAAGATAACTTACCAATTGATGCCGGCCAGAAACCTGAACGCCCTTAACCAAACCGTCAACTCACACACCGAAAAATTCAATAGAGTAGGTAATTACCCTATGGTGAAATACGACCTGTCGCCGCCGAACAGTCGGCTCTCATCAAGCAGTAAGGTCAAATCATGAAACTCGCCCTCCACGCCGTATTGGTCGCCGCCGCCATCCTCGTTCCCGCAGCCGCCTTCGCTCAGTCGAGCGAGCCGCTCACGCGCGCTCAGGTTCGGGCAGAACTCGTGCAACTCGAGAAGGCCGGCTATAACCCGCTCAGCAACTGCGACGGCAATTGCCCGGACAGCCTCCAGCGCGCCGAAGCCACCCTGATGCGCAGCCGGAATGACGCGGCTGCCGCTTACGGCCCGGCGTTCGACGGCACGCAGCAAGCCGGCCGATGAGCCCGGCGCTGCGTTCAATGCAGCGCGTCGCGCGTGGCGAGCGGCTTGAACAGGCGGCTCCACGCGAGGCTCACGAGTATCGTCGCGACGCCGCCCGCGACCACTGACCCGATCACGCCCAATCCTGTCGCCGTGACGCCGGATTCGAACTCGCCGAGCTGATTGCTTGCACCGATGAACAGCGTATTCACCGCCGCCACGCGACCGCGCATGCGATCCGGTGTTTCCAGCTGGATGAGCGTCTGCCGCACGACCACGCTGATGGTGTCGGCACCGCCCGAGACGGCCAGCAGGATGAGCGACAACGGAAACCATGTCGACAGCCCGAAGCCGACTATGGCAACGCCATAGACGCCCACCGCAACCAGCAGCTTCTTGCCGACACCGCTGGCAATGGATCGTCGTGACAGGAATACGCCGACACACAATGCGCCGACGGCGGGCGCCGAGCGCAGCAAGCCGAGGCCTTGCGGTCCCACATGCAGGACTTGCCGCGCATAGACCGGCAGCAACGCGGTAGCGCCGCCGAACAGCACGGCGAAGAGATCGAGCGAAATGGCGCCGAGCAGAAGCTTGCGGCTCCAGATGAAACGCAAGCCTGCAAGGATCGAATCGGCGGTGACGGGTTCACGCGGCGGCGGCGTGTAGTCATAGCGCACGAAGCTGTACAGCAGCGCGCTGAAGCAGAACAGCGCCGCACTGGTCAGATACACCGTGACCACGCTGACAGCGAACAGCACGCCGCCCAGCGCCGGCCCGGCAATGACGCAGGTCTGCTGGACCACGGTGCTCAGCGCCATCGAACGGGCGAGGAGTTTGGGCGGCACGAGCATCGGCAAAAGCGCCTGCTGGCCTGCCATCTGGAATGGCCGGATGGCGCCGAGGCAAGCGACAGCGCCAGCAGCGCGTCACGCGTGACATGGTGCGTGGAGGTGGCCGCCGTCAGCAGCGCTGCCGCAACGGCTTGCAGAGCGAGACACGCGGCGACCATCCGTCCGCGATGCAGGCGGTCCGCGCAATGACCGGCGACGAGCGTCGTGGCGAGCCCCGGCGCGAACTGGAACAGGCCAACGAGCCCGAGGTCCCACGTGCTCGATGTCAGGTCGTGCATGGTGTGTGCTCTTTCGTTGCTTGTACCGTGCTTGTGATGGATTCAGAGGCGCACTTCGATCAGGCAAGGTCCGTCCGCGTGCGTCGAATCGGTCAAGGCCTTGTGGAAGCCCTCGGCCGTCTCGACCGCCACCGCCGGCACGCCCATGCTCTTCGCCATCGCCAGCCAGTCGATACGCGGCTTGTCGATGTCGATCATCGACAGTGCCCGCTCACCCGGCGCACCCGCACCCATGTTCGCGTACTCTGCCTTGAGAATCGCGTAGCTGTTGTTGGCGAAGATGATCGTCGTGACGTTCAGGCTTTCGCGTGCCTGCGTCCACAGCGACTGGATGGTGTACATCGCGCTGCCGTCGCCGACCATGCAGAACACGCGGCGGTCGGGGCACGCCAGCGAAGCGCCGGTGGCTACCGGCGTCGCATAGCCGATCGAGCCGCCCATGTTGTTGATGAGATCGTGCGGACGCGCGCCCATCGTGAGGTTCATCGACTCGCGCCCGGTCGTCAACGATTCATCCACGACGATGCAATGCTCCGGCAAGGCTGCCGCCAACGCATGCGCGATGCTGGCCGGATTGAGCGCGCCCGTGGGAGCCGGCGTTTCGATGCGCGCCTGCAGCAACGGCGCCGTGCCGGATGCACCGAGTGCCTGCAACAGCATGTCGAACGCGAGCTCGCTGTCTTCATCGCCGTCGACGAGCGCATGCACTAGCGTGCCTTCGGGCTTGAGCAAACTCGACTTTTCCGGATACGCGAAGAACGCTACCGGCTCGCGTGTCTCCACCGTGATGATGTGCTGGAAGTCCTTGAGGAAGGCCGTGGCCTGCGCGACCGCATAGGGAATGCGCGCGAGCGGCACGCGCCCCGCGCCGCGCTCGATGCGCGCCGTGAAGAACTGCGACCCCAGCACCGCGCCGGTCGCGGCGGCGACACGGCCTGCCTTCTCCAGCGCCACGCCGCGCGTCGCCCTGTTCGCGAGCACGATCAGCGCGGGTTCGCCATAACGCAGCACGCGCGCAATGTGTTCGATGCGTTGCGCCGATGGCGTCTTGCGGCCCGCCGCACGCGCGGGCAACGCTTGCGGCACGGCGCTGGTCTGCTGCCAGGACGTGTCGCCTGGAAGAATCAATGTTGCGATCTGCCCCGGATGCTCGCTTGCCTTCGCAACCGCCTGCGTGGCGTCCCATGCGATGGTGTCCGTGGATTCGGCACGGCGCACCCAGTGACTCAACGGCCGCGCGAGCCCTTCGATATCCGAGGTCAGCGGCGGGTCGTACTTGAGATGCGACACCGAATGCTCGCCGACTACATTGACCATGCCCGAGGACGCACGCTTCGCGTTGTGGATGTTCGCAAGCCCGTTCGCGAGACCCGGTCCGAGATGCAGCAACGTGGACGCGGGCGTGTCCTTCATGCGATACCAGCCATCGGCGGCGCCCGTGGCCACGCCTTCGAACAGGCACAGCACGCTGCGCATGCGCGGGTTGTTGCCGAGCGCGGCAAGGAAGTGCATCTCCGAGGTGCCCGGATTCGCGAAACAGATATCGACGCCCTGATCAACCAGCGTCGCGACGAGACTTTCGGCGCCGTTCATCAGTAACCTGCCAGTTCGCGTGCGAGACCGACGACGCCATACGTGCGTGCCGGCGCGGACATCAGGAAGCGATAGCCTTCTTCCTGCAAGCGGCGATGATTCTTCGCGGTTACGTGCGGATTGCCGACGACCACGTTGTGCTTGTGACAGGTCTCGGCGATCTGACGCATCGCGGCGACCACTTCCGGATGTTCATACTGACGCGGCAGCCCCAGCTCCTGGCTCAAGTCGCCCTCGCCGATCAGAATAAAACCGATGCCCGGCACGTTGGCAAGGATATCGTCGAGGTTCTCAATAGCCTGCGTGCTTTCGCACATCAGGCCCACGAGGATCTCGCCTTGCGGCGCGAGCGGCCAGACATCGGCCTTCTCGTAGTATTGCTGCAGCGACAAGCCCCAATAGCGCGCAGCATTCGCGGGACCATCGCCGCGCACGCCCTTCGGTTCGTACAGCGGCGCGTTCTTCGGGCGTGCGTACCGGCACGAGGCCACGGCGTTATAGGCCTGCTCGACCGTCGCCACGTGCGGCCAGATCACGCCATATGCGCCGCGGTCCAGCACCTGCTTGGCGAAGCTCTGGTTCATTTCCACGCCGTTGGCGGGAATTCGCGCCAGCGGCGTTACCTTCGGCGCAACCGAGCCGGAATCGGCGATCTGCTTGCGACTCAACATGTACTGGAAGGCATCGCCGAGCGCGGTCACGTCGTACGGGTTGTGCTCCATCTCGAAGACGATGCCGTCATAAGGCGAATCGCTCATTTCGATGGCGGTCTGCTTGTCGAGCTTCGCAAACGCCGCGTGCGCGGCCTTGCCCGATTCGAAAGCGCGGATAATGCTGTTCAGGCGAGTGTCTGACATGATGGTCTCCGTTATTTGCTTAATGCCGGATAGAGCTTCTGCGCGGTCTTGCCGAAGATCCATGCGCGATCTTCTTCGCTGAGGCACGCGAGCCTTTGCTGGGCCGTTGCGAGAATCTCGCCGAGCGTGCCGGGCGAAGTCGGGAAGTTCGAACCCCACGCGAGGCGTTGCGCGCCGAATGCCTCGACCACGCGCGAAAAGAACGTTTCCGCGCTGGCCTTCTCCTTCTTCACGTCGCCGAAGATGCGCGGCGTGAGCTTCATGTACACGTTCGACAGATCGCGCAGCGCGAACAGTCCCGCAGCGTTTGCATAGGGCGGGCCGTCGAGCACATCGGGCCTGTCAAAGCAAAATTGAAATGTCGTACCGCCGGCTAAATACAGATGTCGGGTTTTTGATGTGTGATTGGCTCTGTTT
>NZ_JALQDA010000039.1:0-43011 GCF_023631485.1 Caballeronia sp. GAFFF2 | reverse complement strand
CAACGTCGCGGCCTTGATGGACGCGTTGTCGTGTTCCGCAATTACCAGAATCGTCATCAGATCACCTTCGCTTCGTTTTTCAACTTCTCGACCAGCGTCTTCACGTCCGGCACCACCACGCCCGCCGAACGCTTCGGCGGTTCCGCGACTTTCAGCGTCTTCAGTCGCGGCGTCACGTCAACGTCAAGATCAGCGGGCTTCAAAGTCTCCAAAGGCTTTTTCTTTGCCTTCATGATATTGGGCAGCGTGACATAGCGCGGCTCGTTCAGGCGCAAGTCGGCCGTCACCACCGCAGGCAGCTTCAACGTCAACGTTTCGGCGCCGCCGTCGATCTCGCGCGATACCGTCGCCTTGCCGTCCGTCACCACCACCTTCGATGCAAACGTCGCTTGCGGCAACGCAGCCAGCGCGGCGAGCATTTGGCCGGTCTGATTGCAATCGTCGTCGATAGCCTGCTTGCCCAGAATCACGAGCTGCGGCTGTTCCCTGTCGATGAGCGCCTTCAGTATCTTCGCCACGGCGAGCGGTTGCAGTTCATCGCCGGACTCGACGAGAATGCCGCGATCCGCGCCAATCGCCAGCGCGGTACGCAAAGTCTCCTGGCACTGCGCGACGCCGCACGATACCGCGACGACTTCCGTCGCCACACCTGCTTCGCGCAGGCGCACGGCTTCTTCCATCGCGATCTCGTCGAAGGGATTCATCGACATCTTCACGTTGGCGAGTTCGACGCCGCTGCCGTCGGACTTGACGCGCACCTTCACGTTGTAATCCACCACTCTCTTCACTGCCACGAGGATTTTCATGAGCTAACCGTCCTTCAACGAATGCAAGTCTCACTTGATGATCAACACCTTCGACCGATCGAAAGCCACCGTGACGGCGACGATCAGGACCAGACCGAACACGATCTGCTGCGCGAATACGCTGATGCCGACGAAGGTCATGCCCACGCGCGCCACCGACACCAGCAGTGCACCGACGAGCGTCCGTCCAATGCCGCCCGCGCCGCCCGTCAGCGCCGTGCCGCCGACGATCACGGCGGCGATGGCCGGCAAAAGGAATTGATCGGCAAGCGTGGGCGAACCGCTTCCAAGACGCCCTGCCATCACGACGCCCGCCAGTCCCGCGAAGAACGACGAGGTGCCGAACACGAGGCACTTCGTGACCGACACGCGCACGCCCGAGGCAATGGCGGCGGGTTCGCCCGCGCCGATGGCATCGGTGCGACGGCCGAACACCGTCGAGCGATGCAGGAACAGGCAGAACAAAAACACGGCCACGCCAAGCAGGATTTCATGCGGCACGCCGAACGACGTACCCGTGGTCCATCCAAGCGATGCATTGCGCATCTCGTCGCTGATGCCGATGGAACGCGTACCCGACAACGTCAACGCCGCCGCCGATGCAATGCCGCCGACCGCGAGCGTCGCGATGAACGAGGGAATGCGCAGCACGGTCTGAATGACGCCGCTCAAAAGCCCGATGCCGGACGAAGCCGCAAGCGCGATCACCGCCGCCATCGCGCCGTGACGCGGCAGCAGCATCGCGACGATCACGCTCGACAACGACGCCACCGCCTGCAACGAAAGGTCGATGCTGCCGAGCAAAACCACGAATGTCGTGCCGGCCGCCATGATGAAAAGCGTCGAGCTATCGGCAAGCAAACCGAGTTGTGTCGATGGCGCGAGAAAGCTCGGCTGTGCAATCTCGATCAACACGTAGAGCACGACGAGTGCGAGAAACGGCGCATTGTCGCGCAGCTTCGCCGCGAGGGAAGCGTTTAGTTGTGGCATATCGACCTCAGACCATGTGTTCGACGATTTCGACCTGCGAAGGCTTGCGCCCGACTTCGCACGGCATGATTTTTTCGGCGCGGCCGTCGCGCATCACCATCACGCGGTGACTGAGGCCGAGGATCTCTTCGAGCGTGTCGCCGGTCAGCACCACCGCCACGCCGTCCGCCGTCAGTTCGCGGATCAGCTGATAAACCTCTTCCTTCGCGCCGACATCGAGACCGCGTGTCGGATGATCGAGCACGAGGATTCGGCTGCCCGCGAAGCGCCATTTCGCGAGCACCACTTTCTGCTGATTGCCGCCAGAGAGATTGCGGCACGACGCATCGGCGCCGGGCGTCTTGATGTGCAGACGTTCGATCCATTCGTTGGCAAACGCACGCTCGCGCGCCTTCTTCACGATGCCGCCACGGCTCACCGCATTGAGACGCGGCAAGGTCAGGTTTTGCGCGACGCTCATTTGCGTGACGAGACCTTCGACCTTGCGCTCGCGCGGCACGTAGCCAATGCCCAATGCAACGGCATGATTCGCATGCGGCTTCAGATGCGTGCTGCCCACCAGCACTTCGCCGCGATCGAGTTTTTCGAGTCCCGCGATGACGCGGCACAGTTCCTCGCGCCCCGAGCCGACCACGCCCGCGACTCCGAAGACTTCGCCGCAGCGGACATCGAAGGACACGTCATCGAGCACATGTCCGAGCGATGCGTGACGCACCGAAAGCGCTACATCGTCGCGGCAAGGCTTCTGCAGATTCTCGCGGTAATACTCGCCATGCAGCGTACGGCCCACCATCAGTTCATGCAGCTTCGTCACCGACGCCGTTCCCGACGCCATCTCGGACACGACCTTGCCGTCTTTCATGACATACACGCGATCGGAAAGCGACAACAGCTCGTCGAGCCGATGCGAGACAAACACGAACGAGGCGCGCGACTTCAGTTCGCGCACGAGGCCAAAGAGAATCTCGATCTCGCCTGCTTCGAGCACGGAGGTCGGCTCATCGAGCAAGATGATCGGCGTGCCGCCCGTGCGACTCGCCAGCGACAAGGCGCGCGCGAGTTCCACCATCTGCCGCTGACCGAAGGACATGTCTTCGCAGAGCGTCAATGGATCGATATTCAAGCGCACGGTCGCCAATTCCTTCTGCGCCGCGCGCTTGAGCTTCGACCAGTTGATGCGGCCGAAGGTCACGAACTGTTCTTCGCGCCCGAGAAACAGGTTCTCCGCGACCGTCAGGTTCGGCAGGATCGACTGCTCCTGATACACCATGGCGATGCCCTTGGAGGTCGCATCGCGCGGATTGCGAATCACGAGCGGCTTGCCGTTCAGCGTGATCTCGCCCGCATCCTGACGATACGCGCCGGTCAGGAGCTTCATCAACGTGGACTTGCCCGCGCCGTTCTCGCCGATCAGACCGACGATCTCGTTGGGCCGCACGTCGATGGACACATCGTCGAGCGCAAGTACGCCCGGAAAGCGCTTGGTGACATTCTTGAGTGACAGCATGTTCATCTCCTCACGCTCATTTGACGATGCGCCGGCGCGAACGATTCAGCGCGAGCGTTACCGCCGCGATGATCAGCACGCCCTGAATGCCCTGCTGCACGTAAGGCGGAACGCCGAGCAGCACCATGCCATTGCCGAGCACGATGACGATGAGCGTGCCGACGAGCGTGTTCATCGGGCTGCCGTTGCCGCCCGCGAGCGACGTGCCGCCGACCACGATTGCGGTGATCGCCACGAACAACTGACCATCGGCGATACGCGCGTGGCCCTGACCGTATTGCGCGACGGCCAGAATGCCCGCGACGCCATAGAACGCACCGGCCAGCGCGAAGACCGCAATGCGCACGCGCGATACCCGCACGCCGCTCAGACGCGCGAGGTCCTCGCCTCCGCCGATGGCAAGCGTATGCCGGCCGAGCAGCGTGTGCTTGTAGACGAACCACGCGATTCCCAGCACCAGCACCGCGATCCACACCGACAAAGGCAAGCCGAAATAACGCGTGATGGAGATGGCGCGCAACATCGGGTCGCTTACGCGGATGGTGTTTCCCGACAGCCACGCAGTGCCGATTCCCGTCGCCACGAAGCCGACGGCAAGCGTCGTAATGAACGAAGGGATGCGCAGGAACACGTGCAGCACGCCATTGACGAGGCCGAGCAGCGCGCCCGCCGCGATCGCCACGGCGAGCACCCACAGCCCGTAGTGGTTATCGTTGTACGAGTTCTCGACCAGCATCGACACGGCAATCGCCGCGACCGCGACGATGCCTTCCGCCGACAGGTCGATGCTGCCGAGCTGAATCACGAACGCGGCGCCCAAGGCGATGGTCAACGGAATCGCCGCGCCCACCGCGATTCGCGACAGGTTCATCGGATCGAAGAAATCGTGGTTCAGCGCGCCGATGCAAAGACCGAGCGCCACCAGCACCAGAACGGGTGCGAATCGTCGCAGCAAAGCCTGCTTCGATACCAATGGAGTCCCGGTTGTTGTTATGCGGACGGCCTGCCGGGTGGGCGCCACGGTCAACTTGTTCATCGATAAATCACCGGACCCGACACGCGGGCATAGAGGTTGTTCCAGTCACCGCCAGGCGCGGCCGCCCGCTTGATGACGTCCTGGACGTTCGCCTTCGTCACGAACGTGGCCTTGCAATACGATTCGCGCCGGTCCTTCGGCAGGGCGGCCACGTCGATCTTCTTGTCCTTCGCCTGCAAGCCCATCGACAAGCCGATGCCGCCGAGCCAATACGGGTCCCAGTCCACCGACGCGATCAGTTCGCCCGCCTTGATCGCGGCGAGTCCGGGCGGCGTGCCGTCCATGCCCGTCACCGGCATCTGGCCCGCGAGCCCTTCGGCGCGCAACGCTTCGATGGCGCCGAGCGCCATGTCGTCGTTCGCGGCCCATACGCCCTTGATCTTCGAGTTGAAGCGCGTCATCCACGCCTGCATGATCGGAAACGCCTTTTGCGAGTTCCAGTCGGCCACCTGGAAGTCGAGCAACTGGATGTCGGGGAACTTCTTTAGCGCGGCTTCGAGACCGGCCTTGCGCTCGATCGCCGGGACATTGCTGAAGATGCCGCCGAGCGCAACGACGCCGCCCTTGCCGCCCATCGCCTTGAAAAGTTGCGTCGCCGCTTCCTCGCCGTACGCGACGCCATCGTAAGAAAGATGCGCCACGTAGTTCGGGTTGTTGTCCCACGGATGCAAGTCCTTCGGCTTGTTCCAGATCGTCGTCACGAACGCGCCCGCCTTCGAGCAGGCTTCGACGATCACGCGGGCATCGGCGGAGTCGTTGGGATCGACATTGAGGACGAGATTGCCGTTGGTACGTTGCAGGAGCGCGCGAATGTCGGCAATGCCTTTCTCGGAGCTGCCTTCGGTCGTCAGCGGTACATAAGGCAGGCCAGCGCTCGCGGCAAAGCCCTGCGCGCCCTTGTTGAATGCCGCGTGATAGGGATTGGTGAGCGAGCGGAACGAACAGGCGAGCGTCGTCTTGTCCGCGCCGAGCGACAGGCTCGACAAGCCGCCACCCGCCACCGCGAATGCGGCTCCGGCGCCCAGCCTCATGAAGTCCCGGCGCGAGAAAGCCGTGCGTTGATGTTGTTCAGACATGATGTCTCCCACGAATGGAATAAATAGACGGATAGTTATTTATGGCTCGAAGAATCCGATGCTGCCGAACCCTTCAGGCGCCTACGCCACGCTCACGGTGACGTCGTGCAGCGAGCGGCCCGCGTGCGCCGCCAGTTGGCCCGTCGCGGGCGCCTTCGCCGCAACGAGTCCGCGAATCAGGTCCGAGGCTTTCTCCGCGATCATCAGCGTCGGCGCGTTCGTGTTCGAACTGACGATACGCGGCATCACCGATGAATCCGCCACGCGCAGCCCTTCGATGCCATGCACGCGCAACTGCGGATCGACCACGGACATTTCGTCGATACCCATCTTGCAGGTGCCGACCGGGTGATAGCCCGTGCGTCCGTATTGCTTCGCGTATGCCTCGTATTGGGCTTGCGTGCGTACCGAGCCGCCCGGAAAGTGCTCGCTCTTGATGTACTTGGCGAGCGCGTTCTGACTCATGATTTCGCGGCTCTGGCGAATGCCCTCCACGGCCACCTTGAGATCGTGGGGGTCGCGAATGTAGGCAGGATCGATGACCGGTGCATCGGCGGGATCGGCGCTGTGAAGCGTGACGTTTCCACGGCTCCTCGGACGCAGGAAATACGAGTTCAGCGTGCAGCCCGAACCGGACGGCACCGGCGGCACGCCCGCTTCCACGCCCGCGCCCGGCAGAAAATGGAACTGCAGGTCGGGCGTCGGCACGTCGCTGGCCGAATACCAGAAGGCGCCGCCTTCCGCGATATTCGATGTCACCGGTCCCTTGTTGAAGATTTTGTATTCGAGACCGGCGAGCAGCATCATGTGCTTCTTCGCATACTTGTCGAGACTGTACGGACCGTTCAGCTCATAGACGATGTCGATGTCGAAGTGATCCTGCAGA
Organism: Caballeronia sp. GAFFF2; assembly: GCF_023631485.1. Lineage (NCBI taxonomy): Bacteria > Pseudomonadati > Pseudomonadota > Betaproteobacteria > Burkholderiales > Burkholderiaceae > Caballeronia > Caballeronia sp. GAFFF2. The sequence goes on along the minus strand of NZ_JALQDA010000039.1, from coordinate 36,710 downwards.
TTGGCGCCGACGCCGTCGAGTGCATGCAGCGGCTCGATGCCGACGCGTTCGAGATCCGCCGCGCGGCCGATGCCCGAGAGCATCAGTATCTTGGGCGAACCGATTGCACCCGCCGTCACGATCACCTCGCGCTCGGCGCGCGCCACGATCACATTCGAGCGCGCGTTCTGATCGGCATATTCGACGCCCACCGCGCGACCGTTTTCGATCACGATGCGCGACACGAGACAGTTCGTCTTCACGGTGAGGTTGCCGCGCGAGCGCGCCTGTTGCAGATAGCCGACCGCCGCGCTGCAACGCCTGCCGCCGCGCTGCGTGACCTGATACACGCCGACGCCTTCCTGCTGCGCGCCGTTGAAGTCGCTGTTATACGGCAGGCCCGCTTCCTGACCCGCCAGCACGAAGGCCTTGGTCAGTTCGTTGACGCTGATGAGATCGGACACGCCGAGCGGCCCGCCCACGCCGTGATATTCGTTGCACAAGCGCTCGTTGTCTTCCATGCGCCGAAGGTAAGGCAGGACGCCATCGCGAAAACCCCAGCCCGTGCAGCCTTCGCGTTCCCATGCGTCGTAGTCGGCGGGTTGGCCGCGCGTGTAGACCATCGCGTTGATGGAACCGCCGCCGCCGAGCACGCGGCCTTGCGCGAACGGAATTTGCCGCCGTTGCGTTTCCGCCGCCGCGACCGTGCGATAGCCCCAGGTCAGCGGACCGCTCGTCATCTTGAAGAAGCCGACCGGCATATGGATGTACGGGTCGGTATCGGCGGGACCGGCTTCGAGCAGCAGCACACGGCTGCTTGCGTCTTCGCTCAGACGCGCCGCGAGCGCACAACCCGCCGCGCCGCCGCCAACGATCACAAAGTCATACATTGCTGTCTCCGATTCTTTGTTCGCCACGAGTCGCGCGTGGCCGTCCGCGCGGCTCTCGAAGGCCGCTCTCGTGAACCACTCGCGCTATGCGATCCAGCGCGGCCGATTGCCAAGCTGCACATGCACGGACTTGATCTCCGTGTATTCCTCGACGCCGTAGCGTCCCGTCTCGCGGCCGATACCCGACTGCTTGAATCCGCCGATGGGCATTTCCGGTCCGCCGGTAATCGTGCAATTGACCCAGATGCGTCCGGCTTGCACATCGCGCAGACTCTTGAACGCGCCTTGCAGGTCGCGCGTCCAGATGCTCGCCGCGAGACCGTACGGCACGCCGTTCGCGAGTTGGATAGCCTCCTCGAAACCGTCGAACGGCGTCACTGAAAGAACCGGCCCGAAGATTTCGTCCTGCGCGAGCGAACTGCCCGGCTGTACGTTGCGAAACACCGTCGGCTGGATGAAGAAGCGCTCGCCATCGCTGCTGGCGTTACCGCCGCAAACGAGTTGCGCGCCGTCGTGCGTGCCTGCATCGATAAAGCCGCGAATCTTGTCGAACTGCCGCGCCTCGACGATTGCACCGACATGATTCGACGCGTCGAGCGGATCGCCCATGCGCACCTTGGCAAGCACCGCGCCGATACGTTCGACGAGCTCCGCTTCGACCGAGCGATGCACCACGAGCCGGCTGCCCGACACGCAGCACTGTCCTGCGTTGAACGCGATGCCGAAGGCGATGGCGTCGGCGGCGTCGTCGAGATCGGCATCGGCGAACACGATCTGCGGATTCTTGCCGCCGAGTTCAAGCCCGACCTTCTTCATGTTGCCGCCCGCCGCCGCGAGCACCGAACGGCCCACTTGCGTCGAACCGGTGAACGAGATCATGTCGACGTCCATGTGTTCGGCAAGCGCCTGCCCGACCACCGGACCGAGACCGGTCACGACGTTGACCACACCGTCCGGCAGATCCGCTTCGGTGAGCAACGCGGCGAGCTTGAGCGTCGTGGTCGATGTCAGTTCGGACGGCTTGACGACCACCGTGCATCCCGCAGCCAGCGCGAAGGGCAGACGCTCCGAAAGAATGAAGAACGGAAAATTCCACGGCGTGACGATGCCGACGACTCCCACCGGCTGACGCATGACCAGCCCGAACATGTCGGCCCCGAGCGTGTCGTGCGAGTCGCCATGGACCACGCGTGCAAGGCCCGCCGCATATTCCCAGATGCCCGCGGCCGCCGTGATTTCGCCGCGCGACTGGCCGACAGGCTTGCCGCTTTCGAGCGTTTCGAGATACGCCAGCGTCTCGACGTTGTCGCGAATCAGGCGCGCGGCTTTCAAAAGGACCGTTGCGCGTTGCTCGCCGGATAAGCGCGACCAGCGGCCATCGTCGAAAGCGCGGCGGGCAGCGGCAACCGCTGTATCGAGATCGCCGGATGACGCACGCAGCGTCGCGGTGACGCCCACGCCGTGCCCCGGACTCTTGCGCGTCACCCATTCGGCGGATGAGCCCGCATGACTTTTTCCGTCGATGAACATCGGCGTGCGCAGCGGCTCGTCGGGAAGATGCAGCGAGGCTGCGAGTTCGCTCAAATCACTCATATCCGTCTCCATTCAACATTTCCGCGGTGCGCCCGGCATTCGCTGCAAGCATGAGAACAAGGTCACTGCCTCACGTCAACGGAACCCATTCTGCACCATCCGGTTACTTCCGTACAAGCCGATTTTTGGTTTATAGTCGCTGACATACCGAGTGCCTTCAGGCATCCCGACCGCTCATCCTTCGACCACGCACATGACCCTCACCCCCGCTACGCCGAGAAGCGCATCCAAGTCCGCCGAAGCCGTCGTCACCCGTCAACCCAGACAGCGGGACCCCGAAGTAACGAAGGCCCGGATTCTCGATGCCGCGAAAAAAGAGTTCGCCAAGCTCGGCATGGCGGGCGCACGAGTGGAAGCCATCGCCACGCGCGCCAAGGCCAACAAGCGGATGATCTATCACTACTTCGGCAGCAAGGAGGAGTTGTTCGTCGCGGTGCTCGAAGACGTGTATGCCGACATCCGCTCCGCCGAACTCAAGCTCGACCTCGACCATCTCTCGCCCGAGGAAGCCATCGTCGCGCTCACCACGCATACCTGGAACTACTACCTGAAGAACCCCGAGTTCATGACGCTCGTGAACAGCGAGAACCTGCATCGCGCGCGGCACGTCAAGAAGTCGCAGCGCTTCAAGGAATTGCATCAGGGCTTCATTTCGATGCTGCAACGTATCCTCGATCGCGGCGTCGAAGCGGGCGTGTTTCGTAGTGGCGTCGATGCGCGGCAACTGCATATCACCATGGCCGCCATCGGCTATTACTACCTCACGAATCGCTTCACGAGCGGCGTGATCTTCGACATCGACTTCATGGACAAGGCTGCACTCAAGAGCCGTCTCGACTTCAATATCGACACCATCCTTAGGCTCGTGCGGCCCTGAAAACGGCACGGCGAGCATCTTGGGCAGCGGCGTTGCCATGTCACGCCACCTTCTCTTGCGCCGCCGACATACGCGCGAGCAACGCTGCATCGAGGAGCGGACGAAACGCCATGCGCGCCAGCACGTCGCGCTCTATATCCACGCCGTCCGCAACCTCGATCAGCCGCACGCCTTCGGCTTCCAGCCGGAACACCGCCCGCTCGGTCACGTAAAGCACTTCCTGCGCGCTACGCAATGCCTGCTCGCCGCTGAACGTGATGTGCTGCACGCGTTCGACGAGCTTCGGCACGCTGCCCGGCGACACGATCTTCAAGCGCGTTCCCGCCTGCTCGACATCCAGCCCTTTCGCCTCGAAACTCCCGCAAAACACGATCTTGCGTGCGCCTTGCGTGATGTCGATGAAGCCACCCGGTCCGACGACCGTCGACCCGAGCTTCGACACGTTGATGTTGCCTGCGCCATCCATTTCGCCCATGCCGAGAAAGGAGACATCGACGCCGCCGCCGCTGTAGAAATCGAATTGATCGACACTCGACAGAATGGCGTGCGCATTGCGCGCGGTGCCGAACATGGGGCCGTCGAGCATCGCGCCGTTGTGAATGCCCTGCTCGACCGATCCCCAAAACGTGCCGAGACGCCCTTGCTCCGCGAGCAGCGCGGGAATGCCGCCCGGAATGCCGAAGCCGAAGTTGGCCGATTGTCCTTCGTACAGTTCGAGCGCCGCGCGTGCCGCGATGATGCGGCGAATGCCCGTCGGCACTTCGTAGAAGCCTTCGCCGATGGTACATAGCGCTTCACCGCTCAAGGCCGCGTCGTAGTCCGACACCACGCATTGCACTTGCTCCGGTGTCTCCACGAGCGTGTCGACGAGAATGCCCGGAATGCGCACGAGCCGCGCCGGCACGTAGCCTTCCGGGGCGCGCTCCTTCACCTGCACGATCACGCGGCCGTCGCTGTTATGCGCGGCGAGCGCGGCGGCGTAGACATCGAGGTCGGCCGGTTCGCGGCGCAGCGTGACATTGCCGCTCTCATCCGCCGATGAACCGCGCACGATGGCGAAGTCCACTTTGAACGGCTTGTAGCGCAGGAATTCGCGGCCATCGAGTTCGATCAGCTCGACGAGGTCTTCGCTTGCGCGCTCGTTGATCTTCCCGCCATCGATACGCGGATCGACGAAGGTGCGCAGTCCCACATGCGTGACGAGTCCGGGCCGCCCCGCGCCAATCTCGCGCAGCAACGTGCTGATGGCGCCGGCGGGAAAGCTGTAGGCCTCGAAGGCGTTGTCGCGAGCGAGCTTCTGCATGGCGGGCGCCCAGCTCCAGTGTCCGCCGATCACGCGTTTGACCATGCCCTCATGCGCAAAGCGGCCGAGGCCGCTGCCTTTTGCGTCACCGATGCCGAGCGCGTGGACGATGGTCAGATCCCGCGGATGTCCCGTCTCGAGAAAGCGCTTTTCGAGTTGGGCAAGCACGGCGTCGGCTTCGAGCAGCCCGCCGCCGGAACCCGCGAGTGCGATGGTCGCGCCATCGAAAATCTGCCCGACCGCAGCGGCAGCATCCGTCCACTTGTTCACTGAAAGCTCCTTTGGGAAGCAGCCGCAAAAGCCATTGACAGCGGCCATTCGTTGGTCTTAAATAACCCACCAGATGGTTACTTGCTGCGAATGTTGGCACACGAAACCTCTGAATTCAAGCGGTATTTCGACTGGCTGCGGGTAAACCTTCAACGCAAGTCCTGCCGCAAATATCTGATCTGACGATATGCATGGAGACAACATGAGACTCTCGGAAACGCACGAGCAAATTCGCGACACGACGCGGCGGTTTGCGCAGGAAGTCATCCGGCCGCTGGCCGAGGAACTGGATCGCGAAGAGCGTTTTCCAGCGGAGATCTACAAGCAGATGGGCGAACTGGGACTCTTCGGCATCACCGTGCCGGAGCAGTTCGGCGGCGCGGGAATGGACGTCACGGCTTACGCGCTCGTGATGGAAGAGTTGTCGCGCGGCTATGCGTCGGTGGCGGATCAATGCGGCCTGCTCGAACTCGTCGGCACGTTGTTGAGCGCGCATGGCAGCGACGCGCAACGTGCGAAGTACCTGGAGTCTTTGCTGCGCGCCGAGTTGCGTCCGGCCTACTGCATTACCGAATCCGACGCGGGAACGGACGTTTCCGGCATCCGCACCACGGCCACGCGCACCGCCGACGGCTGGGAACTCAGCGGCGCGAAACTGTGGATTCATAACGCGCCCGTCGCCGACCTCGCCTTCGTGCTCGCGCGTACCGACCCGGCTGCGGGCAAGCGCGGCATGAGCATCTTTATCGTCGATTGCCACTTGGCGGGCGTATCGAAGGGGCCGAAGGAACACAAGATGGGACAGCGCGCATCGCAGGTGGGCGAGCTTCATTTCGACCGCGTGAAGCTTGCCGAAGACGCGCTCCTCGGACAAGAAGGACGCGGCTTTCACATGATGATGAGCGCACTCGACAAGGGCCGCGTGGGCATCGCCGCGCTCGCGGTCGGCATTGCGCAGGCGGGTCTCGAAGCGGCGCTCGAATACGCGCAGACGCGCAAGCAGTTCGGCACGCATATCGCCGAATTCCAGGGCATTCAGTGGATGCTCGCCGACATGGCGAAGGACATTCAGGCCGCGCGCCTGCTCGTGCACGATGCCGCCGCGCGTCTCGAATCCGGCGAGCGCGCGAGCATCGCCTGCTCGATGGCCAAGTGCTTCGCGGGCGACACGGCCGTCAAGCACAGCGCCAACGCCGTGCAGATATTCGGCGGCAGCGGCTACATTCGCGGCTACGAAGTGGAGCGGCTTTATCGCGACGCGAAGATCACGCAGATCTACGAAGGCACGAACCAGATTCAGCGCACGATCATTGCGCGCGATCTGATTGCGAACGGAGCATCGTTATGAGCGCGCGTCCTGTTGCGCTCGTCACGGGCAGCCGGCGCGGCATCGGCCATGCGATTGCCGTCGAAATGGGCCGCGCGGGCTTCGATATCGCGCTGACCGACGCCGTGGCTTCCGACGAACTCGATCGAGCCGTCGCCGATGTCGAAGAAACCGGCGCGCGTGCCATTGCCGTCGTATCCGATCTGGCGGATATCGCCTCGCATCACGCCACGCTGAACGATATCGAAACGCGGCTCGACGCTCCTATAGATTGCCTCGTGAACAACGCGGGCGTGTCGGTCATGTCGCGCGGCGATCTGCTCGATGTAACGCCCGAGAGCTTCGACCGGTGCATGGCCATCAACACACGCGGCACGTTCTTTCTCACGCAGGCTTTTGCGCGGCACTTTCTGTCTCGCATACGCAAGAGCATGGCGGCGCATCCGAGCGTCATCACGATCACCTCGTCGAATGCGGTCGCGGCGTCGCCCTTGCGCGGCGAATATTGCGTGTCGAAGGCGGGATCGTCTATGGCCACGACGTTGTTTTCGCTGCGCCTGGCCGAACACGGAATCGCCGTCTACGAAGTGCAGCCCGGCCTGATCGAGACCGAGATGACAGCGCCTTCCCGCGCGCGCTACGACGCGCAAATGGAGCAAGGGCTCACCGCCATCAAACGCTGGGGCACGCCGCGGGAAGTGGCGACGGCCGTGCGCTCGCTCGCGACCGGCGGCTTGCCATACAGCGTCGGACAGGCCATCCGTGTCGATGGCGGCTTACTCGTCAACAAATACTGAACCGCATATGAACTCAACGCTCAAGCTGCCGACCTCGCTCGGCACGATAGAAAGCTACCGTCTGCAAGGCACACCGCTCGATGTGCGTACGCCCGCGCGGCCGTTCAATCGCATCGCGTATTCGGCGGCGCATGTCGTGGCCAATCCGCTGCGCGCGGGCGAACTGAACGCGCCACCCGCCATCGACTGGGAACGCACGCTCGACTATCGGCGCTATCTCATCAAGCAAGGTCTCGGCATTGCCGAAGCAATGGACACCGCGCAACGCGGCATGGGTCTGACGTGGAACAGCGCCCTCGAACTCATCACGCGTACCATGGAAGGCACGCGCGATATTCCCGGCGCGTCGATCGCATCGGGCTGCGGCACCGATCACGTCTCACCCGGTTCGATCACCAACTGCGATCAGGTCATTCGCGCCTACGCCGAGCAACTCGAAGCCGTGCAGCGCGTCGGCGGACGCGTCATCCTCATGGCAAGCCGCGCGCTCGCGCGAGTCGCGCGCTCGACCGACGACTATCGGCGCGTCTATCGCGAAGTGCTCGCCATGTGTAACGAGCCCGTGATTCTGCACTGGCTCGGCGAGATGTTCGATCCGGAACTCGCCGGCTACTGGGGCGAATCGTCGTATGAGCGCGCGGCGCAAGTGTGCCTCGATGTGATCGGCGACAGCGTCGATCATGTCGATGGCATCAAGATTTCCCTGCTCGACGACGCCAAGGAAATTTCCTTCCGGCGTCAGTTGCCGCCCAAGGTGAAGATGTACACCGGCGACGACTTCAATTATCCAAGTCTGATTGCGGGCGATGAACGAGGCTTCTCGCATGCGCTGCTCGGCATCTTCGATGCGATTGCCCCAGCCGCTTCGCAGGCGCTCGCCGCGCTCGCCAACGACGACCTCCATACATTTCACACGCTGCTCGCGCCGACCGTGCCGCTGTCACGCCATATCTTTCGTGCGCCGACGCAGTATTACAAGACGGGCGTCGTATTCCTCGCGTATCTGAACGGCTTTCAGGACCACTTCTTCATGCTTGGCGGCCACCACGGCATGCGTCCGCCCGCCTATCTCGCCGAGGTCTTTCGTCTCGCCGATCAGGCCGGCCTGCTGCGCAATCCCGACGACGCCATCGGCCGAGTGCGGAAAGTCATGGCAGCGCTCGGTTGCGCCGAGTAATCGCGGCGGATCGCCTTCGACATCACACGGGGATCAACATGAGAAACCTGCAGGGAAGACTCGATCTGTGCTCGATCAACACGGCGACGCTTGGCCATCGCGAGGCGTTGAGCGTCACGATCGACCGCATCGCCGCAGCGGGATTTGGCGGCATCGCGCCGTGGCGTCACGAGGTGGAGAACGCGAACGTCGTCGACATCGCGCGGCAGATCAGGGCGCTCGGGTTGAGCGTCACGGGCTATTGCCGTTCGACATATCTGCCGGCGGCGAATCGCGCGCAATTCAAGGCGAATATCGAAGCGAACAAGGCAGCCCTGCGCGATGCCGCGACACTCGGCGCACGCTGCTTCGTGATGGTCGTCGGTGGTTTGCCCGAGGGCAGTCGCGATCTGAATGGCGTGCGCGCACAGGTGATCGAAGGCATCGCCGAATTGCTGAATACGGCGCGCGAGTGCGGCGTGCCGCTCGCGCTCGAACCGCTTCATCCGATGTACGCGGCGGATCGCGCCGTGCTCAACACGCTCGCGCAGGCGCTCGATATCTGCGCGCAGGTCGATCCCGGACATGGCGGCTTTCTCGGCGTTGCCGTCGATGTCTATCATTGTTGGTGGGACCCGGCGCTTCAGGCATCGATCGGGCGGGCGGGACAAGACGATCGCCTGCTCGCGTTTCATGTATGCGACTGGTTGCGCGAGACACGCGATCTGTTGCTCGATCGCGGCATGATGGGCGATGGCGGCATCGACCTGGCGGCCGTGCGCAGTAACGTCGAGCAAGCCGGATATGACGGACTCGTCGAAGTCGAGATTTTCTCGAAAGAAAACTGGTGGCGGCGCGATCCGGACGAAGTGCTGCGCATCTGCGCGGATCGCTTGCAAACAGTGTGCTGACTGCAAGGGACAATCATCATGCAAGAGACAGTTCGTTGGGGCGTGCTCGGCGCCGCGAAAATCGCCGACAAGTTCGTGGTGCCCGCCATTCAGCGGTCGTCCAATGGCCGCGTGGTGTGCGTGGCGGCACGCGATCGCGAGCGCGCGGCCGCTTTCGCTGCACGACACGACATCGCACACGCATATGCAAGTTACGACGAAGTTCTCGCCAGCGATCAGGTCGATGCCATCTACATTCCGCTGCCAACGGCGAGTCACTTCGAGTGGTGCAAAAAAGCGCTTCTCGCCGGCAAGCATGTGCTGTGCGAAAAGCCCATCGCCATGACGGCTTCGCAAGTTCGGGAGTTGATCGCGCTGCGCGATTCGACGGGTCTCGTCTGTGGCGAGGCGTTCATGGTGGCGCACCATCCGCAATGGGCGTTTGTGCAGGAGTGCATCGCGCGCGGGACACTTGGCGAACTGCGGCTCGTGGAAGGCTCCTTTACGTATTTCAACGACGATCCCCATGCACTCAAAAACGATCTCGCATTGGGCGGCGGCGGTGTGCGTGATATCGGCGTCTATCCGGTCGTCACCACGCGCATGGCGACTGGTCTCGAGCCGCTTGCGATCGGCGCGGACATCACCATCGATCCGCGTTACGGCACCGACAAGCTCGCGGTCTGCGACCTCACGTTTTCTGGCTTCGATCTACACTTTTACTGCGGCACTCAACTCGCGCGCCGCCAGCATATGATCTTTCATGGATCGAAAGGCTGGCTCTCGCTCGATGCGCCGTTCAACCCTGGCGTGTACGGCGACGCGAAGGTTCATATCCGCCTGGATGGAACGGGCAAAGCGGAGACCGTCGAGTTCGGCGATGTCGATCAGTATCAGTCGATGGTCGAAAACTTCGGCGCGGCGGTGCTTCGGCCGGGCGAACCGCTTGCATTCACGCTCGAAAATTCGCTCGGCAACCAGCTTGTGATCGACGAGGTGCTGTCTCATGCCAACCGCTAGCACGACCATGACCAAGAAAGCGACGTCGATGATCGACGTTCAGCAACTTCGCGAAACGCGCGCGCTGGCGGCCGCGTGCGCGAATGCGGACGACGCTTCCCTTTGGCGCTGGTTTTCGGCGCTGATGGACAGCGGAAAGATTCGCTGGTGCCTTGCCTCGGAGGGCTGGCTCGTGAGTGTGAACCATCGGCACGTGGCGACGGCTGCATCGTTCGATGAAGCCATCCGCATTGCCAAGGATAGCTCCAGTTTTTCTCTCATGTGATGATGTCGCCGACATCTACTTTCGACCGGAGCCGCGACATGACGACAGACAGGACCTTTCATTGCGACAAGCTCGTGCGGTTTCAGCACTGCGATCCTGCCGGCATCGTGTTCTATCCGCAATACTTCGTCCTGTTCCATGAGGTGCTCGAGGACTGGTTCAATGACGGACTGGGCGTGGATTACGCACATTTCATCGGCACGCAAAGACTCGGCATTCCCACGGTGCATATTCAGGCGGATTTCGTCGCGCCGAGCAAGCATGGACAAACGCTTCGTTGCTCCCTGAAGGTCCGCGATCTGGGCAGAAGTTCGATCAAACTCCGTCTTGAAGCTGCGGTCGAAGATGAGTTGCGCGCGAAAATCGAGCAGACCGTCGTGCTGTTTTCGTTCGACGATCAGGCTTCGGTCGCGCTGCCGGAAGACTTGAGGCAGCGCATGATGCAGTTCGCGGCGCAGGATTGACCTTGAAAATCCACGCCGCGCGCATTGCCAAGGCTTGATGCGCCAGAGCGTTACCTGAAGACAGCGACCGCATCTCACCAGCAAAGATAACCGCCGTCCGCCACGACGATGGACCCAGTCATCAAACTCGCGGCGTCGCTGGCAAGGAACAAAATGACGGACGCGATTTCGTCCACGCGTCCGAGGCGGCCCATCGGTGTGCCGCCTACCCAATACTGTCGCAAGTTCGGGTCCATCGATACCTTCCTGACGAGATCGGTATCGATATACGTCGGCGCAACCGCGTTGACCCGCACACCGCGCGATGCCCATTCCACCGCGAGCGAGCGCGTCAGATGATGCACCGCCGCCTTCGACGCGTTGTAGTTCGCCTGCTCCTGCGGTCGCGTCGCGATGAACCCCGCCATCGAACCGACGTTCACGATTGCCCCGCTGCCGCGTTCGAGCATCGATCTACCGAACGCGCGGCAACAGCGAAACAAGCCATTCAGATTCACGTCGAGGACCTTGTTCCACACCTCATCCGACATCGTCTCCGCCGGCTCGTTTGAGATGGCGATGCCCGCGTTGTTGACGAGAATGTCGATCGCGCCGATACGCGCGGCAATGTCATCGTGAATACGTTGCGGCGCGGCCGGATCGGTCACGTCGAAGGGCACGCCGTGAGCCGCGAAGCCCTTCGTGTTTAAAGCATCGACGGCGGCAGCGAGCGCGGCGGGATCAAGATCGGTGAGCACGACTTCGGCGCCTGCTTCGGCCAGCGCTTCGGCTGTCGCCTGGCCGATGCCGCGCGCCGCGCCCGTTACGACCGCGCGCTTGCCATCGAGTCTGAGTTTGTCGAGATACATGGAATCTGCCTTGAGAAACGAGTCAACTCAGCACGATCCCGCCGCACACGTTGAGCGATTGTCCGGTCACGAAAGCGGAGGCATCGGAGGCAAAGAAGCACACCGGCCCGGCCACGTCTTCGGGTTGTCCGAGCCGCGCGAGCGCGGTCTTGTCGACCCACTGCTTCGCGATTGCAGGGTCCTCGAGATTCGTGCGCCCCATGTCCGTCACGATAATGCCCGGACACACCGCGTTGGCCGTGATGCCGAACGGGCCTATCTCCTGCGCGAGCACGCGTGTGAAGCCCATGACCGCCGCCTTCGATGCCGAGTAATGCGCTTGCAGCGGCGCGCCATGCTTGCCGCCAATCGACGCGATATTCACGATGCGTCCGTACCCGCGCGCCTTCATGTGCGGCAACAAGGCTTGCGTCACGAGGAACGTGCCTTTCGCGTTGACATCGAGCACCGCGTCCCATTCGTGCTCGGCGAGTTCATCCACCGACCGTGCGATCAGAATGCCCGCGTTATTGACGACGGCGTCGACCTGACCCGCCTGAGCGATGGCCGCCGCGATCATGTCCGTTACCTGCTGTTTGTCGCTGACATCGGCATAGAGCGCGAACGCGCGCCGCGACTTGCCGCGAATCTCTTTTGCCACGCCTTCGAGCGCATCGCGCTGCCGTTCGATATCGTTGACGACGACATCGAAGCCATCGTCGGCTAGTCCCAACGCCAGCGCCCGGCCAATGCCCCTGCTCGCGCCCGTCACCAGCGCCACCCGTCCATTCGATGCTTTGCTCATGATGATGTCCGACTCCTTGTTTCGTGAGGTATTCGTGCACGTGAGGCGATTAGCGGAAGAAGCGAATCTCGCCGCGTAAGACCGCCAGCCCGACAGCCGCGATCATCACGATGCCGCGCACGATGTTCTGCAAATAGAACGGCGCGCCGATCAGATTCAGGCCGTTATCCAGCATGCCGATGATGACGACGCCGACCAACGTGCCCTGAATGGTCGCGCGTCCCGGCTTGAATGCGGTCATGCCGAGGAACACGGCGGTGAGGCTGTCCATGAGGTAAGCATCGCCCGCACCGGATTGACCCGTGCCGAGTCGTGCGGTCAGCATCACGCCGCCGAGCGCCGCGCCCGCCGCCGACAGCACGAGCGCCGTGACACGCGCGCGGTTCACCTTGATGCCCGACAGACGCGCCGCCTGAATGTTCGCGCCCGTCGCGATGACGCTGCGCCCGAGCCGCGTTCGATTGAGCAGCACGTAAAAGACGAACACGGTAACGAGCGCAATGACGATAGGCATCGGGATCACGCCGAACACCGTGCCCTTGGCAATGGCGTAGAAGCTGTCGGGCATCTGCGCATAGATCGAATCGCCGCCCGTGTACGCGTAATTGACACCGAGCGCGATGGGTCCCATCGCGAGCGTCGCGATCAGCGAGGGAATGCGCAGCATGGTCACGAGCAGGCCGTTGACGAGCCCGATCACGACGCCCGAAACGATTGCCACCGCAATGGCAAGCGGCACTGGCAAGTGCGCCAGCACGAGCATGCCGGCGACGAGTACGCCCGCGAGACTCGCTGCCTGACCGATAGACAAGTCGAATTCGCCGCTTGCCACTGCCACGGTCAGCCCCGACGAGATGACCATCAGCACGGAGATCTGCACGAGCACATTGCTGATGTTGTCGATCGACACGAAGCGGTCGGTGCCGAGCGCGAACGCGATGAAAATGATCACCGCCGCCGCGACCGTGCCCCAGCGGCTCGCGAGATGACTGAAGTCGAAGCTGCGTGGCGCGTGAGCGGCGGGGTCTTCGGATCTTTTGGCGGCCAAGGTCTGTCCTTTCATTTCAGTTCACCTCGAGCAAGAGTCTTGCTTCGGAAAATTCGGTGCGGTCGAGACATTCGCCCACCACGCCATCGGCGATGCAGTAAATGCGGTCGCATAGCTTGAGCATTTCCTCGAACTCGGCGCTCGCAATCAGCACGCTCGCGCCCGCCTTGACCAGTTCGTGAATCAGCGCATAGATTTCCGCCTTGCTGCCGACATCCACGCCCTCGGTCGGATTGTCGAGCAGCAGCAGCGGCTGCTTCGCCGCGTGACTTCGGCCCATGCGAATCAGCCAGCGGCCGAACGCGACTTTCTGCTGATTGCCGCCGGATAGCTGAAGCACGTCCTGCCCGATGCCGCTGCACTTGATACCCAGTTGCTTCACGGTGTCGTGCGCGAGCCCGCGCATGAGCGTGTGCTGCATGAAGCCGCCGCGGCTCGTTTGTTCGAGCGTGCCGGTCATCAGATTCTCTTCGACGGTCAATCCCGGAAAGAGCGCCTTGCGCAAGCGCTCATCGGCGACCAGATACACGCCACGGCCGATCGCATCGGCGACATCGCGCGGCAATCCGCGTTTGCCATTGACGATGCATTCGCCCGTGACCTTCGCGCTCATCGATCCCGCGAGCGCTTCCAGCACGCCGGTCTGCCCGCCGCCCATCACGCCTGCAATGCCGACGATCTCGCCCGCATGCACGACGAGATCGGGCACATCGAGATTGCCGATGCGCGCGTCTTGAATGCGCGTCGTGACAGTGTCGCGAGACGCGGAAGACGACCAGTTCTGATCCTCGATCCTGCGTCCGACCATCAGATGCACCACTTCTTGCAACGTCGTTTCGGCGACGAGGCCATCGTGCACTTTTGCGCCGTCCTTGAGCACGGCCACGCGATCGCACTGCTCGAAAATCTCGTTCAGGTGATGCGAGATGAAAAGAATCGACAAGCCGTGCGACTTGAGATCGCGCAGAAAGCTGAAGAGCTTGCGGCTTTCGTTGAGCGTGAGCGAGGCGGTCGGTTCATCGAGAATCAGAATGGCGGGCTCGCTCACCAGCGCCTTCAGGATGTCGAGAATCTTGTTCTCGCCGAGCGTGAGATCGCCGCATTCCCGGTCGAGATCGATATCGATGCCAAAGCGCTGCGCGAAGCGGCTCGCTTCGACTCGCAAGGCGCGCGAGCGGATCAGGCCGCCGCTCAACGGTTCGCGTCCGAGCATGATGTTCTCGGCGGCGGTCAGCGTCGAGATGACCGCGATCTGCTGATGCGCCACCGCGATGCCCGAGGCGAGCGCGTCGCCGACGCTCTTCATCGAGACCGGCTTGCCGTCGATAGAGAGCTTGCCTGCATCGGCTTGCTGCGCGCCGCAAATGATCTTGACCAGCGTGGATTTGCCCGCGCCGTTCGCGCCGACGAGCGCGAGCATTTCGCCGCCCCACAAGTCGAGATCGACGCCGCGCAGCGCCGGATTGCCGTGGAAGCTCTTTTCCACGCCACGAGCGCTCAGGCGAGGGGTTCCCTTCGCCAGATTGTCATTCATGTGTCTGTCTCCTGACACGGCGGGCCGGCGTGGATACGCGCGGCCGGCCCGCCGCCCATCACATGCCGGCCACGGCGCGGTCGCGATAGATGTAGTACAGATCTTTCGCGTTATAGGTCGGCTCGTTCGGCCCGGGGATATTCACGCCGCGCACCAAGAGAGGCGCGGGGAATTCAACGGTTGGAACCGGCACGAGCTTCTTCGCGTCGCCACCCTTCGCCACGATCTCGTTGATGAGCCAGCCGGTGTAGGCGCCCCAGACTTCGAAGGCCTGCGCCGTCGTGCAGATCAACGGATAGTTCGGCTTGCGCATGCGGTCGAGTGCCGTGGGATGCCCGTCGTGGCCGATCACCATGATCTTGTCCTGCATGCCGCGCGACATGACGACTTCTGCCGCCGCCATGGCCGGTTCGTCCCACGGGCACCAGATCACATCGAGATCCTTGCCGTAGGTCGTGAGCCAGTCGTTGACGGTGTTCTGCGTCGCCTCGTAGAAACCGGAATACTGGATCACGCGTTCGTTCTTGAGCGAAATCCATTCGTTTTCCGTGAGGGCCGTCTTCATCACCTTGCCGCGCTTGCGCGTACCGTGGTGAAAGTTCGCGATGATCGCGCACATGTTGGCCTTGGTCTTGCCCTGGGCCAATAACGTATCGATCATGAACTGCGAGGTCTGCGCGCTCATTGCGTAGTTGTTGCTGGTGATGTCCGCAATGGCGGGCGCCTGCCATCCCGAGTCGAGACTGAAGAACGGAATCTTCGATGCCGTGAGGTGATCGAGCGCGCTCTTCGCCGCAGTCAACGTGCCGTACAGCACGAGAATGGCATCGGACTTCGCGGTGATCGCATCCTCGATCTGGCTCACGAGCTGACCCGGATCGCCCTTTGCATCGGTCTGCTTGATCTGCCAGGTCTTGTCGAGACCCGACTTCTTGAGCCACTGCTGCAGGCCGTTCCACGAGCGCTGGTCGGATTGCGCGGACATCTGCTGCGCCACCACCGCGATCTTCAGCGGCTTGCCGCCTTGCGGCGACGATGCCGGCGTTTGCGCCTGGGCGCTCGTCGCCCCGAACAGCATCTGGGCGAACTGCGTACCGCCGACGGCGGCCGCCATGCCAAGCAGACGGCGGCGCGAGAACTCCGGTTCCTGGCTGTTGCTGTCTTCCATGTTTGTCTCCTGTTCTATTCGACTGCGTGTTATATGAAGAGCGCCGCCACCTTCTGCGGTTGATCCCAATGCGGCATGTGACCCGCCTGGGGGATGAAGTGCACGGGAATGTCCGGCCCTGCGCGGCTCGCGTGCTGCCACGGGATGATCTGATCGTCAAGCCCCCAGATCACGCGGGAAGGCGCGGCGAGCGCGGACAGTTCGGAGCGGATATCGATCTGCTGACGCCCGCTGCTGACGAGATTGCCCGCTAGCGCCGCCAGCGCGCCGCGCTTGCTGATGGCGCCCGCCATCTGATCGAGTTGTTGCGCGGACAGAAGCGGCGGATTGAGCGCGGAGCGGCGCAGCAGATGCATGAGCCCGCCGCCTTTTTGCACGTGCGCCATGCCGTCGATGAAGTCGTCGTCGATCTCCGTGCCGAATCCGGCGGGCGCGATCAAGGTCAGGCGCCGCACTTTCGACTTGAGCGCCGTTGCGACTTTCGTGGCGACCGCCGCGCCCAGCGAATGCCCGGCGAGTTCGATGCCGCCGAGCCCTAGATCCTCGATCAGCGCGAGGATCGCGGCAGCCATGCCATCCACGTCGGCGCTGTCGAAATCGGTGGCGCCGTGAGAAGGCAAGTCCGGTGCGATGACGTGCTTGCCACGCCGCTGCAACTGGCTTGCGAGCGCGGACCATACTTGCGCGTCGCCGGAGAAACCGTGCAGCAGCACGAGCGGGGCGCCGCTCGCGTTCGGCGCGCGCCATTCGCGATACGCCACGCGACCGCGCGGCAGATTGCGATAGAGCACGCCTTCTGCCGAGACTTCGCGTGCCTGATTTGCGTCGCCGACGCAACCTGTGTCGTTCACGCGTGCTTCGACATCGTGGCGTTCTATGCGCCCGCGTCGTCCCGTTCCGGCGATGTCGTCGAGCGCGATACCGCCTTGCCGCGCCACGCGTCGTGCGGCGGGCGTGGCGCGCAAGCCGGTCGTGACGTCCTGGCGGGTGCTCGCTGCCTGCGAACGCATTTCAGGCGCAGGAGCAGCGGCAACGGCAGGCGCGGCGGCGGCGGCCTCCTCGGGCACGGCGCTGCTCTCTTCGCCGATCACGTCGTATTCGCCGAGCATGCCGCCGACATCGACATCGTCGCCCACCTCGGCGACGATCTTGCGCAACACGCCATCGGCGAGCGCGGGCATCTCCACGACCGTCTTGTCCGTTTCGATTTCGACGAGCGTCTCGCCGCGCGTGAAAGACTCGCCCGGCTTCTTGAACCACTCGACCACGCGCCCCTGCTCCATCGTTTCGCCCAGGCGCGGCAGCAACAGGGACTTGCTCATGCCGGCACCATGTTCGAGATCATGTCGACGATGAGTTGCGCCGTCGGAATACTCGCGCTTTCGAGCGCGGGCGACACCGAGATCGGCACGTCTTCGCCCGCGAGCCTGAGCACCGGATCCTCGAGGAAGTCGAAGCACTCCTCCGAGATGCGCGCCGCGATCTCGGAGGCGACGCCGCACGTCGAAGCCGACTCGGTGACGACGACCGCGCGCCCCGTGCGATTCACCGACGCCACCACGGTTTCCATATCGAGCGGATTGAGCGTGCGCAAGTCGATCACTTCGACATCGACGCCATTGCGCGCCAGCGCCTCGGCGGCTTCGAGCGCGACATACACCATGCGCGAATACGTGACGAGCGTGACGTCCTTGCCGTTGCGCCGCACCGCTGCCTTGCCCCATGGCGCGATGGGCGTGGTCAGGTCCGCGTCTTCCTTGCGTGCATAGAGCGCCTTGTGCTCGATGAACACGACGGGGTCCGGCAAGGTCAGGCTGTGACGCAGCAGATGGTAGGCATCGGAAGCCGTGGCGGGCATGGCAAGGCGCAAGCCGGGCGTGTGCATGGCGAGCGCTTCGAGACTCTGCGAATGCTGCGCGCCCGCCGACCGGCCCGTGCCGCCTTGCGTGCGCAAGACCATCGGCACACCGATCTGTCCGCCGAACATATAGCGGATTTTCGCTGCCTGATTGCCGACCTGATCCATCGTCATGCCGAGAAAGTCCACGTACATCAGTTCCGCGACCGGTCGCAGGCCGGTCATCGCCGCGCCCACGGCCGCGCCGACGATGGCGGGCTCGCTGATCGGCGTATCGATCAAACGCGCGGTACCGAATTCCTTGATGAGGTCTTTCGTGACGCCATACGCGCCGCCGTACACGCCGACTTCCTCGCCGATCACGACGACGGTGTCATCGGCCTGCATGGCGTCGCGCAACGCCTGGCGCAGCGCGTCGCGGTAAGTGATTCTGGTCAGACTGGACATATCAGCTCCTTGCCAGCACGCGTTCCAGACGCGAGCGAACGGATTCCGGTTGCGGCTCGCCGACGCCGTAGACATCCTCGAACATGGTGTCGAGCGCAGGCGCGGCAGAGTTCGCGGTGAAGTCGATCGCGTCGCTCATCTCGCGGCTGATCTCGGCATCGAGTGCGTCGATCTCGGCGGCGGTCACCGCGTGGCGCTCGATCAGCGTGCCGCGCGCACGGACGATCGGATCGCGCTTGCGTCCCACTTCTTCTTCATCGGGCGTGCGGTACGGACTCTTGTCCATGCGGCCATGACCGAAGAAGCGGAAGCACGAGATCGCCATGAAGCCGGGCTTGCCAGCGCGCGCGCCCGAGACCAGGTCTTCCGCCACGTCGAGCACGGCTTCGACATCCTCGCCATCCACCATGCCCGTGCGCAGGCCGAACGCCTCGGCGCGCTTGTCGAAGGCGGTGGAGCGTGTCGCCTTGTCGATCCGCGTGCCCATGCCATATTGATTGTTGATGCACACGAAAAGCACCGGCAGGTCCCACAGCGCCGCCATGTTCATGCTCTCGTAGAGAATGCCTTGCTGCATGGCGCCATCGCCGAAGAACGCCACCGATATCGCATCTTTCTTCAGGAGCTTGTAGCTCAGGCCCGCGCCGACCACATGCGAGATGCCGCCGCCGACGATCGCATTCGCGCCGAGGTGACCCAACGCCATGTCGGCGATATGCATCGAGCCGCCCTTTCCACGGCAGTACCCGGAAGCCTTGCCGCCGATTTCCGCCATCATCCGGTTGGGCTCGGCGCCGCGCGCGAGAAAGATGCCGTGGCCGCGATGGTGCGTCGTGAAGCTGTCCTGCGGCTGCAACGCGCCGACGACACCCGCCGCCGCGCCCTCTTCGCCGATGGACAGATGCAGCATCGACCCCGCCGACAGCTCGCGCGCATACAGCTCGGCGACATGTTCCTCGAAGGTTCTGATGCGGCGCATCGTGCGATAAAGGTCTAGCAATGGAGGCTTGGATTGCGAAAGCATGGTTTCGACTCTGATTGGAGGGTTCTCGATGAATGCGCGGACCGGTATCTCGGCGTGCGGGCTTCGGCAGGCCTCGCTTACGCGGAAGGTCGCTCGCTAAAGCCGCGCAGGGCCGGATAAAGCTTCTGATACCGTTCGTAAATCTCGTCGTAGCGGGCGGCTTCCGCTGCTCTCGGTTCAATGCGGCGGCCCGGTTTCACCATGGCCGAAATACCTTCGTCGATGGAGCCGAAATGGCCGACGCCCGTCGCGGCAAGAATGGCCGCGCCGAGCGACGGCGCTTCGCTCGCCTTGGGCACGCTCACCGGCAAGCCCGCGATATCGGCATGGAGTTGCAGCCACAGGTCGGACGCGACCACGCCACCGCCGATGGTGATTTCACTCGCGGGAAAACCCGCCTGCGCCATGCGCTCGAAGATCAGGCGCGAGCCGAAGCAGATGCCTTCGATGGTCGCGCGAAACAGATGCGGCATGCCGTGCGCGAGCGTCAGTCCGACGAAGGCGCCGCGCGACAGCGCATCGACATGAGGTGTGCGGTTGCCCTGAAAATGATCTAGCGCGAGCAGACCGTCGCAGCCCGGCGCGATCTCGCGGGCTTCGTTGTTGAGCGCCTTGAGATCGAGATTGCCGCCCGCGAGCCGCCGCAACCAGTTGACGATGGAGCCCGTCGATGTCTGTCCGCCTTCGATGATGTGCCGGCCGGGATAGACGGCATCGGCATACGTGCCCCACAGGCCCTTGGCGGCGGCCGAGCGGTCGGAGACGCCGAACATCAGATGCGACGACCCGGTGATGAGCGCCACTTGTCCCGGCTTCGCAACACCGATTCCGATCATGCCGATGAGCGCATCCGCGCCGCCTTGCACGACCTTGACGCTCTGCGGCAACTGCAAATGTTCGGCGGCACGCGCGCTCAACGTCCCGACCACTTCGCCTGGCGCAATAACGGCGTCGGGCCACTTGTCGAGCAGCGAATCGAGCTTCAGCGCCGCGAGCAGACTCTTCGCGTAACCTCCGCGCTCGGTCGAGTAATGCCAGCGGATCGACGCGTTATCGAGGCTCGCGCAACGCCGGCCCGTGAGCCGCAAGTTCATGAAGTCCTGATACTCGCAGATGGTCGCCGCACGTTCGTATATCTCGGGCTCGTGACGCGCGATCCACAATGCTTTCGGGATCATCCATTCCGCCGATACCGGACCTTCGCCCGCGCCGTTGACGACGAGCGCCGGATCGCCGGTGGCGAGCACGTCGGCGGCTTCGGCTTCGGCGCGTACATCCATCCAGATGATGGCCGGACGCAGCGCCGCGCCTTGCGCGTCGAGCGCGACGACGCTGCAACTCGTGGTGGCTAGCGCCATGGCATCGATGTCGGCGGGCGCGATACCCGCTTCCTTTACGGCATGCCGAACCGCCGTGCCCATGGCATTCCACCAGTCTTCCGGATTCTGCTCGGCGCGCGCGCCCGCCGAAAACTGCGTGGCGTACGGCTGCGCGGCCGATCCAAGACAGGAGCCGGTCAAATCGAAAACGCGTGCACGAATGCTTTCCGTTCCACCATCGACGCCGATTACGTGGCTCATGCTGTCTCCGTGTCTCCAGCCATCGTTTTGCACATTTGTCGTCATGCGCGACATTTGTGATGAGTTTGATTTTCAGGGTGGGCTTTGTCAAGATGGTGTGCATAAACGAGGGGAAACACCTAAATGCTGGAGCTGAACCTTGCCCACGAGTCCGACGACGCGCTGATCGTCCGCGCTGCGTGGCTGTATTACGTCGGTGGTTTGAATCAGGAGCAGACGGCCTCGCGGCTCGGTCTGCATCGCAGCCGCGTGAATCGCCTGCTGTCCGAGGCGCGCGATCGCGGGCTCATCAACGTGACGATCAACCATGAATCCGCGCGCGATATCGAAGTCGAACAGGCCATTGCGCGTTGCTTCGGCCTCGACTTCTGCATTGCCACGCCAACCTTGGGATTCGCCGACGGGCCCGCCGATCCCAAAGCGGATCGCATTCGCGCGGCCATCAGCCGGCGCGCGGTCGGCGCGGCGGGCGCGAGCTTTCTGAAGGGCAAGCTGCTGGACGGGCCCATTACCGTGGGCGTGAGCTGGGGACGCACGATAGAACAAGTGGCGACGCAGCTTGCGGGCGTGCGCAATCCGCAGGCGCGATTCGTCTCGCTGCTCGGGTCGCTCAAGCGGAACTCGACATCGAACCCGTTCGAAGTCGTGCAGTTCTTCGCGGCGCGCACCGGCGGCGAGGTGCATTTTTTGCCCGTTCCGTTCATCGCCAATTCGGTGGCGGACCGGAAGGTCTTTTTCGAGCAGCGCATCGTGCAGGACGCAATGCATCTCGCGCAGAACGCCGATCTTTATCTCATCAGCGTGGGCGAACTCGAGGAAACGTCGGTGCTGCGGACACAGGACATCATGACGGCGGACGAGCTGCGCAATATCCAGGAAAGCGGCGCCGTCTGCGATTCGCTCGGCAAGCTGTTCGATATCGACGGCCGCGAGATCAAGCATCCGCTCAGCGAACGGACGGTCGCCATCGCCACGGACGAATTACGCGGTCGCAATGTCGTGCTTCTGACGGGCGGTCTGGAAAAAGTACGCGCGACGATTGCGTTGCTGCGCAGTGGCATCGTCAAGGGGCTCGTTATCGACGGCGACACGGCGCTCGCGCTGGCGAAGTCGATGCAGTTGACTGACGGATTGGCATGACGCGTGAATTGGGCGCTCGGGGAATGCAGAACAAATCCGTCCAGGCCAGGCGCCCAGCAAACAAAGCGGTTGCGCTCCTATAATCGCGACTTCCCAATCCGCGAATTCCTACCATGAGATTGCTTGGACGCGCATCGATTGCTGCTGTCGTGTTTGCCATGTTTGCCGCGTCGCCGGCGTTTGCGCAGCAGGTTCCACCTCACGATGAATTCTTCTGGCTCGGCGAGATCAACAAGGCGACCGTCGTCATCAACACGAGCGAAGGCTTGCTCGACAAATCGATGGCGCCGCGCCTGGCCGCTGGCGTCGCCAAGGTGATCGCCGACGGCGACCAGCCTGGCGCGAAGCGACCGCGAACCGTCATTACCTTCGAGCCGCTTCTGATCAAGGCAGCGGGCGAAGACATCACGCTACTGCACGCCGGACGCTCCAGTCAGGACATGCACGCGACTTACCGTTCCGCGATCCTGCGCGACGACCTGCTCAATCTCGCCGATCAGCTCAACACCACGACCGCCACCATCGTGCGCCTCGCCGACAAATACAAGAGCGTGGTCGTGCCGAACTACACGAACGGCGTGGCCGCGCAGCCCAACAGCTATGGCCATTACTTGCTAGGCTTCGCCGCCGGCCTCGACCGCGATGCGCAGCGAATTCGCGAGACATACAAGCGCGTGGACCGTTCGTCGATGGGAACGACAGTGCTGAACGGTACGAGTTGGCCGCTGGATCGCGAGCGCATGGCGCAGTATCTCGGCTTCAATGCGCTCGTCGACAACGCGTACGACGCGTCGCAGATTTCTTCCGTCGATGAACCCGTGGAGGCTGGTGCGGTCGTCACGAGCGTGGCGCTGCATACCGGCGCCTTCATTCAGGACGTGATGACGCAATACGCCGAGTCGCGCCCTTGGATTCTCTTGCAGGAAGGCGGCGCCAATACGTACGTATCGAGCGCCATGCCGCAAAAGCGTAACCCGGGGCTTTTGATTCGCACGCGCTCGGACGCATCGACGGCAATCTCGCAGGCGGAAGGCGTCGTGATGCAAGCGCATAACCTGCCGCCGGGCATGAGCGATCCGAAGGACGTGAAGGCCAACAACGAGATGGTCGAAAGCGGCATTGCAGCGCTCAAGGGCTTCGACGAGGTGCTGAACTCGCTCGTCATCGACCCGAACCGCGCACTCGAAGAGCTCAATAGCGACTGGACGGCATCGCAGGAAGTGGCCGATGTCCTCATGCGCAAGTACAAACTGCCGTTCCGGGTCGGCCATCATTTTGCGTCGAACGTGGTGGAATATGCGCGGCAGAAGGACATCAAGCCGCTCGACTTTCCTTACGCCGATGCGCAGCGCATCTACAGGCAAACGGTCGAAGGCACGCCCTACGCCGGCGATTTTCCGATGAGCGAAGCCGAGTTCCGCTCGACGCTGGACCCGGTGGCGATCGTGAACGATCGCGCGACCGTGGGCGGCCCGCAGCCTTCGGAAATGACGCGCATGCTGAAAGATGCGAATGCGCGTATCGCCGAGCAGGACAAGTGGATCAAGAGCAATCGCGCGCATATCGCGAGTTCGCTGGCGCGGCTCGACAATGACTTCGGCAAGATGGTCGGGCATTGAAGCTGCGTACATGCTCGAGCGTATCGCACTGGTGCGGCTTGTCGCTTTGCCGGTGACAATCCTTCTTTCTGGGGCGCTCTGCAACGGCTTTCGCCAATCCGTACATCTGATGAATGCGGTAAATGCGCTTGTACCAGCGTTTGCCCGAAACGCGCGAAAACGATAGTCCGCCAATATTTCGTCATTACGACAGCGCGCTCGACCGCGAGCCGAATCGGCGATATCGCAACATCTTCATCATGTGTTCAAGCGGCTATTTTGCATTTGACGATTCGGTCGCTAACCTCTCGACAGAGTCCCCGTCAACTCGTCCGGAGTGCAGGCATGAAAAAAACGCGAATCGCATGGATGCTGCCATTGCTGTTGATCGGCGCTAACGCACGGGCGCAGAGCTCGGTCACGCTGTACGGCTTGATCGATGCCGGCCTGATGTACACGAATAACGTCGCCAAAGGGGGCTCGCAAGGCTCGCTTTGGCAGGCCACGAGCGGCAATATCAACGGCAGCCGCTGGGGACTGCGTGGCTCGGAAGATCTCGGCGGCGGATTGAAGGCCATCTTCGTGCTCGAGAACGGCTTCAACCTGCAGACCGGCCGCCTGGGCCAGAACGGACGCGAGTTCGGCCGTCAGGCATATGTGGGCCTTGCATCGAGCGACTATGGCGCGCTGACGCTGGGACGCCAGTACGATTCGCTCGTCGATTTCGTCGCGCCGCTGTCCGCAACCGCAGGCTCGTTCGGCGACACGGGCTTCGCCCATCCGTTCGATAACGACAACCTCAATCACTCGGTCCGCATGAGCAACGCGGTCAAGTACATGAGCAGTTCGTACGCCGGACTCAAGTTCGGAGCACTGTACGCGTTCTCCAACAGCACGGACTTTTCGATGAACCGCGCCTACAGCGCGGGCGGCAGTTACAGCTACGGACCGTTCAACGTCGCGGTCGGCTATCTGCAGATCAATGGCTCGAACGGCGCGAACACGGCCGGTGCCATCGATGTCGCCGAAGCGACCGCCAATGGCACCGGCGGCTTCGTGGTCGGTGCATCGCGCGAATGGGTGCTCGGCGCCGGCGCGAACTATGCGTACGGTCCGGCGCTCATCGGCTTCGTGTTCACGCGCAGCGTCTATCAAGGCACGACATCGTTCAACTCGGTGAACGGCGCGATGAGCTTCTATAACTACGAAGTGAACGCGAAGTATGCGCTGACGCCCGCGATCAGTCTCGGTATAGCCGATACTTATACCGACGGCCACGCCGCCAACAGCCGCACTTTCGGCGACGATCCGAAATACAACCAGGTCGATCTGCAAGCCATCTACTCGTTCTCCAAGCGCACGGACGTGTACGCCGAAGCGATGTATCAGCACGCAATCGGCGCGCAATACGTGGCCTTCATCAATACCTCGGGCGGCGCTTCGTCCACGGCCAACCAGGTGGTCGGAACGGTTGGGCTGCGGCATCGGTTCTGATTGGTTCGAGCGCTCGTCGGGATGCAGCCACGATAGCTGGCTGCATCTTCATCGAGCGTCGCTTTGCTTGGCCGTCACGGTCCGCGCGCATAACGGCACGAGACACAGCAAAACGACGACGACCCAGAAGGCGCCGGGAAGGCCCACTTGTCCCGCTATGAAGCCGATTCCCGCAGGCCCTGACAGAATCCCGGCGTAACCCACTATCGTCACCGCGGCTACCGCAAGCGCGGGTGGCATGAGCCGCTGCGTTCCGCTTCGACGATAAAGAATCGGCACCGTGTTCGATGCTCCAAGCCCCACCAGCACGAAGCCGCCAAGCGCAACGAAGGCGATGGGACCCGTGAGCAGAAGCACGAATCCGACGATGGTCAGCACGCCGCCCCAGAACATGACCGCGCGCTCGCCGAGCCGCTTGATGACGGCATCGCCGCATAAACGCCCGCCTGTCATTGCAATCGAAAAGAGGACGTATCCGAGCCCCGCTTCGTTCTTGCCGACGAGACCCGTGTCCGAGACGAGCAGCGCGCTCCAGTCGAGCACCGCGCCCTCGGCGAGGAACGTGATGGCAGCGAGAATGGCGAGCAACAGCACGATGCCGCGCGGCACGGCAAAGATAGGCCCGCCTTCGCTCTTTGCATAAGGCAGAAGTCTGGGCGTTGCGAGGACCAACGTTCCGAGCACGAGTGCCGAGCAAAGGAGGGTGCCCGCCAGCGTGCCGACATGCATCGACAGCAGGAACGTCATGAGACTCGATCCGGCGAACCCACCTACGCTGAACAGGGCATGGAACCCCGACATGAGCGGCCGTCCCGCGTCACGTTCGACTTCGACGGCATGAACGTTCATTGCCACTTCGAGCGAGCCTAGCGATGCACCGAACAAAAACAGCGCTATGCCTAATTCAGCCGGCGTATTGACGACCGCGAGAAACGGCAAGGTCAGGACGAGTCCCACGCCTCCGGCCACGATTACCGGCTTGCTGCCGTAGCGCGCGGTGAGCATGCCCGCGAGAAGCATCGCCAGGACCGAGCCTAAGCCGATGCACAAAAGCAGCAGGCCGAGCGTGGTGTCGTCGACACCGAGCCTGCCCTTCGTGAACGGCACGAGAGGCGCCCACGACGCAATGCTGAAGCCGGCCACGAGAAACGCAAGACGTGTGGCAAGACGCGTCCCGGAGCGATTGGACGATACTCCCAGATTGGCCTCGCTCATGATTTTTCCACCGCGGTCATCACCGTTGGGCCGGACTTCGACAGCGCCGCGAGCACATCACCCGGTGCATCTTCCTCAATGATAAGGAAGTCGATTTCCTTCATGTTCGCCACGCTATAAGGCGCGCGCGCATGAAGTTTCGCGGTCGTGGCGAGCACGACCTTCTGCGCGCTTGCAGCGACGACCGCGCGTTTGAACGCAGCGTCGCTCAAGCCGAATGCGCCGATGCCGCGTGACGTCGATACCGCGCACGCGCCGATGAAGCACATATCGAAGCTCATGCGCCTGACGAACTCCACCGAAGTGGGATCGACGCTGCCGCCTACGTGTTGATCGACCAAGCCGCCGGTCATGACGAGTTGCAGGTCCGTTCGTCGCAACACCGCAGCAGCGATATCGACGGAGTTCGTGACCACCGTGAGCTCGAATTCCGCAGGCAGGATGTTCGCAAGCGCGAGGTTGGTGCTGCCGCTGTCGAGGAACAGGAACTGGCCCGGCTGAATGAGGGACGCGGCCGTTTGCGCGAGGATGCGCTTGCGGTCGGCGTCCATGTCGATGCGCGCCGCCATGGGAAGCGCAGCCGGCAAAACCGGCAGCGCGCCGCCGTAGACGCGACGGCATTTGCCTTCGGACGCCAGCGCCCGAAGATCGCGGCGGATGGCGTCTTCAGATACGGCGAATTCGACGGCGAGATTAGCGGCGACGAGCGACTGGCCGGAAGACAGACGGCTGGCCAGTTCGTCGCGACGGGCGAGTGGGAGATCGGGGTTCATGCGCGCAGCATAACGTGCACGAACAAGAATGTAAACGTGCATGAACGTGCATCACCCAACTCTTTACCTTGTAGCAAGCACCTCCGCAGCAACCTCTCGATGCGGCCGCGCGCAGAGTATCAGCACGCCGCCGAGCGCCCCGAAACACGCCAGGACCGAGAACGGATACTGAAAGTCACTGCCCTTCCCCGCGAGCATTCCGACGAGCGTGGGCCCGACGAAACCCCCGACGAGATTGCCGAACGCACCGATGACGGCAGTCGCGACGATCGCATCGGCGGCCGACAAAAGCTCGGTCACGTACGTGAAGATGAGCGGAAGGAACATTTCGAGGAAGAAGCCCATGGCGGTGAACAACGACATTCGCAACACGAGCGATGTCGCCGGCACGTTGGCCGCCGCGAGCAACAACACACTCGCAAGGATGATCGGCACGCCCGCATGCAGCCGCCGCTCCTGACGTGCATCCGAACTGCGCGTCGCCACCAGAATGCCGACGATGCACGCCGCCCACGGGCACGCCGAAAGCAAGCCGACTTCCACCGACCCCAGGTTCGGCGCCGCCGCGGCAATCGAACTCGGCAGCCACAGCATGAAGCCATAGACCACGAGGTTGATCATCGCGAAGCCGAATCCGAGGAACCACGTCGCCTTCAGCCCCAGGACACGACGGATGCCCGATTGCGATGAGACATCCACGAATTCGGCCTGCTCGTCGGCGAGCACGCGCGAAAGTCCGGCCTTTTGCTCGTTGGTGAGCCACTTGGCGGCCGTGATGTTCTTCGGAATGCTCGACCACCAGACCACTGCCCAAATCCACGCAGGCAAGCCTTCGATGATCATCATCGCGCGCCAGTCGTGATGCGCGAGCAGAAAGCCCGAGATCGGTCCGGCAAGCAGCGCGCCGAGCGGCGAACTGACAGTCCAGAAGCCGAAAGCCTTGCCCCGTTCGCGGCGCGTGAACCACGACGCCGTGAGACTCGAAGCGGACGCCCACACCGGCCCTTCCGCCACACCGAGCACGAGCCGCACCGCCATCAACTCGTTCATCGTGCGCACGAGCCCGGTGGCCATCGCCGCCGCGCCCCAGCAGATGAGACACACGAGCACGACCTTGCGTGCGCCGAAGCGCGACACGAGCCATCCGCCCGCCAGAAAAGTGATGACGTAGCCCCAGAAAAAGATGCCGCCGACAAGTCCGGCGTGGGTCGCATCCATGCCGAGATCGCGCCGGATCAACGGCAGCGCGAGGCCGATGTTGGTCCGGTCGAAATACGAAATGGTGTACATGAGAAAGATCACGAGCGTGATCCTGATCCAGCGAGCTGAACCCGATGACTCGGCTCTCTCGAGGGCTGCATCCTTCATCGCTTGTCTCCTTCGTCTCGTGTCTTCGAGACTTCTTCGGCTGCTTGTGATTGGGGCGGGCTTCTCTGCTGTCCTCGATGCGTTCGGGCATGACGCACTTCATCGCTTTCCTTCGTTCAAACTTTTGCTTATACCGGCGTTGCTTCCTCTCTTTCGAGCCGTGTCCACATGTCCGCGACCAGGCCCTTGAGCAATTGCGCTTCTTCCCAACGATCCGATAACTCGTAGCCATTTCTATCGGTCATCGCGTATTCCTTCGGGCCGAGTTCGCAGAGAAACGTGAGCACGGCATCGCTTCCAGCACGCTTTCGCCAGCTGCGAAAACCGTATTCCCACCAGCCGAGGAATAGATCGAGCCATTCCTTGTGATGCGCAAAGCTGATCTGCACCTGTATCTGCTCGCGGCTTGCCACGCGTCCATGAAAGCCCCAGCAGTTGTCCAGAATGCGATGCATGAGCCGATGGTTGTCATCCGATACCGGCCACGCGAATTCCCGGCCCACGAGGTAATGCGAGATGTCGCCGGTCAGACGCAGGTCAGGAAAGCAATCGAGCAGACGCAGCGTGAATAGCAAATCCGTCGTCATGCGGTCGCGATGCGTTTCGATATGAACCGCGATGCCCGCATCGTGCGCAAGCCGGCGCCATCCTTCGATGAGCGGAATGCACTCCTCGATCGAGTACGGCCGCACGTCCGGCTGAAGATTGATGTGATCGGCACCGAGCGCCTGCACGTGCTCGATGATCGGCTTCAGGTCATCCACGGTTTGCGGATAACACTGCGCCTGCCACGTCATGCCGTATTCCTTCAGCGTGTGCGTGACGCGGCTCGCATACGCGTAATCGAAGAAGCGCACGCCCACGCCGTCGAAGCCGGCATCGCGGATCATGCGCAACTGCTCGTCGAGCGGCCACTCATGTCCGTCCGGGCGGCGTCGTTCCATGGCCCATAGCGACTGATACACCTTGAGTTGCTGCATGCGGTTTCCTTTCCGACGCCGCGCTACATCGCCTCAGCTGTCGTGGCGAAGAAGCGATTCTTGAGCGATGTCTGGTTCTCGTAGATCGAGCCTTGCTTCGGCGCGGGCGGCAGCGGCAGGATGATCGGAACGTTCTCCATGCGCGGCACGATAGTCGGCTCGCCCGCGATGATCCGCTCGTTGAACTCCGCGAGACTCTTGTCCTGCGTGGGACCGCCGATAAGCGGCCAGGCATCGACGGCGGCAATCTCATACAGCAACAAGCGGCGCGGCCGGTTCGACGTGTTCTCCGCGGAACCGTGGATTGCGCGCGCATGATGAATCGAGAACGATCCCGCCTTGCCCGTGCACGGCACCGCCTTGCCGAAGTCGACGTTGGATGTCGTCGGGTCCATCGCGCCGCAAAAATAGCCGTCCGTGTGATGACTATGAATCTCGCTCTGGTGGCTATCCGGAATGATCAGCAGCGGGCCGTTTTCCAGTTCGCAATCGTCGAGCATCACGCCGACAGCGAGCACGTCCTGATTCGTGTGCGGGTAAAACGCCCAGTCCTGATGCCATTCAACCGGGTCGCCGACATGCGCTTCCTTCAGGTTCAGCTTGGTGTTGCGCACGCGCAGATTCGGCCCTAGAAGACTCGTCAGCGCGGCGATCAGCTTGGGATGCTTGAGCGCTTCCATGAACACCGGATCGACCTTGATCGGGTCCTTGATGCGCCGCACGCGCGGCTTTTGCGCGGTATGCGAGGGCGCGAGATCGAATACATCGTTCGATGCCGTGAGCGCGCGAGACTGCTCGACGAGTTCATCCGTGACGCGGCGCATGCGCTCCACGAGGTCATCGCTGAAAACGTCGGTGACGACTACGTATCCTTCCTTGGCGTATTGCTCTACTTGCTCGTTCGTAAGCACTTTCATCTCCTGAAAGAACGGACCTGCCTTTTGGGAGCGCTCCCATTCGTTGGCGCCGACGCGGCGCTTTGGCAACGTCATTGCACTGCATCATGCTCGGTTCGCACCCAGCTATGTGCGCGCTCCCATTCAAGGTAAAGTGGAACCGTCGGAGTGTCAAGCAGCGGTCTTCCCTGATCGACCCTTTGCGCACGAAACACAGATCACCAACGAAACGAAACGAAGCACTATGAAAACAAGCGCCACCGCGTCCGAACCCACCTTGCCCCGGCCCACCATGGAAGACGTCGCTCGCGAGGCGAAGGTCGGGCGCATGACCGTTTCGCGCGCGTTGAATCAGCCCGAGCTCGTATCGCCCGAATCGTTGGCGGCGGTGCAGGCCGCCATCGAAAGACTCGGTTACGTGCAGAACCTGAATGCAGGAAGCCTGGCGTCGAACCGGTCGAAGATCATCGGCGCGGTCATTCCGACTATCGAGAACGCGTTCTTTTCGGACACCATCAGCGGGCTGTCGCAAGCGCTGGCCGACAAGGGCTATCAGTTGCTGCTCGGTCAATGCCGTTACGACGCAGCCGAGGAAATGCGGCTCATCGATGCCTTCGTCGGGCGCCGCGTCGACGGCATCATGCTCATACGCACATCGACGCCGGCGGAAGTGGACAAGCGCATTCGCCGTTGCGGCGTTCCGGTGATCGAGGCATGGGACACGTCCAACGATCAGATCGACATGCGTATCGGTTTCTCGCATCGCGATGCCGGTGCTGCAGTGGCGCGCTATCTCGCAAGCAAGGGACGACGCAATCTCGGTTTTCTCGGCAGCATGGATGTCCGTTCGACCGGCCGCTTGCAAGGCTTTCGGGCGGGCGCGAAACAGTCGGGGCTTCACAAGATCGAGGCCATCACGCTCGACCGGCCAATGGGCATCAACGACGCGCCCGAGATCTTCGACAGGCTGCTCGAACGCTGCTCGGACCTCGACGCCGTGTTCTGTTCCAGCGACATGCTCGCCGCTGGCGTGCTGTTCGAGTGTCAGCGGCGCGGCATACGCGTGCCGGAAGACGTCGCCATCATGGGCTTCGTGGACTTGCCCATCGCGGCGGCGACGCATCCGGGCATCACGACGATCCGCGTTCCATCGCTTGAAATCGGCAAGCTGGCGGGCGACATGCTGCTCGATTATCTCGAAGGCAAGCGCCCCGCGAATCCGCGTATCGACCTGGGCTTTACCATTGTCGAGCGAGGCAGCGCATGAAGCGGGACATGACGGGCATGCAGCACTATCGCACTGCCTGATCGACGTCGGCTTCGAGCTTGCCGATGCGCGCCATATCCGCATCCGACTTCATCGACGGCGGACCGGCAAAGGTCTTGCGCACCCCGAAGCCGTACCAGATGACGAGCAACGCGATCACGAATCCAACGAGCACGTACAGCACTTTTTCGTTCGGCGGCTGAATGCCGACATACGCGAGCACGCACGCGCCGACCGTCGCCAGCAACGCGAGCGGCTTGGACCAGAGGCCGAGCTGGAACGGTCCCTTTTCTGTCCAGCGATGGCCTTCGGCCAACATGCCGAGCGCAATCGGCATCGCGTAGGAAATGTACAGGAAGACCGCGCTGCCGGCGCTGAGCACGGAGAAGGCATCGCCATACAGCGTGATGAGAATGGCAAGTATGGCGCAAGTCCAGATCGCCGCGCCCGGCGTGCGATGCTTCGGGCTCACGTGACGCAAAAACTTCGAGCCGGGCAGCCCGCCATCGCGCGCGAACGCGTACATCATGCGCGAGGTGGACATGATGGCCGCAAGCCCGCAGACATAGTTGATGAAGAACATCGCGAGTTCGAGACACACGCGCAACGTCGTCGGAATCGGCGCGAGAATGGCTTCGAAGAAACCGGTGCCCTGTTTCATGCCTGCCGTGAGATCCGGCATGACGAGCACGAAGGTGCAGACCATGACGTAGCCAAAGACCGCCGACCAGAACACCGAGCCGATGATCCCTTTCGGCACGTTGCGCGCGGCATCGTGCGTTTCCTCGGACGTGTGCGCGGAAGCGTCGAAGCCGGTGATGGTGTACGTCACGAGCAGCAGGCCCGCGAGAAACGCGAGCGGCGTCGATTGCTTCGGCCACGCGCCGCCATCGACGCCCGTGAAGTTGGTGAACGTGACGAGCCGATGCAGATCGAGCGGCACGGACGAGTAATAGAGCAGCGCCACGACCAGAACGATAGTGACGACGAAGATGAGATAGCCCGAGAGATCGGTGATCTTGCTGGCGATCTTGATCCCGCGTGCATTGAGCAGCGCCTGCGACAACGTGATGATCGCGAGGAACGCGGTCTGGTGCCACCACGTCAGGCTTTCGGGCGCAACGCCGAACATCGGCGCGATCAGCGTCTTGAAGAACGGATCGTAGGTGCCGAAGTTGATCGCGCTGATGACGAAGATCAGACCAATCAGGTTGAGCCATGCCGTGAGCCATCCCAACTGCTTGCCGCCGAGGATCGAGCCCCAGTGATACAGCCCGCCCGCTGTGGGAAACGCGGACGCGATCTGCGCCATCGACACCGCGACGATCAACGCGAACAACGCGCCAAGCGGCCACCCGAGCCCGACGGACGCGCCGCCCGTCGCCGAAAGCGCCAGCTGGAAAGCGGTGATGCCGCCCGACAGGATGCAGATGATCGAGAACGAGACCGCGAAGTTCGAGAAGCCGTTCATGCGCCGGGACAACTCCTGCGCATAACCCATCTTGTGCAACAGGCTCACGTCGCTGTCGCTGCTTGCTTCAGACTGGTGCTTTGCGTTCATATTCACTCCGTCACGAATGCCTGCCGGGAAGGAACCAGAATTCGACGTCCGTATTGCCTGTCACGCTGACGCGCGACGCGCAACGCGCAACAGGCACGGTAAGTAGCCAAATTTCGAAGCGCTACCGGATTCTTTACACGGCGGAGAAGCCGTTATCCACGAAGAGATGCGTTCCGTTGACGAAGCTTGCTTCGTCGGATGCCAGAAAGAGCGCCGCAGCAGCGACTTCGGACGCCTCGCACAGCCTGCCCTGCTGAAGCGCGATGGCGGCCTCAGTGGCATCGACACCCATTGCCTGCAGGTCGCGAAGCTCGCGCATGCCGTGCGGCGTGCGAATGAATCCAGGCGCAACGGCGTTGCAGCGAATGCCCCGATCGCGGTATTCGACGGCTATCGCGCGGGCGAACATGTGGCATGCGCCCTTGGTCGCGTCGTAGAGCACTTCGCCGGGCGTGGCGTAGACCGCCGAGATCGACGAGGTGCACACGATGCTGCCCTTGCCCTTTTCGAGCATCTGCGGCAGGACCGCCTGCGTCATGAGGAACATGCTTTTGACGTTCACGCCCATCAGCCAGTCCCATTCCGATTCCTCGATTTCGAGGAACGGTTTGACGATCAGCGTGCCGGCGTGATTGAAGAGGATGTCCGCGTTGCCATATTGCTCTTTCGCGGCTGCGACGGCTTTCCGGACATTGGCTTGACGCGAGACGTCCGCACCCAGACCTAGCGCTTCGAATCCCGTTTCGTTGAGCCGGGAGGCGAGCGCAATGGCGGCATCCACGTCCCGGTCGATGATGGCGACCTTCGCGCCCTGTTGCGCGAACAGTTCCGATGCCGCCGCGCCGCATCCACCCGCGCCGCCGCTGATGATCGCCACCTTGCCGGCGAGGCGGCCGTCGCTTCTGGAAACCATATCGTTTTCCTCGGTAACGTTGAGCTGCGTCCGACAGAGGGTCGCTCCGTGCATCGACGTTACTGCGCCAAAATGCGATCTACTACTGGATTTTCGGCGTAGCGGGCTTTGGGCGAGACCGCGCAACGAGGAACGACAACGCCGGAACCGGCCTGCGCCCGGCGTTTCATCGATGTCCCTAGGTAAGCATCGGCGTCAGGTCGGGATCGCCCTTCTTCATCGCTCGCCGATACGCCGGGCGTTCGCCGATTCGCTGCAGATAAGCCCGTATGTTGGGATACGGCGAAAGGTCCAGCGGCTGAAAAATACGCATGGTAGTCAACGAAAATACGCTCATGATGTCGGCGGCCGTAAAGTCGCTGCCCGCAAGATAGTCCGCCTGTCCCAGCCGATCTTCGATGAGCGCCAGCACTTTATCGAGCCGTCCCTGCACGGCGGTTTGCACCGGATGATCCACCGGCAAACCGGCGCGGCCGATCATCATCGAGCGTCCCATGACCGGCTGCAGGTTGCCGTTCGCGAAGTGAAACCAGTAGAGATAGGACGCGAAGTCGGGATGATCCGGCGCGTGCTGCAATCTGCCGTCGCCATGGCGCGCGAGAATGAACTCGACGATAGCCGCGGACTCGGCGAGCAACATGCCATCGACTTCGATGAGCGGCGCCGCGCCCAGCGGATGCAACGCGACGAGTTCGGGCGGTGACAACATGGTGCGTGCATCGCGCGTGTACTTGACGAGCTCGTATGGAACATCGAGTTCCTCGCACAGCCAGACGATACGCTCGGATTGCGAGTGCCCGAGGTGATGGATTTTCAGCATGAGTCAGTTTCCTTGAGTACGAGTGAAGTCGAAGCGCGATGAACCTGGCGTGCAGCGCAAGCAGCGAGCCTGGCGCCCGCCGTCCGAAAGGCATCAAGCCTACCGAATTTCGAACGACTTTCTTGAACCTTCATATTTCTGCCAAAAATTACCTTTACATTTCCGTCAGAAATTAGGCGCCTGCTTACGAACATGGAATGTCCGGCCGGAAAATTCCATCCAGTTTCTCACTCGTTCTTTTTCTGATGACGACAACCATGCCCCACCTGACTGCGCTCGGCAGACCGTCGCTGGCAAGCGCGCTGATTTGCATCGCGCTTACGCTCGCCGCTTGCGGAGGCGACGACAAGTCGGCAACGCCCGCCTCGACCAACGCGTCGTCCTGCAAGATCAGCCACTGCGCGCCGGCTCCCTGAGTCGCATTCCCACATCAAAAACTCATCAATGGCATGACATTCAGTCCATCTAAACGAAGCTTCATCAAGACGTCGCTTGGCACCGCCGCTTCCGCCGCCGTGCTTTCGACGTTCCCGCCTGCTATTCGGCGCGCGCTCGCCATCGACGCGAACAACGTCACGGGCACGATCAGGGACGTTCAGCACGTCGTGTTGCTGATGCTGGAAAACCGTTCGTTCGACAGCTATTTCGGCACCTTCAAGGGCGTGCGCGGTTATGGCGACCGCTTTGCCATTCCCTCGCCGAACGGCGCAAACGTCTTCTATCAGAACTACACGAGTTCCGGCTCGACGAGCACGCTGATTCCCTATCATCTCGACGAGTCGAAAGGCAACGCACTGCGCGCGGGCAGCACACCGCATACGTGGTCCGACTCGCAGGCCGCATGGGACAACGGCCGCATGGCCGCATGGCCGACCGCGAAGAAGCCCTTGTCGATGGGCTATTACGAAACGGTCGAAGTGCCCTTTCATCGCGCGCTCGCCGACGCCTTCACGCTGTGCGATTCGTATCACTGCGGCATGCACACCGGCACGATTGCAAACCGTCTCTTCTACTGGACCGGCACGAACGGTCCCAACGGTTTGAGTCCGTCGACCAACGCGCCGGTCAAGGTGGCCGCATTGAACAACGAGTTCAATGGCGGCAATGACATTGGCTCGTCGTCAACCGGCTGGACCTGGACGACCTATGCCGACCGTCTGCAAAACGCGGGCGTGAGCTGGAAGGTGTATCAAAGCCTCATCGACAATTTCGGCTGCAACGAGATGATGAGCTTTCGCCACTGGCGCACCGCAATCGAGCAGATGCCCGCCGCACGGCGACCGGTGTACGTGGCGAATACGGACATCACGCAACCCGTGACGGCGGCGGGCGCGTTCTACGATTCATCGATCGACGACGCCCTGAGTCCGCTCGCGAAAGGCTTCGGCAACACCATGCCACAAGGCTTTCTCGAAACGTTTCGCGACGACATCCAGAAGGGCACGCTGCCTGCCGTATCGTGGATCATCCCGCCGTCCGTATATAGGGCGGATTCAACCGGTCGTCGCAACACTGGATTGTTGAACAGATTTTAGGTATTCGTCCAGAGCTTCTGCAGGCGTC
>NZ_JALQDA010000038.1:0-551 GCF_023631485.1 Caballeronia sp. GAFFF2 | reverse complement strand
GCGCGGTCGAGCACCTTGATGCAGCCGCGGCTGTGATGGATCAGACCTGCGTCGTGCAGCTTGCCTGCGGCTTCCGTCACGCCTTCGCGACGCACGCCGAGCATGTCCGCGATCATTTGCTGCGTCACGCGCAACTGAGCAGACGGGGTACGGTCCGTTTGAATCAGCAGCCAGCGGCACAGTTGCTTCGAAAGCGAATGGTGACGATTGCAAGCGGCCGTCTGCGCGACTTGCGTCAGCAGGGCTTGCATATACAGCAGCATCACACGGCGCAGGAAGTCCGACTTTCCGAAGTGTTCACGCAATGCGCCCGCGCTCATGCGATACGCAAAACCCGCGCACTGCACTTGAACGCGCGTCGGCATGGTGTCGCCGCCCGTCAGCACCGGAACACCCGTCATGCCTTCACGGCCCACTGCCGCGACTTCCACCGAGCCGCCGTCTTCCATCGTATGCAGAAGCGAGACGATAGCCGTAGTCGGGAAGTACACGTGGTGAATGCGTTGTCCGGAATCGCAAAGCAACTGCTCCGTGCGCAACTGGACGAGTTC
>NZ_JALQDA010000037.1:0-234427 GCF_023631485.1 Caballeronia sp. GAFFF2 | reverse complement strand
ACGGAAGCCGCAGGCAAGCTGCACGACGCAGGTCTGATCCATCACAGCCGCGGCTGCATCAAGGTGCTCGACCGCGCCGGTCTGGAAGAGCGTGCGTGCGAATGCTACGGCATCGTCAAGCGTGAGTTCGAACGCATGTTGCCGCGCACGCGTCAAGCCGAGGCGCTGGTCTAAAGGCCAAAGCGCTCAGATTGGAAAGTGCTCGATGGTGTCGCGTACCTGCTTCAGTACGTGTTCGAGCATTTCCATGGGCACTGAACTCAAGCCTATACGTAAGGCTCGCGGTGCATGCCGCGTCGTCGCATAGGACTCTGCTTTCGATACGGCGATACCCTGCGAAGCCAGCGCCGTCGCTACGCGATCCGCGCGCAAGTCTTCTGGCAAGCGTAGCCAGAGGAACAGCGAGGACGGGTGCGCGAGCATCTCCATGTTCGCGAACACGTCTCGCGCGATCGCTTGTCTGCGGCGCGCTTCGCGGCGCAGCATGACTTCGTGCCGCGCGACGGTGCCGTCGGCCATCCAGCGCGTGGCTATCGCAGTGACTATGCTCGGCATGCTCCAGTAACTTGCGCGGATCGTGGTCTTGATGCGGCTCGTGCAGTCTTCTGGCGCGACAATAAAGCCAAAGCGCAGGCCGCTTGCGAGACTCTTGGCCAAACTCGATACATACACCGTTCGCTCAGGCGCCAGCGCCACGAGCGGCGGCGGTGTGTCGTTCACGAGATACGCGTAGGCGGCGTCTTCGATCAACATACAGTCGTGACGCCGTGCGCTCTCGACCAGACGATGACGCTGTTTAGCCGACAGCACCCAGCCGAGCGGATTGTGCACGGTCGGCATGGTGTAGATCGCGCGTATGCGGTGACGGCGGCATAGCTTGTCGAGCGCGTCGAGATCGGGACCGTCATCCAGGGTGGGGATCGCGTGCACATCGCGGCCTTGCGTATGCGCGAGCATCTTGAATCCCGGATAAGTCAGCGCGTCAGCCGCAACGGAATCGTGCGGCTCGAGCAGTGCGCGCGTCGTGATGTCGAGACCTTGCTGCGCGCCAAGCACTAAGAAGATTTGCTCGGCTTCCACGCGAATTCCACGCGCCTTGGCCAGAAACTTGGCGACAATGGCGCGCTCATGAAGCCGGCCACCAGGCGGTTGCTGACGCATGAGCGCGGCAAGGTCGCCTGAAGATGCGAGTTCGCGCAACATCGAGCGCAATAGGTCGGCCTGACCCGGCCACGTTGGATGATTGAACGACAGATCGGCGGTGCTGCCTGAAAGCCGCGCTTCATCGCCGATATCCCACTCGCGTTTTTGCGGCCGGTCGCGCACGAAGGTGCCACGACCGGTTTCGCCGACAACTAGACCCAACGACTTCAGCTCCGCATAGACCTTGGTCGCCGACGCGATGGCAATGCCGTAACGCGTGGCAAGCTGCCGATGCGTGGGCAATAGCGCTCCCGGGTGCAGTTTGCCATTGCGTATATCGGCTTCGAGCGTGGCTGCAACTTTCCTGACCTGTGTCGTTGCGCTCATGTGTATGTAGGACAATTATTTGATTGTCCTAGTTTAAGCGATTATTGTCGGCAAAACACCGAGTTGGAGCCGACATGACCGATAGCGCACACCGCCACGTTCCCGTCCTCGAGTTCCTGAAGCGTCAACTAGACGGCAGCCTCACTGCCGATACCGTCACGCACATGCGTTATCCCACCGCGATATCGGCGCTGCTCAAGTTTCGCATCGTCGAAATAGGCGAAGCGCTGGCCGTTATCGAGCTCGATGCCGATTGCATCATTCACGGCAATCAACAAGGCACCGTGCACGGCGGTCTTTTGTGCGAACTCGCCGATGCGGCTATCGGCACGGCGCATTCCACTGTGATGGACATCGAGGAGAGCTTCACGAGCATCGACCTGAAGGCGACCTTTCTGCGCCCCGTGTGGAAGTCGAGGCTTTCGGCGCGCGCATGGGCCGAGCATCGCGGCAGGACTATCAGTCATTACCGATGCGACATTCAGCGCGAAGACGGCAAAATCGTGGCGAGCGTCGCGAGCACGGTAATGACATTGCGCGGCGCATTAGCAAAAAACCGCTAAGTACCAAGCGGGAAAACACCTATGGATCACGAAGGGAAATGCCTTTGACCTTCTTTCGAATCGAAACTAGACTCTTACGGAACAAAAGACATTTCGACTCGACGATTCGATGCTCACCAACAAGAGTTCGCTTAAGCGGCGGCTGCAGATCGTCGAGCTTGTGCGCAAGCGCGGCGAAGTGTCTGTCGAGGAACTCAGTCAGGCGTTCGACGTTTCGAGCGTCACCATTCGAAGTGATCTGACGTATCTCGAGCAGCAGCGTTATTTGCTGCGCTCGTTTGGCAAGGCGCGCTATCTCGTGCAGAAAACGGGCGACGACATTCTCGTGCCGGCGTCGGATGGCGCCACGCGCAAGGCGTCCGAGACCATGATCGCTCGCATTGCCGCTGAAGCCGTGGGCGATCACGAAGCACTCTTGCTGGGAGCGGGAGAGATCATTCACAAGATCATTCCGTTTTTGTCGGACCGCGCCAACCTGTCGCTTCTCGTGCAGGACGTCGCGGTCGCCGGCATGGCGCAGCGCTTTCTGCATTGCGAGTTACTTCTGACCGGCGGCCAACTGGAGCATGGCGCAACTGCCATGACTGGACCTGACGCCGAGGCATCGGTGGCGCGTCATTCGCTCGATCTGTGCATTCTTCAGGCGTCGGGACTCGATCGCGATGGCAATCTGCTGGCTGCCGACCCTGCACAGGCGCGCGTTGCGCAAGCGGCAAGACGTACGGCCAAGCGGACGGTCGTCGTCGCTTATCAGCCGCTGCTCGACGAGCGCAACGGCGAAGTCTTCGCAAGCGTGGCAGATACCGACACGTTGATAATGGATGACGGTATCGATTCGCCGACGCTCGACACCGTGTCGCGCAACGGTCTGCAATTGCAGCGAAGGGATAGCGGCATTCTGGAGTTTAGG
Organism: Caballeronia sp. GAFFF2; assembly: GCF_023631485.1. Classification (NCBI taxonomy): domain Bacteria; kingdom Pseudomonadati; phylum Pseudomonadota; class Betaproteobacteria; order Burkholderiales; family Burkholderiaceae; genus Caballeronia; species Caballeronia sp. GAFFF2. The sequence continues at coordinate 231,424 of NZ_JALQDA010000037.1, read as the reverse complement.
CAGACTTAAGTTGAAAGCGCGGTACGCCCTGAACGTCAATCTGCCTTGTTGGCATCCTGACCAAAGAACGCCATGGACGAAGCTCAAGCTCAAGCTCAAGCGCAAGAGGCCGGCCGCACCGGCTACATCGTGACGATGGGCGAGATCCTCGTCGAAATTTTGGCGACTCAAATCGGACAGTCGTTTCGCCGGCCAGGCACGTTGATGGGACCGTATGCGAGCGGCGCGCCTGCCATCTTCATCGATCAGGTGGCGAAGTCGGGCAGTCGTTGCGCGATCATCGGCTGCGTCGGCGACGACGACTTCGGCGTGCTCAACGTCGAACGGTTGCGTGACGACGGCGTCGATGTGTCGGGCATCTCCGTGATCAAATCCGCGACGACAGGTAGTGCCTTCGTGACGTATCGCGAAGACGGCGACCGCGACTTCATCTACAACATTGCGAATAGCGCGTCGGGGCATTTATCAGTCGGCGAGATCCGCGAGCACTTGCTGAAAGAGTGTGGTCACTTTCATGTGATGGGCTCATCGCTGTTCTCGTTTCGCATCATCGAGGCGATGAAGAAGGTGATCGAGACCGTGAAGGCAAACGGCGGTACGGTTAGCTTCGATCCAAACATTCGCAAGGAAATGCTGCGCATTCCGGAGATGCGCGAGGCGCTCGACTTCATTCTCGACTACACCGATGTGTTTCTTCCGAGCGGCCACGAAGTAATGCTGCTTGCGAATGCGCGAACGGAGCAAGGCGCAATCGACGAACTGCTTGCGCGCGGCGTGCGCGAGGTCGTCATCAAGCGCGGCAAGGACGGCTGTAGTCATTACGACGGCAATCACGCGAGCCACTTCGCGGCATTGTCGGTTACGGAGGTCGATCCTACCGGCGCGGGCGATTGCTTCGGCGGGACATACATTGCGTGCCGCGCGCAGGGCTTTTCCGTGGAGCGCGCGCTCGAGTATGCAAGCGCGGCGGGCGCGCGGGCCGTGACGTTCCGTGGTCCGATGGAAGGCACGGCGACACTTGCCGAACTCGATGCGTTCATCGCCGCGACATCGGAGGCAAAGCATGACTGACATCGTCACGCGCTTGACCGGCGACGAGCGCGCCGCCGGGCGCCTGAAAGGCATCTATTCGATTTGTTCGGCGCATCACTGGGTGATCGAAGCCGCAATGACGCAGGCGCTCGATGACGACACGCCCTTGCTCCTGGAATCGACATCGAATCAGGTGGATCAGTATGGTGGTTACACCGGCATGAAGCCTGCGGATTTCGTTCGCTTCGTGCATGGGCTTGCCGATCGCATGGGATTTGATCGCCATAGATTGCTTCTCGGTGGCGATCATTTAGGCCCTAACGCATGGCGTAATCTGCCTGCCGAAGATGCCATGCAACGCGCCGATGCCTTGATCGATGCTTACGCCGCCGCAGGTTTCAGAAAGCTTCATCTCGATGCAAGCATGCCCTGCGCCGATGACCCCGCGCGTCTATCCGACGAGGTCGTGGCCGAACGTGCCGCGCGTATGTGCGCCGTCGCCGAAGCGGCTGCCGCGCGCGTGGGGCTCGCCGAAGGTCCGGTGTATATCATCGGCACTGAAGTGCCCGTTCCGGGCGGTGCATCGGAAGAACTCGCCACCGTGGAAGTTACGCACGCGAGCGCTGCGCTCGATACCGTCGCCGTGCATCGCAAGGCTTGGGATGCACGCGGACTCGGCGCGGCGTGGGAGCGTGTGGTGGGACTCGTCGTTCAACCCGGCGTGGAGTTCGATCATACGAGGGTCGTCGACTACGCCCCCACGCTTGCAAGCGGACTTTCCAAGGTGCTCGAAAGGCTACCGGGTATCGTGTTCGAAGCGCATTCCACCGATTATCAAAAGCCCGAAGCGCTATCGGCGCTGGTCGATGATGGCTTCGCCATTCTCAAGGTGGGACCGGGCGTAACCTTCGCTTTGCGTGAAGCGCTTTATGCATTGGCGGACATCGAGTGCGAACTCCTCGCGCCGAATGTCCGGTCGAATCTGCGTGAGATAGTCGAACGCGTGATGCGCGAGAAACCCAACAACTGGGAGAAGTACTATCACGGCAGCGACGCGGAGAAGCGGTTGCTGCGAACCTATAGCTATAGCGACCGCGTGCGCTACTACTGGTCCGACCATGATATCGATGAGGCGACGCGCAAGCTGGTGGCGAACCTCGCGAACATCGGCATACGGGAAAACCTCATCAGCCGCTATCTGCCGGAGCAATATTGGCAGGTGAGGCGGGGGTCGATCGATGCATCGCCCATGAGCCTTATCTACAGCAAGGTCCGCGACGTAATCCGTGTTTATGCGGAGGCCTGCCGCATGCATACGCAGGCAAAGTGATCGAATGAAAACTAAGGAATCCAATATTTGAAAGCAGGTTCATAGGTGAACCGGATCGCGCCTCAAGCCCGGCAGGGAAAACCCGCTTTGACTGGGTTTCGACCCGAAACTAAACTCTTTCAGCACAAAAACAGCTTGTCCATGACACGCGACGGGCGCACAGAGGCACTGGAGGCGACACCATGAGCAAGCCAACGCTGGCAGCCAGCGAGCGGGCGAGACCCCGTCGCGGGTTCGCCGCTCAATTGCTGCACTCGCGCGAAACCGGTATCGTCGGCGCCCTGCTGATCATGGTCGTGCTTCTGTCGATTTTCGCGCCCGACTTCGCGAGCAAGGGCAACCTCCTCAACGACGCGCGCAACCTGTCCTTCATCGGCATCGTGGTGCTGGGGCAGGCAGCGGTGATGATCACGGGCGGCATCGATCTCTCGGTCGGCAGCGTATGGGGACTGGCCGCCGTCGCGTCAGCCGCGATGATGCAGGCCGGCATGCCTGTGTTTCCCGCTTGCGTGCTGACGCTGCTCATAGCCGCGTGCGTCGGCCTCTTCAACGGCTTCTGCGTCACCAAACTGCGCATGCTGCCCTTCGTGCCTACGCTTGCCACCATGAGCATTGCGCGGGCGTTGGCGCTTGTCATTACGCGCGGCAAGGCTATCGACGGCTTTCGTCCCGATGGCGATTCGTTTTTTGCCCTCGGCGGCGGCGACTTTCTCGATCTGCCCGTACCGTTTCTGATTTTCGTGGCGCTCGCCATCGTGTCCGCCATCGTTCTGAAGCGTACCGTCTATGGCCGCCAGTTATACGCGGTAGGCGGCAACGAACGCGCGGCCATGCTCACCGGCCTCAACGTCGACCGCCTGAAGATGAGCGTCTACGTGATGTCGTCGGTGCTCGCGGGTCTCGCGGGCATCATCGAAGTGAGCTATCTCTCGTCGGCAATCTCCAATCAAGGATTGGGCAAGGAGCTGAGCGTGATCGCGGCGGCTGTCATCGGCGGAACGGCATTGTCCGGCGGCGAAGGCACCGTGATCGGCGTATTCGTCGGCACCGTCATTCTCGAAGTGCTGCGCAACGGTCTCGTTCTGCTCGGCACGGACGCTTACTGGCAAGGGGTGTTCGTCGGTTCGGTGATCGTTCTTGCCGTGTTTATCGATCAACTTAGAAAAGGCGTCTGGCGACGTCGATGAAAGCTGTATTACAACGACTCTGGAGAAGACCATGACACGCACCATGCTCAGTGCCGTAGCCGCTACGCTCCTGCTCGGGATCGGCATTGCCCAGTCGCAGGCGGCGGACAAGAAGGTGTTCGCCGTCGTACCGAAAGCGCTCGGCGTCGCGTTCTATGCCGACGCGGAAAAAGGCTGCAAGGAAGAAGCCGCGAAGATCGGCGCCGAATGTCTGTTCACCGGCCCGGCCCAGCTCGACGACGCAGAACAAGGCCGTATCGTGCGCGATCTGATCACCAAGAAGGTCGCGGGTATCGCCATCGCGCCGAACAATGCGGATTCGATCAGCGGCGTCATCAGCGCGGCATTGGCGAAGAACATCCCGGTCGTGACCTTCGACTCGGACGCGCCGAAGTCCAAACGCATTGCTTTCATCGGCACGAACAACGAAGCGGGCGGCGAAGCGGCGGGCGAAGCGTTCGCGAAGGCGCTGCCCAAGGGCGGCACGTATGCGGTTCTGACGGGCGGTTTGTCGGCGGCGAATCTCAACGAGCGCATCAAGGGCTTCAAGTCGAAGCTCAATGGCGACTTCAAGGAAGTGTCGGGCTCGCCTTTCGCCTGCAACGACGATTCGAGCACGGGCGTGCAGCTCATTCAGGACATGCTCGCGAAGAATCCGAAACTCGACGGCATCTTCTTCGCTGGCGGCTGGCCCATGTTCGCGCCCGAGGCCTATATTCGCGCGGTTCGCAACAAGGCTGCCGATATCAAGGCGGGCAAGTTCGTGATCGTTTCGTTCGATACCTTGCCATCGCAGATCAAGCTGCTGAAGGAAGGTTATGCGACGACGCTGATCGGTCAGCGGCCGCTCACGATGGGCACCGAATCCGTCAAGCAACTCGATGCGCTGACCAAGGGTGGCAAGGTGCCCCCGGTCACGGATACGGGCGTGGATATCGTCAACTCGTCGAACGTCGATAAATTCGTCGGCGGTAAATGAACCGCGCGCGGGGCTGGCCACGCGCTGCGCCCCGCGTCATTCGTGAGAAAGAGTGCTGCCATGACCGTGCTGTTGAGCGTTGAGCAGATAACGAAGACCTATCCCGGCGTGAAAGCGCTGCAGGAAGTGTCCTTCAATGTCGAGGCCGGCACCGTGCATGCGGTCATGGGCGAGAACGGCGCGGGCAAGTCGACCTTGATGCAGGTGATCGCAGGGGCACATGCGCCGACCTCGGGACGCATGATGTTCGACGGTCAGGAGGTCGAGTTTTCGAGTACGCGCGATGCCGCCGCCAAGGGCATCTCCATCGTCTTTCAGGAGTTGATGCTCGCGCCGAACATGACGATTGCCGAGAACATCTTTCTCGGCGCGGAGCCGCGCATGGCGCGCGTGCTGGTCGATCGCGGCGTGCTCTTGACGAGAGCGAAGGGCGCGATGAAGCGGCTTGGCATCGCACTCGATCCCGATACGCGTCTCGGCGATCTCACCATCGCGCAGCAGCAGTTGATCGAGATATGCAAGGCGTTGATTCACGAGCCGCGCCTTTTGATTCTCGATGAACCGACTTCGAGTCTTTCCGAAGCCGACTCCCTGACGCTCTTCAAAGTGGTTCACGAACTGCGCGCGAGCGGCGTGACCATTCTCTATATCTCGCATCGCATGCGCGAAGTGTTCGACAACTGCGATGCGGTGACCGTTCTTCGCGACGGCAAGCACGTGCGTACCGCGCGTCTTGTCGATACCTCACCCGATGAAGTCGTGCGCCTGATGGTGGGCCGCGATCTCGCCGAAGTACGGCGCATCAAGCCTGATAACGCGCATCAGCCAATCGTGCTGCAAGTGGATGGTCTTGGCGACGACGAGCGTTATCGCGACGTATCGTTTTCGTTGCGACGCGGCGAGATCGTGGGACTTGCCGGACTGATCGGCGCGGGACGTTCAGAAGTGGCGATGGGTATCTTCGGTGCGCCGCCGCCGAAGCATGGCAACGTCACCATCGAAGGCAAGCCGGTCAGGATCGCGAAGCCTCGCGATGCAATGAAGCTCGGGATCGGGCTCGTGCCCGAGGACCGCAAGGATCAGGGGCTCGTGCTCGGCATGTCGGTGGGCAGCAACCTGTCGCTCGCTGCGCTGGGGCTTGGGCGTCTTTCGAAGGGCACGGTCATTCGCCCGTTGCAGGAAGCGCGCATGATCGACAGTTACGTCGGGCGCTTCAACATCAAGACGCCGACCGTCGAACAACTCGTGGGTCTCTTGAGCGGCGGCAATCAGCAGAAGGTGGTGCTGGCGAAATGGCTCGCGTCGAAACCGCGTGTCCTGATCGTCGATGAACCCACGCGCGGCGTGGACGTCGGCACTAAAGCCGAGATTTACGCGCTCATGCGCGAACTTGCCCGAGAAGGTCTCGCCATTCTCGTGATCTCCAGCGACCTCCCGGAGATACTGACCATCTCCGACCGCATCCTTGTCATGCGCGGCGGTCAGCTTGCGGGTGAAGTCGGCTTCGACGACGCCTCCGAGGAACGCATCATGTCGCTGGCCGCGCTCGAACATGCTGACCCCGCGCATCCCGAGGTCAAGCCAAAAGGCTTCGTGGCCTAGCAAGTCAGGCAAACATCAAAGGAGTCGTGCCTTGAATAAAGTCGGCATGTTCTACACGTATTGGTCGACCGAATGGCTGGTCGATTTTCCGGCCGTGGCGAAGCGCATATCCGGCTTGGGCTTCGACATGATGGAAATTTCGCTCGGCGAATTCAACAATCTTCCCGATGCGAAGAAGCGCGAACTGAAGACCGTCGCCGACGATCTCGGCCTCACCGTGATGTGCTGTATCGGTCTCAAGCCCGAGTACGATTTCGCCTCTCCCGAGCAAAGCGTGAGAGATGCAGGCACGGAGTACGTCAAGCGCTTGCTCGACGATTGCCATATGCTCGGTGCGCCCGTTTTCGCGGGACTCACTTTCTGCGCGTGGCCGCAATCGCCGCCGCCCGGCATGACGGACAGGCGTCCCTACGTGGAGCGTGCCGTGGACAGCGTGCGTCGCGTCATCAAGGTAGCGGAAGGCTATGGGATCATCTACGCGCTGGAAGTGGTCAACCGCTTCGAGCAATGGCTTGCCAACGATGCGCGCGAAGCGCTCGCGTTCTGCGATGCGGTCGACAACCCTTACTGCAAGGTGCAACTCGACACGTTCCACATGAATATTGAAGAGCACTCTTTTCGCGATGCAATCCTCGCCTGCAAGGGAAAGCTCGGACACTTCCATCTGGGCGAAGCGAACCGCTTGCCGCCAGGCGAAGGGCGTCTGCCGTGGGACGAGATTTTTGGCGCGTTGAAAGAGATCGAATATGACGGGACAATCGTCATGGAGCCTTTCATGCGCAAGGGCGGAAACGTGAGCCGCGCAGTGGGAGTCTGGCGCGACATGTCGAACGGTGCGACAGACGAACAAATGGACGAGCGCGCACGCCGCTCCTTGCAATTCGTGAGAGGCCATTTGACGTGAACTGAGGCCGCATTGGAACCGACTACATGGCATCTTTGGAACGCGCTCGCCGCCTGCTTGCACTGGCGCAAACCGGATTGCACTACGCAACGAGCGTTTTCGATACCGAACGTTACGATGAGATCGCGCAGATCGCGCACGCTGAACTCGCCGCGCTCTCATCGACTGATTCGACCAAGATAGCCGAACTTTTCGCGTTCGAAACAGGCTATGCCAATCCAAAGCTCGATGTGCGTACCGCAGTTTTCAATGAAATGGGGCAGATTCTGCTCGTGCGAGAAATGGCGGACGGCATGTGGTCGCTTCCAGGCGGCTGGGCCGACATAGGCGTTTCGCCCGCCGAGAACGCGGCGAAGGAAGTGCGGGAAGAAAGTGGCTATACGGTTAAGATTCAGCGCTTGCTCGCGGTATGGGATGCAGACAGACATCCGCATCCACCATCGGTCTTTCACATCTGGAAGCTGGTTTTTCTCGGCGAGATCGTGGAGGCGGGCGAGGTCATCGGTGCGGAAACGAGTGCCGTCGGATTCTTCAGCCTCGACGATCTTCCCGCACTATCGCTTGGGCGCGTGCTGCCGCAGCAAATTTTCAAGCTGGATGAGCTGAGACGAAGCGGTCATATCGACTTCGACTGAAGCGACGAAAGAAGCGACACTGGAAGCGAGCGGTCAAAGCCCGAGACATATCGCGCCCGCCGCGACGATCATGCATGCGAGCCAGCGCTTCACGCTGACCGCTTCACGCAGAAACACTCTACCGATCAGCACCGCGAACACCACGCTCGTCTCGCGCAATGCCGATACCGCGCCCATCGCGCCCGACTGCATCGCCCAAATGACGATGCCATATGCGCCGATCGATACCAACCCGCCCGCAAGCGATGAGCCGATCGACATCGGGGCGGTGCGTATCGGCGTCCATAGTGCAGAGAGCCCGCGCGTCGCCATGAAGAGCAGCGGCATCAGCCAGTAGAACATGAACATCCACGCGGTATAGGCAAGCGCGTTGCCCTCAGACAAGCGCACGCCGATACCGTCGATCACGGTATAGACCGCGATGGTCACGCCAGTCAGAAATGCCGCCAACGCACCCGCGCGCGATACGTGGCTACCTTGCAGCGCCAGCGAGATGATGCCGCCCGAGATCATCACGATGCCGAACGCATGCAGCGGCCCGATGGCCTCGTGCGCGAAGAGCGCTGCGCCGAGCGTGACGAGCAGCGGCGACGAGCCACGCGCAATCGGGTAAGCCTGCGCGAGATCGCCTCGCCGATACGACCGCACGAGGCTCACGTTATAGACGATATGCACGAGCCCCGATGCAACGATGCATGGCCACGCGGCGGAAGCGGGCATCGGCAAAAAAACGATCACGATGGTCGAGACCACCGCGATGGCAATGCTCATCCACGTCATGGAGAGGAAGCGGTCGCGATTGCCATGCAACATCGCGTTCCAACTGGCGTGAAGCACGGCGGCGATAAGGACGAGACCGCCGGTATAACTGAGCATGCGGATTCCAGGCTAAGGACGCGAAAGAGGGATGTAAGCAGGTTATCTATCTTGTGAGCGTGCGGCAAACCAGTTAAATTGGCCGCTCGCGTTAGATAAACTCTTTCGAATGAAACGAGTCCTGCCTCCGCTCAATGCACTGCGCGCGTTCGAAGCCGCAGGGCGTCTTGCCAGCTTCAAGGAAGCCGCAGCCGAATTGCATGTGACGCATGGCGCAATCAGTCAGCAAGTGCGCCTGCTCGAAGAGTGGCTCGGCGAACCGCTGTTCGAGCGGCATAACCGGCGCGTGGTGTTGACTCCCAAGGCAAAGGCCTACCTGGATGAAATCGGTCCGCTCTTCGAGCAATTGTCGCAAGCCACTGCGCGATACGGTTACCCTGGAACGGTTTCGCGCACGCTGTCCGTGAATGCGCCCGCCACTTTCACGTTGCGTTGGCTGGTTCCAAGGCTCGCGAAGTTCCACGCCGAGCATCTCGATGTAGACGTCAAGGTGGAGACATCGAACGCATCGGTCGAGAGCCTTAAAGATATTCACGACATCGTGATTCGCGGCGGTCCCGACACGTTCTATGGCTACTCTATGCGGCCGTTCCTCGTCGAGGAAAGAGTGCCTGTGTGCAGCCCCGCGTTAATGCAACGCGTCGCGCTGCGCACGCCGGAAGATTTGCGGCAGCATACGTTGTTGCATACGTCGAGCCTCCCGCGTTTATGGCCGGACTGGCTCGCGCGTGCGGAGATTCCCGCGTTGCGGCCTGCCGCGATCCTGACCTTCGATCACTTTTATCTCACCTTGCAGGCGGCCATCGACGGACTCGGCATTGCGATGGGACCGACCGCGCTCGTTGCCGACGATCTGGCCGCTGGCCGTCTCGTCACGCCGTTTGCCGAGCCGCGCCTGCCGTCGCGGAGCTATTGCACCTACGTGCCGGATGCGAAGTCCGACGACGAACTCGTCGTCCTGTTCCGCTCATGGCTCGAAGGGGAGGGAATACGCTGATTCACGCGCGGTACACGATATCGACATCATCGGCCTGTCACAGACCTCCGTCACACTCGCGCCACACGAATTTTCGTCCGTCTCAAGTCGTCACGCTGACGAATCGCTTACGTATGGGAGTCACGCAATGAGCTTCGATCATCTGGACTCACAGCAGGTCCGGCGCTTTCAACGCAAGGTCACGCTGCTGTCCGCCGGAGGCACTTTCCTCGATGGCTTCGACTTGACGATCGTCGCCGTCGCGCTGCCTTCGGTGATCAAGCAGTGGCATCTCGGCGCGGGCGTGCAGAGTCTCGTGGTGTCGTCGGCGATCATCGGGGCCTTCATCGGCGCGGCCTGGCTGGGGCGGCTGACGGACCGCTTCGGCCGCAAGGCCATGTATGTCGTCGATCTGCTGGCGTTCGTGCTGTTCGCGCTCTTGACGGCCGTCTCACAGAGCGCGTGGCAACTCATCCTGTTTCGCTTCTTGCTGGGCGTGGGCATCGGCGCGGACTATCCTATCTCCGCCACGCTCGTCGCCGAATTCAGTTCGCGGCACAAGCGCGGACAGCACGGCACCTTTCTCGCGGCGATGTGGTTTGTCGGCGCGGTGGCCGCGTATGTCGTGGGGCTTGCGTGCCTGCCGCTCGGCGATAACGCATGGCGTTACATGCTGGGCGTGGGCGCCATCTTCGCGTTGATCGTGTTCTTCTTTCGCATGACGCTGCCGGAATCGCCGCGCTGGCTGCAATCCAAAGGCCGTCACGAGGAAGCCGAAGCCGTCATGCTCGCGGTAACGGGCGAGCGTGTCGTGCTTGCGCGCGAGGTCGAGTCGAAGGGCAGTCTCGCATCGCTCTTTTCCAGGCCCATGCTGCGCCGTACGATCTTCGTGCTTGGCTTCTGGTTTTGTTATGCAACTGCCTATTACGGCATCTCGATGTACGCGCCGACCATCATCTCGCCGTTCTCGCATGGCTCGCGCGTGCTGACCATCATCGGGTCGGGTCTCATCGCCATTCTCGGGATGATCGGCGCGATCATCGGCATGAATCTGGTGGATCGCTGGGGACGCAGGCCGCTGCTGATCACGTCGTTTGCCGGGCTTTCCGCCGCGCTTCTCGTGCTCGCGCTCAACTCGAAGCCGACCTTCGGCTTTCTGGTCGTGCTGTTCAGTTGCGCGGTTCTGTTCGCCAATTCGGGCGGCGGCATTCTCAACTTCGTCTATCCGACCGAGCTCTTTCCGACGAACGTGCGCGCGGGCGCATCGGGTCTCGCGACTTCCGTAAGCCGCATCGGCTCGATTCTCGGCGTACTCGTGTTCCCCAATTTCGTCGCGTGGTGGGGCGCGAGTGCGGCGCTGTGGTTCTTCTTCGGCATCGCGCTCGCGGGCTTGCTGATCTCCGTGTGGCTCGCGCCGGAAACGCGCAATCTGAGCCTCGAACAACTGAACGCGCTCGAAGAAGGGAACAAAGGCAAGCGCGCGGCGAGTGCGTCGGACGCAGCCGATGATCTCGGCATGGCGCGACGCTAAAAGCACCGCTTAGTCGATGAGCGCGTCGTTCTCGTCATAGAACGGATAAGCACCGCCGTAATCGCCGATGAATGCCGTATGCGTGACGAGCCCTTCGCCCGCGACATAGCGATGCAACTGGAATGCGGGCGGTTCCATCACGAAGCGGGACGGGCCGCGTTTGCGCAAGTCGAGCGCGACTTGATGCGCGGTCGACGGACACACGCTCGCGATCGTGCCGGCAAAGCGCATTTGAATGGCGCGATGCACGTGCCCGCACAGTAGACGCTCGATCTGCGGATGACGCGCGACGATAGCCGCGAGCTTCGCTGCATCGGCGGCATCGAGCTTTTGCTCGTCCATATGCTCGATACCGCAATCGAACGGCGGATGATGCATGGCAAGCAAGGTCGGCTGCGCAGCGCTTCTTGCCAGCGTCTCTGCAATCCAGTCGAGCCGTTCATCGCACAGCCGGCCGCCTCCGTGTGGCGGGTCTTGCGAGTCCGCGACGACAATGCGTACGCCGCCTAGCTCGAACGCATACTGAACAAAACGCGCTTGGTCTCGCAGATACGCGTGATCGCCGAATACCTCGCGCAGCGCTTCTCGTCCATCGTGATTACCGATGCAAAGGTAATACGGAATGGCAAGCGGATTCAGTAGCGTACGTAGATAGGCGTATTCCTCGGTATCGCCGAAATCCACGAGATCGCCCGTGATCAGCACGGCGTCGGGTCGCGGATCGAGTGCGTTGAGGTGCTCGATGCATCGGCTGAGATAGGCGGCGGTATCGACACGTCCATAGGCGAGCTTGCCGGGCCGCTTGATATGGAGATCGCTGATTTGCGCTAATAGCATGAGAGTCGACAGGCCAAGCGGGTGCAGGGTCCATGCGAAGAATGGGCGAATCAGCAGGATAGCGCGGACAGGTGGGTAGTGCGCGGGAAGACGCGAATGCGAACGCGCGCGATGCGCGTCCGCATGTTCCTCAATCAATGATGGTCGTGATCGCGGTCGCGGTCGTCGTCGGCCCTGTAGAGCAGCGAGAGATCGACAGCATTGGCCATGGCCGCATAGCCCGCATCGTTGGGATGCAGATGATCGCCGCTGTCATACACTGCGCGCATGTCGATTGGATGCGCCGGATCGCGCAGCACCGCATCGAAATCCACGACCGCATCGAACGCGCGGCTCGTACGTATCCAGGCATTGACGGTCTGACGGATCGCTTCCTTTTGCTGCGTCCAGTAGCCTTGGTTCGGCGTGCCTTGCAGCGCGTTGTGGAACGGTGTCAGTGTGCCGCCCACGATCTTGATGCCGCGCAGATGAGTCCGCGCGATGATCTGCTTGTATCCGTCGATGATGTCCTGCGCCGGAACGAGTCCCGCCGTCGGGTCGAGCACGGTCTGAGGCCAGCCGATATCGTTGATGCCTTCGAGGAAGATCACCAGCTTGACGTTCGACTGGCTGAGGACATCGCGGTCATAGCGCGCGAGCGCACTGATGCCCGAGCCATCCTTGATCACGCGATTGCCGCTGATCCCCTGATTCAGCACGGCATAGCTGCGCCGCGCCGAGCCGCCATTCAGCCGTTGCGAGAGATCGTCGGGCCAGCGGCGGTTCGCATCGACGGTGGAGGCGTAGCCATCCGTGATCGAATCGCCGAAGGTCACGACGGCGGGTGTGTCGCGGTCGGTATCGATCAGCACGCCGGACAGGAAAAAGCGGTTCGTGTATTTTTGCGGAGAAGGTTGATCGGCCGTGGCGGTGTTGTCGCCACTCGATACATACGCGTTCTGCACGGCCAGTTGATGCACGGTTTGTGCTTGCGTGGCGTCAGGCAGGAAGAAGCTCACGGCAATGTCCGCGAACGGCGGCAGCTTGATATCTACCGGATCGCTGAGAATCGGCGCACCCGCATAAAGCGTCACCGTGGTCTTTCCGCCGAAGGTAAGTGTGCGATCGGAGTTTGGCGCGATCTTCGCGCCGCCGACGGATAACGCGATATGTACCGGTCCCACCGTTACTGGCGTCGTGCCGAACTCGTTGGTGAGACGCACGCGAACGCGGTCGCCGCCAACGCTCAAGTGCACGACCTGGCGAATCGTCGTCGACGCATTGAAGCTCTGCGGCGTGGTCAGGTTGTTATTGCGATCGGCACTTGCTGTCCATGTGGAGATCCATCCATCGTCGCGGCCGTCTCCTCGCGATGCCGAGACGTTCGGCGCGGCGAGAACGAGATACGCTGCGCATAGCAGCGCCATCGCGCGGCCAGCCGCGCGGAAGAACAGACGTTCGCTCATGGATGTCTCCGTTATTTATTTGACCATCCTGTAAGGATAGCCAAGTAAATATGGACGACGAATTGGACGATGTCACTATCGTATACCCCGCTGCTTGCGGGCGTGTCATGTGCTTTCGCGGTCGATGATCGCAAAGCCCGTGTCGATCTTCACGCGCGAGGAAACGGCGCCCGTGCGGCCCTGCAAAAAACGCGCGAGCAAGGTATCGGCCGCTTCCATGCCGATGGTCGCGCCATCCACACGTACCGTCGAGAGTGCAGGGTACACGTGCGCGGCGGTGCTCAAGTCGCCGAAGCCCATCACGGCGATATCGTCCGGTACGTTCAACTTGCGGCTGGCGGCTTCCGCGAGCACGCCCTGCGCGAGCGTGTCCGAACTGCATACGATGATGCGCGGCGGCCGTGCCTGCAACAGCTTTGCCGTGCCTTCTCGTCCTGCCTGCAACGTTGCCGGCGCGGGCATTATCTCGAACGCGGTGTTCCTGATTCCCTGTGTCGCGAGTTGCGCAATCAAACTCTTGCAGCGCCGCAAACCGCGTGGATCGTCCACGGACAACACGCCGAAGTCACGATAGCCCTTCGCGACGAGATGTTGCGCGACCTCTTTACCCACCTGTTCGTGCGAGAAACCGATGACCGTATCGATAGGTTTGCTCGTGAGATCCCATATCTCGACAACGGGAATGTTGGCCTTCACCAGCCGCGCGACGGTGGCCTTGCTGTGACTGGTGCCAGCGAGCACGATGCCATCCGGGCGGCGTCCGAGAATGGCTTCGACGAGCGCTTCCTCGCGCGAGATTGAATAAGCGGTCACGCCCAGCAACGTTTGATATCCCGATGCCGTCAGACGGTCCACCAGCGCCTGCACGGTGTCGGCGAAGATGGAGTTGGCAATGGTCGGCAACAGAATGGCCACGAGACGGCTTTTGCTGCTCGCCAATCCGCCAGCGAGCAGGTTGGGCACGTAACCCGTCGCGCGAACAGCGTCGAGCACCTTCTTCTGCGTGTCGCTGCGCACGAGTTCCGGCCGGTTCAGTGCGCGCGACACGGTCATCGGCGCGACGCCCGCCACACGCGCGACATCGATAAGCGTCACGCTTTCCGCCGTCGCCTGAATGCCTTCGTCTTTCTTCGCCATATTTCCCCGACTTCGTTTTTTTCAAAGCGCCACGCATCGGATTAGACCATGAAGCCCCACCGATCAAAGACGTTCGCACTCGTGCATTAAGCGTAAACCATGATGATTGGGCAATCAATTAAACTTGAATGATTGCGCAATCATTGTATGATCGACTCATCGCTAAAGGCTTCGAACTCGTCATTCAAGGAATCGGCACATGAACGCAACGTCTTCGCTTCTCGCAGAAACATCGAACGATTCAATAAGGTGGATTCGCGTCGCCTCCACGTTCTTGCCGCTCGCCAATCCCATCAGCGACGCCAAGGTGCTGACCGGCCGGCAGAAGCCGATGACCGAGATCGCCATTCTTTTCGTGGAGATCGAAACGGCCGATGGTCAACGCGGACTCGGCTTCAGCTATTCAAAACGCGCGGGCGGTCCGGGCCAGTTCGCGCATGCGAAGGAGATCGCGCCCGTGCTGATCGGCGAGGACCCGAGCGACATCGCGCGGCTGTGGGACAAGCTCGCGTGGGCGGGGGCGTCGGTGGGGCGCAGCGGCATGGCGGCGCAAGCCATCGGCGCGTTCGATGTCGCGCTGTGGGACCTGAAGGCAAAGCGCGCGAACCTCTCGCTTGCCAAGCTGCTGGGCGCACAACGCGAGTCGGTGCGCTGCTACAACACGTCGGGCGGTTTCCTGCATACGCCGCTCGATCAGTTGATGACCAACACCGACATATCGCGCGAAAAAGGCATCGGTGGCATCAAGCTCAAGGTGGGCCAGCCGGACTCGGCGCTCGACATTCATCGCGTGCAAACCGTGCGCAAGCATCTGGGCGATGCCTTCCCGCTCATGGTCGACGCCAACCAGCAATGGGACCGTCCGACCGCACAACGCATGTGCCGAACGTTCGAACAGTTCAATCTCGTCTGGATCGAGGAGCCGCTCGATTGCTACGACGCCGAAGGCCATGCAGCGCTCGCCACGCAATTCGATACACCGATCGCCACAGGCGAGATGCTAACGAGCGTGTCGGAGCACTGGGAGTTCATCCGGTTGCGCGGGGCGGATTATCTGATGCCGGATGCACCGCGCGTCGGCGGCATCACGCCGTTTCTTAAAGTCGCGACGCTCGCGGATCACGCGGGTCTCATGCTCGCGCCGCATTTCGCCATGGAACTGCATGTGCATCTCGCGGCAAGCTATGCACGCGAGCCGTGGGTCGAACATTTCGAATGGCTCGAACCGCTCTTCAACGAACGGCTCGAAACGCGCGATGGCCGCATGCTCGTGCCGACGCGTCCCGGTCTCGGTCTCACGCTCAGCGACCGCGTTGCGGGCTGGACCGCGCAGGAAGTGGAAATCGGCGCACGCGCCTGACGTTTCCATCGGCCAGAAAGAACGCTTTTCGACAGGAGTAGCGATGAAGGATTCCGCGGTTGCAAGCCCAGGCCTCGCGTCAGCGAGTGCGCCGGAGGTCGACAGATCGAGAGTCGCGATCAAGCCGATCATTCAGGTCGTCGCCGGCAATGCGCTGGAAATCTACGACTTCATGATTTACGGCTATTACGCGAGATACATCGCGCAGACGTACTTTCCGAGCGACAACGAATACATCTCGCTGATGATGTCGCTCATGACCTTCGCGTTCGGCTTTCTCGCGCGGCCCGTGGGCGCTATCGTGCTCGGCGCGTATACGGACCGTCATGGGCGCCGCAAGGGTCTGATTCTCGCGTTGTCGTTGATGTCGCTCGGCATCATCTCCGTGGCATGCACGCCTTCCTACGCGAGTATCGGTATCGCGGCGCCGATCATCGTCTTGCTTGGACGGCTGATGCAAGGGTTCTCCGCAGGCGCCGAACTCGGCGGCGTAGTGGTCTATCTCGCGGAGATCGCGCCGGCCAGACGCCGCGCGTTTTATACGTGCTGGCAAGCCGGCAGCCAGCAAATCTCCGTGATGGTGGCGTCGCTCGTCGGACTCGTTCTGCTTTACTGGCTGACGCAAGACGAACTGCACGCATGGGGATGGCGCGTGCCGCTTCTGCTCGGCTGCGTGGTCATTCCCGTCATGTTCTGGCTGCGCTCGAGTCTTCAGGAAACGTCGGTGTTCGCGGCCAGAAAGCGCGCGCCGAAGATGTCCGAGATCTGCACGAGCCTGGTCTCGGACTGGCGCACCATCGTGCTGTGCATGGGCATGGTGTCGATGGCGACTGTGACCTCGCAGACCATCACCACTTACGCGCCGACCTTCATCAAGAGCCTGAATCTGGGCGCATCCGCGGGCTTCATCATTCTCTTCTTCGGCGGTTTGTCGGTGCTCGTCTGGCTGCCGATCATGGCGCTCGTGGCCGATCGCTTCAACCGTCGCACGGTGCTGATCGTCGTCACGTTGCTGGCCGCCGTCACCGCGTATCCGCTGATGTCATGGCTCGCCACGCATGCAACCGTGCTGAGGTTCGCGGTGGTCGAACTGTGGTTCTCGTTCATCTATGCAGCCTACAGCGCCGTTCAGGTCGCGGCCATGGTCGAACTCGTGCCGCCCAATGCGCGCACATCCGGCTATGCGTTCGCGCAGGCTATCGCAGCGGCCGTGCTGGGCGGCTTCACGCCCGCCATCCTCACATGGCTCACGCACACGTTTCATAGCAGCGCGATGGTCGGCGTGTGGCTCGCGATCAACGCGGCGATCAGCCTCGCGGCGGCGCTTTGCCTGAATCACGAGAAGACGGGAGCGCGGCAAAAGGTCGAGTTACACTGAACCTCCGACTTTGCTGGAGTAGCGACCCGCCATGCACATCGAGCCATTCAAGATTGCCGTTCCCGACGAAGCGATCGACGACCTGCGCCGCCGGCTACGCGATACCCGCTGGCCACCCATGACGCCATCCGAGTCTTGGAAACAAGGTATCGATATCGCGTGGCTGCGCGAACTCGTGCAGTACTGGACCGATACGTTCGACTGGCGCGCCGCCGAACGCGAGCTCAACCGGCAACCGCAATTCATTGCGGATGTGAACGGCCAGCGCGTGCACTTCGTGCATCGGCGGGGCGTGGGTCCAAAGCCGTATCCGGTCATCATCACGCACGGCTGGCCGGGATCGTTCTTCGAGTTTCATGCGCTGACGGAGATGCTGTGCGATCCCGCATCGTTCGGAGCGGACCCGGCCGATTCCTTCGATGTCATCGTGCCGTCGCTGCCGGGCTTCGCGTTTTCCGCCGCGCCCGCGCAGCCCGGCACGTCCGCGTTTCAAGTCGCCGATATCTGGGCCGCGCTGATGCAAGGTCTAGGCTACGAGCGCTTCGGTGCGCAAGGCGGCGACCTGGGTTCGGCGGTGTCGGTTGCGCTGGCGTTACGGCATCGACGGCATGTCGATGGTATTCATCTCAACTTTCTGCCTGGCTCTTACGAACCATCCGTGGATTCCGCAAACGCGCCGATGAACGCTGCCGAACAAGACTTCGTGCGCGCGCGAAGCGAGTGGGTCGCACTAGAAGGCGCCTACGCGCACATGCACAGCACGAAGCCGCAGACGCTTGCTGCATCGCTCAACGATTCCCCCGTGGGACTCGCCGCGTGGATCTGCGAGAAATTCCGCGCATGGAGCGATTGCGACGGCGATGTGGAGCGCAGTTTCTCGAAGGACGAGTTGCTGACGAATCTCTCGCTCTACTGGCACACGCAGAGCATTGGCACGGCGGTGCAGATGTACTACGAAAACCGCCTGCAACCCATGCGTTTCGCTGCGGGTCAGCGCGTGTTGCCGCCAGTGGGTTACGCGCGCTTTCCCAAAGAATTGAGCCGGCCGCCGCGCGAATGGCTCGAACGTGTCTTCGATGTCGCGCAATGGACCGAGATGCCGCGCGGCGGCCACTTCGCCGCGATGGAAGAGCCCGAACTTCTTGCCGTCGAAATGCGCACGTTCTTCAGGCGCTTTCGTTAGTCATGCCGCGGCGGGCGCCGCTTCGCACAAGGTCAGCGTGAACGCCGCGATCTTGCAGACCGACGCGGTCAAGCCAAGATCGGTCACGACGCAACATTCAGCGTGATCGACCCGAGCGCGGCACCGAGTGAGAAGCCGAGACACATGAACCATGCATTGAGCGATAACGCGACAGGCGTACCGCGCAACCCCGCAACGTGCCGAGCGCGAGCCAGCAGAGTGGCGTCAGAGACACCGGCGGGGAAGTAGCGTTCATGGCGGCCTCCGGCTTACGCGGCCCGTGCTTCGGCGCGATGGAACGGATAGTCGGTATAGCCAGCTTCGGTCCCGCCAAAGAACGTGGGACGGTCATACGCATTGAGCGGCCACCGATTACGAAGGCGTTCGGGCAAATCCGGATTGGCGATGAAGTCGCGTCCGAACGCCACTAGATCGGCATCGCCTGCTTGCAGGATGGCTTCGGCCGTCGGCCCCTTGAAGCCGCCCGCCGCGATGATGACGCCCTCGTAATGCTTGCGGATCAGTTGCGCGGCCACGGGTGCGGGGTCTTTGCTGTCGTCATCGACATTGCCGAGCACGCGCGGTTCGATCAAGTGCAGATACGCCAGATCGAGCTTCGACAATTCACGCGCCACGTAGGAGAAGAGCGCTTCGGGATTGCTGTCCGACATATCGCCCCACGTGCCGCTCGGCCCGAGGCGCACCGCGACGCGCTGGCTGCCCCACACGGAGATGACGGCGCGCGTGACCTCCAGCAGAAAGCGCGCGCGGTTTTCGAACGAGCCGCCGTAGATGTCGGTGCGCTTGTTGCTGCCGTCTTGAAGGAACTGATCGAAGAGATATCCGTTCGCGGCGTGCAGTTCGACGCCATCGAAACCGGCTTTCTTGCCACGCTCCGCTGCCGTGCGGAAGCGCTCGACGAGTTGCGCGATTTCCGGACTGGTGAGCGCGCGGGCCGGGGTGTTGGGAATCCAGCCAGCTTCCGTATAAGCGACGCCGCCATGCAAAACCGCCGACGGTGCCACCGGCGCGCCGCCATCCGGCTGCAACTGGCTATTGGACTGGCGGCCGCGTGATAAAGCTGAAGGAAGATGCGGCCGCCTCTTTCATGCACGGCTTCCGTGACTTGCTTCCAGCCTTCGATCTGGCTGTCGTCGTAAAGGCCGGGCGCGCCGAGGTAGCCGTTGCCGTTCGGCGCGGCAATGGTCGCTTCGCTGATCAGGAAGCCGCCTTTCGACGTGCGTTGCGCATAGTACTCGGCCATCAACGGGCCGGGGATGGCGCCTTCCTCGGCACGCATGCGCGTGAGCGGCGCCAGCACGACGCGATGCGAAAACTCGTAGGGACCGACTCTGACGGCTGAATGAAGTTTGGACATGTTCTCTCTCCGGAATGCGGATGACCGTCGAATTCCTCGACGGCAGGTGTTAAGGCTTGAAGAGAGTGTATGAACCGGACGACATAAGAAAAATGGGCTAAGGTTCCGAATATATCGGACAAGAACTTCCTTAATCGGCGGATCGCGTCGCGCGAGTCGGCCAGTTCTTCGGGATACTCATGGACAGCCTAGGCGGCATTTCGATGTTCGTGCAAGTCGCTGAAACGCGCAGCTTCACGGAGACGGGACGGCAATTGGGCGTGTCGTCGTCGGCGGTGGGCAAGGGCATTGCCCGCATGGAAGAGCGTCTCGGCGTGCGGCTTTTTCATCGCAGCACGCGCAGCATTACGCTGACCGCCGAGGGCGCGCTCTTTCTCGAACGTTGCAGGCGCATCCTCGGCGAAGTCGAAGCCGCCGAAGCCGAACTGTCCAATGCAGCGGGCAGCCCGCGCGGGCGTTTGCGAATCAGCACGCCGCAATTGTCCGCGCTCATCATGCCCGCGCTGGACGGGTTCATGGCGCAGTATCCGGATATCGAAATCGATGTCGATTTGTCAGACCGTATGGTCGATATCATCGAGGAAGGCTTCGACACCGTGATTCGCACGGGCGCGCAGCACGATTCGCGGCTCGTTTCGCGGCGTCTTGGTTCATGCGGGCAAGTGGTCGTCGCGTCACCCGGATATCTGAAGCAGCATGGCGTGCCGCGTCATCCGGCGGAACTCGTGAATCACGCATGCCTGCTGCATAAGTTTCCCGCCACCGGCAAGCTCGAACGCTGGCCGTTTCAGCTCGGCACGGCGGAAGCGGAGCCCGAGTTGCCGCAGACGTTCCTGAGCAACACTATCGAAGTGCTGGCGTTCCTGGCGCTGCAAGATAAAGGACTTATCTTCGTGCCGACCTTTCTCGTGCGCGATGCGCTTGCGAGCAGCGCGCTGCAGATCGTGCTGGACGATTACATCGATCAGACGGTGACATTCTGGATTCTCTGGCCGGCGACGCGTTATGCATCGCCGAAGCTGCGCGTGTTCATCGACTACATCAGCGAGCATTTGCGGATTGCTTAGTCTCTATTGCCAATGACCTCCGCTTTCGAGCGTGTTCGATATCTCGTAAGCGCCACGCGAATCATGCGGATCGTATACGCTAGCTGTCATCGAACGTCTACGTCGAGGATAAGCGCATGATCAACCGCATCGAGACCGACTTGCTTGATATCGCTTATGAAGAGTCCGGGCCGACAGACGGCTGGCCCGTTGTGTTGCTGCATGGCTTTCCCTACGACATTCATTCATTCGATGAAGTCGCACCGCTTCTCGTGGCACAAGGCGCACGCGTCATCGTTCCTTATCTGCGTGGTTACGGTCCAACGCGCTTCCTTTCCGCCGATACCCCGCGTTCCGGTGAGCAAGCGGCGTTGGGCGCTGACCTGCTCGCATTGCTCGATGCGCTCGACATCGGGCGCGCAATGCTCGGCGGCTACGACTGGGGCGGACGCGCCGCGTGCATCGTCGCGGCGCTGCATCCCGAACGCGTCAGGGCGCTCGTCACGCTCAACGGCTACAACATTCAGGACATCGCGGCATCGGGCAAGCCGTCGTCGCCGGAAAACGAGCTTCGCTACTGGTATCAGTATTACTTTCATGGCGAGCGCGGCCGTGCCGGCCTGACCGCGAACCGCCGAGAACTCTGCCGCTTGCTGTGGACGTTATGGTCACCGAGCTGGCGCTTCGACGACGACACTTACGCCGCGACGGCCGCATCGTTCGACAACGAAGACTTCATCGACGTCGTGATCCATTCGTATCGGCATCGCTATGGGCTCGTGAATGGCGATCCGCGTTACGACGCGCTCGAACAGCAACTCGCGAAGGCGCCGCCCATCTCTGTTCCCACGATCTCGTTCGACGGCGCGGACGACGGTGTCATGTCCACCGGCGGCACCGCGCATCACTCTGTGCATTTCAGCGGACCTTTTGAATATCGCGTCGTCGAAGGCGCGGGACACAACCTGCCGCAAGAAAAACCCGAGGCATTCGCCGATGCCTTACTAACGCTGCACGCGCAAACCTAAACCCCTCGCCGTCGCCTCCGTTCAATCCGGTCCACGCTCAATGCACGGGCCGCGCCTCCGCACGCCCGTCCCTTTTCATCTTCGAGATCGTTACTAAGGGTAATCCCTCATTTGCCGATTATTTTTTAACCCGGCATCGTAAACGTATGTTGTCAACGATGTACATTTAAGTGCCCGGTGAAAGCGAAGCAATGCTTCGAACCGACAACGCAGCGCTCAAAGGAGAAAAGCAGATGGCCAAGGAAATACTCGTAGCATTCGGCATCGATGTCGATGCGGTCGCCGGATGGCTCGGCTCATACGGCGGCGAAGACTCGCCCGACGACATCTCGCGCGGCCTCTTTGCGGGCGAAGTCGGCTCCATGCGCCTTCTCAAGCTCTTCGAGCGCGAGAAGATCAAGACCACATGGTTCATTCCCGGCCATTCGATCGAGACTTTTCCCACGCAGATGCAGGCGGTTGCGGACGCGGGCCACGAGATCGGCATCCACGGCTATAGCCACGAAAACCCCATCGCGATGACGCCGGAGCAGGAAGAAGCCGTGCTGGATCGCAGCATCGACCTGGTGACGAAACTCGCGGGCAAGCGGCCGACGGGCTACGTCGCGCCGTGGTGGGAGTTCAGTAACGTGACGAACGAGTTACTGGTGAAGAAGGGCATCAAGTACGACCACAGCCTGATGCACAACGACTACCACCCGTACTACGTGCGCGTCGGCGACAGCTGGACGAAGATCGACTACAGCAAGCATCCGGATACGTGGATGAAGCCGCTTTCGCGCGGACAGGAAACGGATCTCGTGGAGATTCCCGCGAACTGGTATCTCGACGATCTCCCGCCGATGATGTTCATCAAGAAGGCGCCCAACAGTCACGGCTTCGTCAATCCGCGCGATATCGAGGAGATGTGGCGCGATCAATTCGACTGGGTGTACCGCGAGCACGACTATGCGGTGTTTCCCATCACCATCCATCCCGATGTATCCGGCCGCGCGCAAGTATTGCTCATGCTCGAACGTCTGATCGCGCATTTCCGCAAGCACGAAGGCGTGCGCTTTTGCACCTGCGATGAAATCGCCGACGACTTCCTGCGCCGCCAGCCACGCAAGTCCTGACCCTACCGATACGAGCCCATCCCATGACTCCTTCCGAGCTCAGCAAGAGCGCGCCGGCGAAAGCGAACCCGCTGTCGGCATCAAGCTTCAAACTCGAACATATAACGCCCGGCGACGTAAAACGCGCAACCGTGGTCGCTTTTTTCGCGTGGGTCTTTGCCGTGTACGACTTCATCCTGTTCGGCACGCTCTTGCCCGAGATCGGCAAGCACTACAACTGGGACGCCGCCTCGCAAGCCGAAATCGCCACGCTGGTGGCAATCGGCACGGCGGTGATCGCCTTCGCCATCGGGCCATTACTGGATCGTCTCGGCCGCAAGGCAGGGCTCTTGTGGACGGTGGCTGGCGCGGCGTTGTGCTCGGGACTGACGGTCGTGGGCGGCGCAATGGGTCAGTGGCCGCTCGTGTTCATCCGCGCACTCTCGGGTCTCGGTTATGCCGAGGAAACCGTCAACGCGACTTACCTCAACGAACTGTATTCGGCGGCCAACGATCCGAAGCTCAATCGCAACAAGGGCTTCATTTATAGCCTCGTGCAAGGCGGCTGGCCTATTGGCGCGCTGATCGCATCCGGTCTCACGGCGCTCTTGTTGCCGCGTATCGGTTGGCAAGGGTGCTTCATCTTCGCGACGTTCCCGGCCATCGTCATCTTCTTCATGACGCGGCGTCTGAAGGAAAGCCCGCAATTCCTGCTGCACAAGCGCATCAAACAGTTGCGCGAAGCCGGTCACGACGGCGAAGCGCGCAGTCTCGCGGGCACGCATTCGGTGGACTACGAGGAGCACAGCCGCGCAGGTCTTTCCGAAGCGTTTCGCGGCAGCGCATTGCGTGCGACGCTCGTGCTCGGCGGCGGCATTTTGCTGAACTGGTCCGCGATTCAGGTGTTCAGCGTGCTCGGCACGACGGTGCTCACTCGCGTGCATAACGTGTCGTTCGAAAGCTCGCTGCTGATTCTTGTGTTGTCGAACGTGATCGGCTATTGCGGTTATCTGAGTCACGGATGGATCGGCGACAAGATCGGCCGGCGCAACACGCTCGCCATCGGCTGGATGCTCGGCGGTCTGTCGTTCGCGGGCATGCTTTATGGTCCGAGCAGCCAGGGCGTGGTCGTCGCGCTCTATAGCCTCGGTCTCTTCTTCCTGATCGGACCGTATTCGGCGGCGCTGTTCTTCATCGGCGAAAGTTATCCGACGGCCATTCGCGGCACGGGCAGCTCGATCGTCCATGCAATGGGTCCCATCGGCGCGATCCTCGCGGGCGTCGGCGTCACCTCGATGCTCAATCACGGTAGCGACTGGCTGCACGCGGCGCTCTGGTTCGGCGCATTGCCGTGTTTCCTTTCCGGCGTGCTAATTATGTTCGCGCGTCATGTCGATCCCACCGAAATCAAGTAACTCCACTGGAGGTCTTTCGTGAAAGCAGCATTGGTAACGGGCGCGGCGAGCGGCATTGGGCAAGCGCTGGCCGTGGCATACGCGCAGATCGGCGTGGCCGTGGTCGGCGGATACTTTCCGGGCGACCCGCATGACCCGCAAGTCACGGCAGCCGAAGTCGAGAAGGCGGGCGGTCAGTGCGTGATGTACGCGGTGGACGTGACTTCCGCCGAGGAAGTCGAAGCCTTCGCGAACGAAGCGATCACGCGCTTCGGACGCATCGACTATGCGGTGGCGAATGCGGGCTTGCTGCGCGCATCGCCGCTCACCGAGATGAGCGACGAACAATGGCATCAGATGCTCGATGTCGATCTGTCCGGTGTCATGCGCACCTTCCGTGCGGCAGCGCGGCATATGACCGATGGCGGCGCGATGGTCGCGATATCGTCCATAGCGGGTGGTGTCTATGGATGGGAGAACCACACGCATTATTCCGCCGCGAAGTCGGGCGTGCCGGGACTGTGCCGCGCAGTGGCGATGGAACTCGCGCCGCGCAACATCCGTTGCAACGCGGTCATTCCGGGCCTGATCGAAACGCCGCAATCGCTCGATGCCGTCAATTCGCTCGGCCCCGATGGCTTGCGCGAAGCCGCGAAGGGCATTCCGCTCGGACGCGTCGGCAGGCCGCAAGAAATCGCCGTGCTGATTCGCTATCTGACGAGCGACGACGCCTCCTACATCACCGGCCAGTCGATCATCGCGGATGGCGGACTCACCGTGCGCTGGCCCGGCTGATTCTCACGCACAGGAACAACAGCACATGGCATCCTTTTCACTCGAAGGCCGTCGCGCGGTCGTGACCGGTGCGGCAAGCGGTATCGGCGCGGCAATTGCGCTCGCTTATGCGGAAGCGGGCGCGCGTCTCGTGCTCGCGGATCTCAACGAAGCGCGTCTGGCCACACAAGCGGACGCATGCCGCGCGCTCGGCGTCACAGTGCAAACCGTGATCGCCGATGTCGGCGAAGAGGCGGGCGCGCACGGTATCGTGGATCGTTGTATCGAGGCTTATGGCGGCATCGACATTCTCGTGAACAATGCGGGCATGCTCACGCAGGCACGCTGCATGGACCTCACCACGTCAATGTGGGACGACATGATGCGCGTGGACTTACGCAGCGTGTTTCTCTGCTCGCGTCGCGCATTGCCTTCGATGACCGCGCAGCGCTGGGGACGCATCATCAACGTGGCGTCGCAGCTCGGCATCAAGGGCGGCGCGGAACTCACACATTACGCGGCGGCCAAGGCGGGCGTGATCGGCTTCACCAAATCGCTCGCGCTGGAAGCCGCGCCCGACAACGTGCTCGTCAACGCCATTGCGCCGGGGCCGATAGAGACACCGCTCGTCGATGGAATCAGCGCATCATGGAAGGAGATGAAGGCGAAAGAACTGCCGCTGCGCCGCTTCGGCCGCGCGGAAGAAGTTGCGCCCACAGCGGTCTTGCTCGCCTCCGACCCGGGCGGCAACCTGTTCGTCGGGCAGACGCTCGGACCGAATTCCGGCGACGTCATGCCTTAAGAGGGAGGTTTCATGTGCGGCATGTGCGGATTACTGGGCGGCGGACGGCACTGGTCGAACACGGTTTCGGCGGGCGCGGGCGTGAATGCGCGCGCGCAGCGCTATGCGCAGGTCGCGCATGCGAACCGCGTGCTCGAAACGTTTCGTCTGCGTCTTGCCGACTTTCACGGCCAATCGTTCGTACTCTCTTCGCCGACCGGCGCGCAATTGATGATCGAAGACTTCATGCAGATATGGAAGGCCGCGGAAAGCATGCTCGGGCGTCCGCTCGATCCGCTGACACTTTTCGCCGATGACGAGACCGCGCCATGAGCCTTGCCTACGATGTGATTCCGGTGATCGTCGTGACGGGCTTTCTCGGCAGCGGTAAATCGACCTTGCTTGCAGATGTCCTCAAGGGCGATGCCGCGCGCGATACGGCCGTGCTCGTCAACGAATTCGGCGAAGTCGGGCTGGACCATTTGTTGATCGGCAAGGTGGAAATGGAGACCGTGCTGCTCGACAACGGTTGCGTCTGCTGCGCCATTCGCGGCGAGTTGAAGGACGCGCTTGCGCACCTGTTCTCACGACGCGCACGCGGTGAAGTGCCGCCGTTCTCGCGTGTGGTGCTGGAAACGACGGGGCTTGCCACGCCCGCGCCGATCATGGCGACCTTGCTCGGCGATCGCGTGGTATCGAGTCATTATTCGATCGCGTCGGTCGTCACTGTGGTCGATGCCGTCAACGCGCGTCAGCAACGCGAGCGGCATTCCGAATGGCTCGCGCAAGTGGCGGCTGCGGACCGTCTACTCATCAGCAAGACGGACCTCGTGGATGAAGCTCACGTCGCGGCACTCGAAGCCGAACTCGAACGCGTGAATCCGGCCGCGAGCATGGCGCGCCGTACCGTTACCGACGATGCATCCGCGGTGCTCGGCCTTGCAGCGCATGTGCCGGATTTCGCGGACTTCGTGCGTCGCACGGGCATGACATCGAACGCACGACGTGACGATGGCGAGCGTCCATTGGCGCGTCTTTCGCAACACCGGGAGAACCTCTCGACGCTGACTTCCTTCTCTATCGATTTCGACCAGGCACCCGACTGGCCCGTGTTCACGTTATGGTTCACCATGCTGCTCAACCGTCACGGTGATAACATCCTGCGCGTCAAGGGACTGCTCGCCATTCGCGGCGAGTCCCAACCGGTCGTGCTGCATGCCGTGCATCATCTCGTGCATCCCGTATTGCATCTCGACGCTTGGCCCGGCGGCGCGCCGCTTTCGCGACTCGTGTTCATTGCGGAAGGACTGGATCGCGACGCAGTGGCTGCTTCCTACCGGCGCTTTTGCCGGCACCTCGAGACAGAAGCCATAGATTGAATCCCGTCCGCTCGAATCTCTCCGGTCCACAAGCGCCCGCCGTGCATCCGTCGAAGGTCGAGCTGCGCGTGCTCGGCACATCCGTCACGCTACAGGAACATCTGCGCAAGCGCGCGGAGCAGGACCTGGGTATCAAACTGCGCTTCATCGTCGATGACGGTTCGAGTGTGCAGCGCGAAGGCGTGATGCACCCGGACCGCTACGAACTCTACGATCAATGGTTTCATAGCATCGAATGCCTGTGGCCCGCGCATGCGTTGCAGCCTATCGATGTCGCGCGCATTCGTCGTTGGGACGAGGTCAACACACTTGCGCGCACCGGACATACCGGACGCAATTTGAGCAATGGCGTGGGCTGCGTGCCCGCCGACCGCCTCTTCGTGCAGACGGACGGATCGCTTGCGCGCAAGCCGAGCAAACGCATCAGCATGCTGCCGCTCACGCACAATGCGGACAGCTTCGTCTACCTCGAAGATGCCATGCCGCCTTCGCTTCTTGCAGGCGAGGAAAGCTGGGCATGGCTGCTTGCGCCCGAACTTGCGGGACGCGTCGCGCTGCAGGCGGATGCGGCCATCGGCGCGATCGATGCCGCGCTGGCGGTGCAAGCCTGCGGGCTGATGCGCTTCGAGGATATCGGCAACCTGAGTATCGAAGAGATCGATGCGTTGATCGCCGCGCTCATCGACTTCAAACGGCGCGGTCATTTCGCGGGCTTCTGGTCGAGCTTCGCCGAAGCCGCGCAATTGATGATCGCGGGCAAGGTCGTGATTCAAAGCATCTGGTCGCCGGCGACGGTCGAACTCGAACGCGCCGGTTTGCGCTTTCGGCTCGCGCGGCCGCGTGAGGGGTATCGTGCTTGGTTCGGCGGTATCGGTATATCGCGGCTCGCGCATGGACGCATGCTCGATGCCTCCTACGAATATCTCAACTGGTGGCTCGAAGGATGGGCAGGCGCGACCATGGCGCGTCAGGGCTTTTATATCTCGAACCCGGAGCGTTCGCGCGAGCACATGAGCGACGCGGAATGGGCGTACTGGTACGATGGCAGAGAAGCGCCCAAGGACCTTCCCGGCCCGACGCGCAAGCATCTCGTGCCTGCCGGACAGATGCGCGACGGCGGCAACTACGTCTCGCGCATGAGCCGGGTCGCCGTGTGGGACTCGGTGATGGACGAGCATAACTATCTCGTACGCCGCTGGACCGAATTCATGCGGTCCTGACAGCGAAGTTCGTTCAACGATGACAAGACGCGCAAGCGCTTCCCGAACCACCGCTCCTCTCGCAGACGCAGAGGACACGGCAGACGCATCGATGGCATCGGTCGACTCTATCGAACCGGACAGCCGTCTGCGTTACCGGTTGATTCACGATCATCTCAAGACCGCGATTGCACTCGGCAATATCGCGCCGGGTCTCGTGCTGCTCGAAGGTCCCGTCGCGCGTATCTTCGGCACGAGCCGCGTGCCGGTGAGAAAGGCCTTTGAGATGCTGCATGCGGGCGGCCTATTGCATACCTTCGACGGACGCGGTTATCTCGTGGCGCATCCCGACGGCGGCGTGCCGGAGCCGCTACGTGCGCCGCTTTCCGAAGATGCGCTCGGCTTCGACCGCCCGCCCGAGCCGCTCGACATTCCCTCGAATAGCGAGCGCATTTACGACGCGCTCGAAGGCGTGATTTCGCTTGGCATCGTGTTCGGACATTTTCGGATCGACGAAAGCGACGCGGCCGAAGCGTTCGGCGTGAGTCGCGGCACGGTGCGTGAGGCGCTCAACCGTTTGCGCGATCGCGGGTTGGTGGAGAAGTCGGCGTATTCGCATTGGCTATGTGGACCGCTTACCGCGCGTGCCGTGGCGGAAGACTACGAGTTGCGCGTGTTGCTCGAACCTGCTGCGCTGCTGGCAAGCGCGCCTTCGTTGTCACGCGCGCAACTGGAAGCGGCGCTGGTTGAGATCGAGCGTGCGATTGCACTGCCCGATTCCGTCGATGCCGCAGCGCTCTATCGCATCGAAACCACGCTGCACGACAGCTTGCTGAGTTTTTCGCGCAACCGCAAATTACGCGCGGCCATCGGTCATGCGCATATGCCGCTCATCGTCAATCATGCCTTCTACGATGCCTTCAATCTGCATCCGGAAGCGGGTATGTTGAGCGAGCATCGCGAGGTCGTTCGTCTTCTTCTGAAGGGCAATGCGCAGGCTGCCGCCGATGCGCTCACGCAACATCTTCGCGCCGGACAGAAGCGCACGCTGCAGCGCTTGAAAGTGCTGGCGGTCTTGCCCGATCCCGACTTGCCGGCGTATATGCAACGCATCGCCTGATAGTCACGTGACAAGCGCGCCGCTGTGCGATGATGCGACGTATAGCCCGAAGGAGCCCGAGCGTGCGTCGAATGCCTCTTGGCTGTTGCATCGTTGCTGGCGTTCTTGCGAGCGTGGCCACGCCTCGGGTCGCGTTTGCGCAGTCGGTCGCGGATCAGGTCGCGGGCGTCCGGCTCGGCTCGGGCTATGCGCAACTGCTGAATCTCGCCGCCACGCCGGATATCAATTCCGCTCACTTCGACCTCTCCAATGCGGGCATCAAGCCCACCATCGACATCTTTCGCGTGCCGTATGAGTCGAAGCTCGCGACGATCACACCCGGAAGCGATATCTTCTGGCGTGTTTCCGCGGGCTATCTTTCCAATCGCGCGACCTTGCCAGTGGATTCGCCATCGCCCGGAGCGGGCAGTATCGGAAGCAAATGGTCCGCTTTCAGTCTGGGCGGCGGCGTAGTGTGGCGCCAGAAGCTCGGCTATGGCTTTACACTCACGCCCGCCATCGATGCCGGACTCGCGCGCCTCATCAACGGCGCCAGCTACGAAGGCTCCGCGAAGCCGCTGAGTTCACTCACCGATGGCGTGCTCTTCAACTGGCATACGAATGCATGGCTCGTCACGCCGAACGCCGGCATCGAATGGATGCGTGAGCAGGACGAGCAAAGCCTCAGCGTCAAGGCACATATTGCATGGTCGTGGATCTCGACCTTCGATGAATCGCCAGGACTCGAGGGCTTTCGGGAAACCGCCGGCGTGTACTCGCTGCGTGTGGAATATGCGCGGCCGACATCGCTCAGCGTGTTCGAGCGCAAGCTCGACTGGTTCGTGCGCAGCGGCTACGGCGGCTTCTTCGGCGCGAACCGAAGTGCGCTCGGCTTTTCCACTGTTGCCGAAGTCGGCCTCGGCTTGCTGACTCCGTTGAGCGCCAAAACTCAGGGTGGAACCAGCGTGAAACTAGGCGTGAGCTATTTGTTCGGACCAAACATCCGGGGTTGGTCGGCAAGCCTGGGCCTGCAGTACTGAACAAAAAAAAGCGCACGGCGCAATGCCGTGCGCTCCGGCAGCAAAGGGCGGGGGTTGGAGGAGTCCACCCATCGATGCCTGCAAAGCGGACGAGAAACAACCTCTATCCGCAACCGTTGACGGCTCCATGACGAGAGCCATCACTCGCCACACTACAGCACGGCATTCGCCGCATAAATCGCTCTGTCTGAACACACATGACACGGCGCGCGAACAATCGCGCAGAGCCTTGTCCGGCCGAAGCTTGCGCACGTTCCGTTTTTCATATTCCGATTGCGACTATTGAAAACGCTTGACCAATAAGATTGTATACGTAATCTAAACGCCTTTAGACGATGGTCGACATCCAAACGAGCCGGACGGGACACGTCTTCCCGAGCGGCGCTCGGCGGACGATCCCAACTCTCTTGAGGTGAACGCAGGTGGATACGAAAGCAAAACTCGATGACGAGGCAGAGGCGCGGCAAAGCCATCGTCCGCCAGCCCGGCGCCGCACCGCCACGTGGATCGCCATTGCAGCCATGCTGGCCATAGGCGGCGGATGGTTCTACATCAACCATCGCAATGCCGGAAGCACCGCAAGTGTGCAAGCCGCACCGCCTCGTCATGACGTGACCGTGAGCAAGCCAGTGGTGCGCGACCTCGATACGCGCTTAGGGTTTCTCGGTCAGTTCTCGGCTGTCGATCAGGTCGAGCTTCGCGCGCAAGTGGGCGGAACGCTCACGGGCATCCACTTCAAGGATGGCGATGTGGTCCGCAAAGGCGATCTGCTCTTCACTATCGATTCCGTGCCGTACGAGATTCGGCTCTCTCAGGCAAAGGCGCAGCAGCAGACCGCGCAAGCGCGTCTCGTGCTTGCGAAGCAGGAACTGGAGCGCGCGCAGGAGTTGCAGCGGGGCGATGCCGGCACGCGGCAAAGCGTCGAACAACGCACTTCCGAACTGCATGGCGCAGAGGCCGCGTTGGACGATGCCGCCGCGCAGATTCGCGACGCGCGCTTCGATCTCGATCACTGCAAGATCTTCGCGCCGTTCACGGGACGCATTGGCAGGCATCTGGTGTCGGCGGGCAATCTGATCGCGGGCAGCCGCGCGGCGACGAGCCCCACCACGCTGCTCGCCACGCTCGTTTCGCTCGATCCCATCTATCTCGACTTTGACATGAGCGAGTCTGACTTTCAGTCGTTCTCACGCTATCGCGCGGATACGAAAGGGCCGCTTGCGAACAGGGTCGAGCTGGCCTCCGGCGAGGGCACGGACGCGGACTATTCGCGTCAGGGCACGCTCGACTTCCTCGATAACGTGATCGACCGCGCGAGCGGCACCATCCATGCACGCGCCACCGTGCCGAACGCCGACTTGCGGCTCACGCCCGGCGAGTTCTCGCGCGTGCGGCTTGCCGTGGCGCATCCCGCGGCGACCTTGCTGGTGCCGGATGCATCCGTGTTGCCGGATCAATCCGAGCATGTCGTGATGACCGTTGCAAACGACGGCACCGTCACGCCCAAGCGTGTGGAGATCGGCGAGATGCGCGGCGGCTTGCGCGTGATCCGTGCGGGACTGACACGCGATGACCGTGTGATCGTGGATGGTCTGCCATTCGCCGCGCCCGGCTCGAAGGTGACTACGCGCGACGGTGCGGTCCGCTACGAAGCAAACGACGCGCAGACGACGCGGACCACGCAGACAGCGCAATCGAAATAGCGGAACGACACACTCATGCGTATTGCTCACTTCTTTATCGACCGTCCACGATTCGCGACGGTCGTCAGTGCCTTCCTGACGTTGATCGGACTCGGCGCCATGTACGTGCTGCCGGTTGCGCAGTATCCCGAGATCGTGCCGCCGACCGTGCAGGTGACGACATCGTATCCGGGTGCGTCGGCGGAGACGATCGCGCGTACGGTAGCGACGCCGCTCGAACAGCAGATCAACGGCGTCGAAAACATGCTCTACATGGGCAGCCAGTCGACCGGCGACGGCAGGCTCACCGTAACAGTGACATTTCGCATCGGCACCGATCTGAACGTTGCGCAGATGCTCACGCAGAACCGCGTGCAGGATGCCTTGCCGCGCTTGCCTGAAGACGTGCAAAGACTCGGCGTGCAAGTGCGCAAGTCCACGCCGAGCATTCTGCTCGCGGTGCATCTCTATTCGCCCGACAAGCTGCGCGACACGTTGTATCTCTCGAATTACGCGACGCTGCATGTGAAGGACGCGCTCGCACGTATTCAGGGCGTGGGCGATGTGCAGTTCCAGGGCGCACGCGAATACGCGATGCGCATCTGGATCGACCCCGATCGTGTCGCGGCGAGCAACCTCACCGCAAGCGAAGTGCTGACGGCACTGCGTGCGCAGAACCTGCAGGTCTCCGCGGGCGTGCTGAACCAGCCGCCATCGGGCAACAGCGAGGCGTATCAAATCAACGTCGAGGCACTCGGGCGTCTCGCCACGCCGGAGCAGTTCGGCGATATCGTCGTGAAGTCGGACGGACAGGGGCGCATCACGCGTATTCGCGATATCGGCCGCGTGGAAGTGGGCGCGGCGGACTACGGTTCGACCGCGTTCATGGATCGCAGCGATGCGTCGACCTTGCTCATCTATGCCGAACCCGGCGCGAACTCGCTCGCGGTCGAGAAGGCCGTGCTCGGCGAGATGCGTGAACTCAAGCGTGACTTTCCGGCGGGTCTCGACTACAAGATCATCTATGACCCGACGATCTTCATCGGCAAGTCCGTCGATGAAGTCGTGACGACCATCTTCGTTGCGATCCTGCTCGTGGTGGCCGTGGTCTTCGTGTTCCTGCAGAACTGGCGTGCGACGATCATTCCCGTGGTGGCCATTCCCGTGTCGTTGCTCGGCTCTTTCATCGTGCTCGCTGCGTTCGGGATATCGCTGAATAACCTCTCGCTGTTCGGGCTCGTGCTTGCGGTGGGGATCGTGGTGGACGATGCCATCGTTGTCGTCGAGAACGTCGAGCGGAACATGCGCGCGGGCATGTTGCCTGTTGAAGCCGCGCATCGCACGATGGACGAAGTGGGCGGCGCGCTGCTCTCGATTGCGCTCACGTTGTGCGCGGTGTTCGTGCCATCGGCGTTTTTGAGCGGCATCTCGGGACTTTTCTTCCGGCAGTTTGCAGTGACCATCGCGGCGTCGACGGTGATCTCGTGTTTCGTTTCACTCACGCTGAGTCCGGCACTGTGCGCCGTGCTTTTCAAGCCGCATAGCGAACACGATGCCGAGCGTTCGAACTGGGCTTCGCGCATCATGCACGGCGGCTTTGCGTGCTTCAATCGCGGCTTCGAGCGCCTTTCGTTCGGGTACGGTAACGTCACGCGAAGGCTCGTGCGCGGGTTGACCGTGGTGCTTGCAGTGTATGTCGCGCTCATCGGATTGACCGCGCTTCAATTCGCGCGCACGCCGACGGGCTTCATCCCCGAGCAGGATCAAGGTTACCTGATTACCGTCGTGCAGTTGCCGCCAGGTTCGTCGCTGCAACGCACGGAGAAGGTCGTGCGTCAGGCCATCGATATCATCTTGTCGACACATGGTATCGAGCACGTAGCGCCCTTCGTCGGGCTCGATGCAACCACGCTCACGGTGGCATCGAATTCTGGCACGGTGTTTTCAGGCTTGCCTTCGCTCTATAGCCACTCGCTGCCGGGCGTGACGGCCAACACCGTACTCGCCGATATGCGCAAGCGCCTCTCGGTCATCAAGGACGCATACGTGTTGACCATTCCGCCGCCGCCGGTGCAAGGAATCGGCAATGCAGGCGGCTTCAAGATGATGCTCGAAGATCGTGCGGGCCTTGGACCGGAAGCGCTCGTGAAGGCCGCGAACGCACTCGTCGCGGCGGCCAATCGTGATCCGAATCTCGCGGGCGTGTTCACGCTCTTCAATGCGGGCTCGCCATCGGTGTTCGCCAACATCGACCGGGTCAAGGCGCAAAAGGTCGGCTTGACGCCCACGGATGTGTTCTCCACTTTGCAGGTCTACCTCGGCTCGCAATACGTGAACGACTTCAACTATCTGGGCCGCACGTATGAAGTGATCGTGCAGGCGGACGGGCGTTTCCGGCGGACAGGTGAGGACATTACGCGGTTGAAGGCGCGCAATCAGGCCGGCGATATGGTGCCGATAGGAACCGTCGCGCATCTGGAAGACCGCACGATTCCGTATCGCGTGCCGCGCTATAACCT
Source organism: Caballeronia sp. GAFFF2 (assembly GCF_023631485.1). Taxonomy (NCBI): domain Bacteria; kingdom Pseudomonadati; phylum Pseudomonadota; class Betaproteobacteria; order Burkholderiales; family Burkholderiaceae; genus Caballeronia; species Caballeronia sp. GAFFF2. The sequence continues at coordinate 196,619 of NZ_JALQDA010000037.1, read as the reverse complement.
CTATCCGGCAGCGGAAGTGCAGGGCGTCGCAGCGCCGGGCGTGGCGACGGGCACCGCGCTGCATCGCATGGAAGAGCTTGCGCATCAGGTGCTGCCGCAGGGCATCGGCTTCGAATGGACCGAGCTTGCATATCAACAGCAACAACGCGGCACGCCCACGCTCGTCGTGTTCGGCGCGGCGGCGCTCTTCGTGTTCCTCGTGCTCGTGGCGCAATACGAGAGCTGGAAGTTGCCGCTTGCCATCGTGCTGATCGTGCCGATGTGTATTCTCGCGTCAGTCACCGGGCTTTCGTTGCGTGGCATGCCGATAGATATCCTCGCGCAGATCGGCTTCGTCGTGCTCGTCGGGTTGGCGGCGAAAAACGCGATTCTGATCGTCGAGTTCGCGAAGCAGAAGGAAGACGAGGGCGTGTCCGCCGTCACCGCTGCGGTGCATGCGGCGCGTACCCGTTTGCGGCCCATTCTCATGACCTCTTTCGCGTTCATTCTCGGCGTCGCGCCGTTGGCCGTGGCAACCGGCGCGGGCGCGGAGATGCGGCAGTCGCTCGGCACCGCCGTGTTGTTCGGCATGCTGGGCGTGACAGGCTTCGGTCTGCTCTTCACGCCAGCCTTCTATGTATTCATTCGCCGGTTCGGCAAGGGGCGTGCATGATGAAGCCATCGCTCACATGGATTGCGTCATCGACGTTATTCGCGGCGCTTGCCGGTTGCGCAGTCGGCCCCGACTACGTCACGCCGCAAACGGCCCTGCAACCGCTGCAGCACGTGCCCACACAAACCGGCAAGACCGCTCCACCGCTCGATACCTGGTGGACCGGCTTCGACGATCCCATGCTCGTCACCGTGGTCGAGCGTGCGTTGTCGCAGAACCTAGATCTCGCGGCGTCGTTCGCGCGAGTACAGCAGGCGCGGGCGGCGGCGGCATCGGCGGGTGCGCAGTTGTTGCCGACGGTGGACCTCGATGCATCGGCGAGCGCGCAGCATCAAAGCCTCGTCAGCCCGCTCGGCTCGCTTGCGCACACTTTCCCTGGCTATAGCCGCGATCAGCGCGAATACACGGTAGGCGCGGCGGCAAGCTGGGAAATCGATCTGGCAGGCGGTCTGCGTCGCGATGCGGCCGCCGCCACGCGCGAGGAAGAAGCCGCGCAGGCCGAGCAGGCCGGCACACGCGTGACAGTCGCCGCCGATGCCGCCGATGCCTATCTGCAAGTGCGCGGCTTTCAGGCGCGTCTTGCGGTGGCGCAGGACCAGATATCGACGGATGCGAGACTGCTCGACATCGTGCGTCTGCGTGTAGCCGCGGGCGCTGCCGACGAACGCGAAGTCGCGCAAGCCGATGCACTGCTCAAACAAGCGCGCACCGTGGTTCCTACGCTGCGTGTGCAACTCAACGCGCAGTTGAATCGACTGGACGTGCTGATGGGCGTGCAGCCCGGCACGTATGCGAGCGAATTGGCAACAGCGGCGGATATCCCCGGCATTCCATCCATCGATGCGTCGCCCGATGCCACCGCGCTGTTGCGTCAACGTCCCGATGTGATCGCGGCGGAGCGGCGTCTCGCGGCATCGAATGAACGTATTGGCGCTGCGATTGCCGACTATTATCCGAAGCTTTCGCTGACTGGTCTGCTCGGCTTCGATAGCGGCGGCTCGCATGAGCTGTTCACGGCGCGCGCGTTTCAACCGGCGATTACGGCGGGACTGCGCTGGCGTCTCTTCGACTTCGGCAAGGTGGATGCGGAAGTCGCGGCGGCGCGTGGCGCGAATGCGGAGGCGCTTGCGGTTTATCGGCAGAGCGTGTTGCGTGCGGCGGAAGATGTCGAGAACGCGTTCGTCGCATTGAGCGAAACGCAGAACCGGGGTATTGAACTCGATGCCGAGGTGGCCGCGCTCACGCGCGCACGCGACTTGTCGCAGCGCGCTTATAAGGCCGGTGCGATCACGCTCACGGACGTGCTGGATGCAGACCGTCAGTTGCTCGTGGCACGCGACGATCTCGATGCCACGCGCGCCGATGCAGCGCGTGCGGCGGTCGGCGCATTCCGCGCGCTTGGCGGCGGCTGGCGCACGCAACCCGCCGCTACCGCAGACGATGCCTCACTGAGCGAGCGCCTTTCTGGCCTCGCGAAGGATGGTGTCAGATAGCGCTGGCTCGTTGACCATGCGCGCCAGCGTCAGCGCGCCGATCATGGTGGAGAGCATGACGAGCGCCTGCTTCCTCGCGGCGGCGGGCGGCTCGTCGAGACTACCGGCGAACAGTTCGACCAGGCGCTCGATGCCCGCGGTCGCGGCAGTGCGCACTTCGTCGCTGGAACGCGCGAGTTCGCTCGACAGCGCGACGAACGGACAACCCGCGCCCGCGTTGTCGCGATGCTCCGGCGAAAGGTAATCCGCAACGGCGGCGTTGATGCCGCTCTTGCGCGTAAGCGCCGACGACATGGTCTCGCGCAACGTGTCGCTCGCCAGTTCGAGCGACTCCAGCACCACTTGTTCCTTCGATCCGAAATGCTTATAGAAGCCGCCGTGCGAGAGGCCGGCTTGCGCCATGAGATCGGCGAGCGCGGTGCCATCTATACCGTTCTCACGAAAGCGCGTGGACGCCGACTCCACTATGCGTTCGCGCGTTTCGGCTGCTTCCTGTCGGGACTTGCGCATGACGTGTCTATCTCTCTTCCAAATGGATGTAATTTAACATCCAAAAGCGTGCGTGACCAATCGCATCTTCAACGCTTTTTCAAAGGCGCGCCCACGCTGCCGATGTCGTTCAACGCTTCGAGAAAGGCCGCGACCTTCGGCAATTTTTCGCGGCCATGCGCGTAAGCTGCGAAGACTTCGAGCGGCACGAAGGAAAGTTCAGGCGCGGCATCGACGACACTGCCATCGGCCAACGCAGACCCTATCGCATACATGGGCAGGACCGCGACGCCCAGCCCCGCGCGGCAAAAGTCCGCAAGCGCGAACAAATCGCTCACGACCATTTTCGGCGTGAAGCTGATCTCGGTTCGTTTGCCCTGCCAGATGACATTCCAGCTCGTGCGCGGCGCGTAGGTCTGCAGCGCGAGGCATTCGTGCGCGACGATTTGCGCAGGCTCGGTGATCGGCCCATGCATCGCCACGTACGCCGACGACGCGCACAAGCAAAGATCCGCCGAGGCAATGTGCCGCTCGCTGATTCCCGATTGCGATGTCGATGCAAGGCGCACGGCGACATCGAAATTGCCTTCGAGCAGGTCGGCATAGCGATCCGAGAGATCGACCTCGAAACGCAGCCGCGTATGACGGTTTGCAAGCCGCGTAAGACATGGAATGACGCAGGCGCGGCCGAATGCGGTCGGCATCGTAATGCGCAACAGGCCTTCGGGTTCGGCCGCGCCGCGTTGCGCTTGCGCTTCGGCGTGTCGAAGACGCAAGAGGATGTCGCGTAACTCACTCGCGTAGGACTTGCCGGCATCGGTCAATGCGACGTGTCGTGTCGTGCGTTCGATGAGGCGCACGCCAACTCTGCTCTCCAGAAGCGAAATGCGCCGGCTGATGGTGGATTGCGTGACACCCAGTTCGCGCGCCGCAGCGCCGAACCCACCGTATTCGGCGACGAAGAGAAACGTTTCGGCTTCCAGCAAGCCTGTGCCATTCATGCGGTTCCTCGATTTCTCATATCCACGCTGGCGATGTTAATCGACTTGGCGGATGGATGTACTCTGGTTTCGTTCGCTGCATCGTCGTCGCAACGCTCAAGCGCACGCACCGAAAAACCATCAAAGGAGTATCAGATGAATTCCAACGATCGAACCCGCATTCACTACGCAAGCGCAACCGAACTCGCGCGCCTCATTCGCACTCGCGAATTGTCGAGTGTCGAAGTGATCGAGGCTCATTTGCATCGCATCGAGGCCGTGAATCCCAAAGTGAATGCCGTGGTGACGCTAATGGGCGAACAGGCCCTCGAAGCCGCCAGGCAGGCGCAACGAGCCGTGATGAGCGGCGCCGCGCTCGGGCCGCTGCATGGCGTGCCTTTCTCCATCAAGGACGCACTCGATACCGCCGGCGTGCTCACGCAGCGCGGCTCGCGGCTCTTTGCCGGCAACGTACCCGCGCAGGACGCTACGTCGGTCGCGCGCTTCAAGGCTGCAGGCGGCATCCCGCTCATGAAAACCAACTTGCCCGAGTTCTCGGCGTGGACCGAGACCGATAACCTCGTTACCGGCCGAACCAATAATCCGTGGAATCTCGAACGCACGCCGGGTGGTTCGTCGGGCGGCGAGTCGGCGGCGATCGCGGCTGGCATGTCGCCAATCGGTATCGGCAGCGATGTCGCCATTTCGGTGCGCGGGCCGGCGGCGTTCACTGGCATCGCCGCACTCAAGGCCACGCATGGCCGCGTGCCTTATACGGGCCACTATCCGGGCGTGATCGCGCGCTGGTGGCATGTCGGGCCGATGGCTCGCACGGTCGACGATGTCGCGCTCGGTTACTCGATTCTGAAAGGCCCCGATGGCGTCGACGGTTACGCCGTGCATGCCCGCAACGCCGACGCGGACCGTGCCGGGATTGCAGGTCAGCCCGTGCGGGTAGGATGGGTATCGGATGCCGCGTTCGGCCCGGTCGATCCCGAGATCACCGCCGCGGTCAAGGCCGCCGCCGCGCGTCTTGCCGATCTCGGCTGCGATGTCGAAGAGGTACGCCTGCCGTTTCTCGGCGAGCCGCTCAGTGCGCTGATGACGCTTGTCTTCGGCGAGCTCGTGCCGTCCGTCAAGGCCATAGTAAAAGGCCGCGAGCACGACTTGCACGCGATAGGCAAGGGCATCGTCGAGACGCCGGACCCTGCGTTCGCCGACTTCATCGGCGCCGAAGCGAAAGCGGAAGCACTCAGGTCTGCGTTCGCCGGATTCTTCGAGCAATACGATGTGCTGCTTTGCCCCGTGAATCCGATGACCGCAACGCCGCACGGCGCGCAGGAACTCGTGGTCAATGGCGTGACGGTGCCGTGGACGCATGTGATGAGCGCAACGTCACCGTTTAATCTGACCGGCTTGCCGGCGCTTTCGGTGCCCTTCGGCTTCAGCTCGGAGAACTTGCCGATCGGCGTTCAGTTGGTCGCGAAGTGGCTCGATGAAGCCACGATCTTGCGGCTCGGCGCGCTCATCGAGCGCAAGGGCGGCCTCGGCGAGCGGCGGCCTGCTATCTGAGCGGTGCGCGGCATCGGCGAATGTGTGCGCTTGCGTACGCAGACGAATGCAAATCGCGAGGGTTCGTCGCCTATCGCCTAAGCTTTCAGAGCGCCGGGTTCGTCCCGGCTGCCTTGAGCTTCCATGACGAAAAGGGCGGGGGAGACGATGCCGGACAAACTGACAGTGATTCAGTCGCAGCAGATGAACGCGCACGGCGAGCCGGACGTGGGCACGTTCAACTGGCAGTTCCTGGCGCAAGGGGACTCGTGGTTCACGACCAATACGGTCGAGCATTGGAGTTCGTCGAATCTGCTAAAAAACCTGGAGTTCGCGCAGGCGGCGGTCGCCGTGAATTGCGCCGACCCCGGCGATACGCTCACTCACATGGTCGACCTTCGTCGAGACCCTTTGTTTTATTCGCTGCTGGCCGGTCCCAAGGAACAGCCGTGGAGCGCGATTTTGCTTTCGGGCGGCGGCAACGACCTCATCGATGCCGTGCAGGTTGCGGCGATCGGCGACAACGGTGTGCCTGTCGCGCCGCACGAAAGACTGCTTCTCACGAGCGACGAATGGGGCGGCCCGCTCGCCGCCGCCGATAACCGCTACATCTCGGCGCAAGGTTGGGAGACCTTCAGGCTGCATCTGGAGCAGCAATTCAAGGCGCTGGACTTCATGCGCTCGAAGAGCAAACACAACACGAATACGCCGATCTTCACGCACACCTATGACTACCCGACGCCTCGCGCGAGCGGCGCGGGTTTGGGAATTGGACCGTGGCTCTTGCCTGCGCTGACAGACTATAAAATCCCTGCGAACGACTGGAACACCATTGCGGACGCGTTCATCGATAACCTTGCTTCGATCAGCATGAGCCTCACGTTGCAAAATTTTCATGTGATCGATACGCGAGGCATCCTCACGCGCGCCGATGCGCAAGCGTTGGGCATCAGCAATGATTGGGAAAACGAAATTCACGCGACCGAAGCCGGATACGGCAAGCTCGCGGTGCCTTTCGTCAGTCGCGTGAGCACGGTGCTGGGGTTGGCTGCGCCAGCGTCGCCGCTCGGTGTGATCGAGACGGCGCCCACGCCCGTGGTGACACCGGCCGTTGCAGCGAAGCGTCGCGGGCGAGGCACCGGCGTCAGACCGGCGTAAAGGTACTGCGGCCTATTTCCGATGCGCGCGCTCGACGCGCGTCATCGAAGCGCGTTCGTCCGTCCGTTTGGGCGGGAGCGTGTGCGGTTCGCAAACGGTCGATATCGCGTTCTTGTAGATGGTCTGTATGCCGTTCGGCGATTGCACCGCGAGCACGTATTTATCGAACGATTCGATCAGTCCTGTCAGCTTGATCCCGCTCACGAGAAAGACCCATACGGTTTTTCGCTCGGCGATCAAGGTCTCGAGGAAAGTCGACTGAATGTCAGTATCGGCTTGAGTCATGGCGGCCGTCCCTTTCCGTGAGTACTTCGCTCCCAGAATACGCGCCGCGCAAGCCCCGACGTGTGGGGTGGGCCACAGGCAAAACCGGTCTCTCTCGGAATCTCCGTGAAAATACGGTGTTTCGTGTTGATTATTTACTAGTATGTTTAGGTGGACTGGGTTTTAAGTGTTGATATAAAACGGGTGAACGCCGGAACACGTTGCCCTCGGCTGCTACTCCTTCTTGTCATCCACCTGCATGATCCAGTGGCCGCCCGCATTGAGAAACCGCGCCTCGGAAGTCTCACCGCCACCGCTGCCAAGCGTCGTGAACATGCCACGCATGGCATCGGCGGGTCCGCCCGATATGTTCATCGAATAGTCGCAGACATAACCCGGCTTGCCCGATGCCGGCGCGCAACCGAGCTTCTGAAACGAGTCGATCCGCATGGGTTCGTTACCGCGCACCGACTTGCTGCCCATGAACATGGTGGTCAGGCAGAGCATGGCATCGCCGCTCGTGAGCCTTGAACGGTCGGCCTGCTGGCAACGCTCGTTTTGCGACGAGATACCTTGCGCGATGGCCTGCGCCCGATTGTTGACCGCATCGTACATTTCCGCCGCCGTGGGTTCGCCGCCCGAATGCGATGCCCGCTCGGATGACTTCGATGTGGCGCGCGGCTGTGCATCGGCGACGGCGACCGGACGCGCCGAGTCGTTGCCGGACGATGTCTCGTAAGCATCGCCGAGCGCGCTGCGTTTGCGCAAGTCTTCTTGCTGCGCGACCATCGCTGTGGCAATCGCCACGCCGGCCGGCGCGTTGGCATCGCTATCCATCAGATAACGCGACTTGATCTGCGCGATCTCCTCGCCCGAACGAGCGTGCCTGATCTGCTGCTCGATTTCTCCTCGCGAGCTTTCGAGCGCCTGGGCGCGTCGGCTCAGAAAATATTGGTAGGTTTCCTGAACGCTCGGCACACGCTCCATGCCGTCGTAGCGCCGGCGGAAGTCCGCGCTCCACGTACGCCCCTGCTGCAGGCCGGCCAACCCGGTGCCGAGCGCATCGATGCTCTGCCGCTCGACGGCTTCCTGCGCCGTGCCCAACTGATTGAGCGCGACGCCGATCTTCGCCATCTCGGCGTTGCGCGATGTCGTGAGCGCCGTGGAGAACGCTGGCCGGTTTTGCATGCGATACAACTTCGCCAGTTCCACCATGCCGGGATAACCGCGCGCGTTGTCGATGGCCTGCGCCGTCTGCGCGTCCTCGACAGGTATCGCCACGCGTTGCTCGACAACCGTCATGCGTTTCGCGAACTCATCGCGCTCGGCGCGGGGTGCTTGCGGCAGAATCTTTTGCGCCGATGCTTCGATCTCGATCAAGCACGCGTGGCCCGTTTCATCGGCTTTGAGCGACTCCGCTTCCGTCGCGAGTTCCGTGAGTCCGCCAGTCGCGGCGCGCGACTGCGCGAGCAGGCGCAGGTTGCTGTTATAGCGGAAAGAAGTCATCGCGCGAGTGGCGGCGGCCTTCTGATCGGGCGGAATCGATGCGAGCGGTCCGGTCGTGCTGAAACAGTGCGGCAAGATCTTGCTGGTGTACTCCGTCAGCATCTTCGGGTCTATCTGATCGTAGGTCTTGCCGAACACGGGAGCAAAGCGCGCATCCTGAATCAGCGCTGTCACGGCCGGGTCCGATTGCGGCGATTGCGCCGCACTCATGCCACCGCCGCCAGCGGGAAGCGGTCCGGATGTGAGCCACGTTTTTACGTCGTCGCACTGCGCCTTTGCTTCGTATTTCTCGTATTGTCCCTTCGCTGCGTTGACGAGCGGTTGCACATGAAGGTTCGCTCCGCCGCCACGCAGACTGTTCATGATCTGGCCGAAATTGAGGCCGTCGGCGAAGGCATCGGGCGCGAGCGTCGCACAACAGAAACCGGCGAGCACGACGCCGGTGCGGCGCAACGACAACGAACTCGCTACGACGCCAGCGCGCGCCGCATTCCGGGCGGTAATCATGTTCGCTCTCCCAAATGACTGATGAATTGCCCTGGTATCCGCATCTTATGAAGGATGTACAGCACGAAGACCACGCGACGATCAACCGACGCGGGCCGCTCGTAATGCATGGTCTCCTCGCGATACGATTCGTCGCGCCAGCATGAAAACGCAGGGCGGCGCACCCAGAACAGGGCGGCCATGTCGTGATCGCGCTCGGTCGTGAATGACGCGGTCGGAACGCGAGACGCTATGAATCTACGGCGGACGGGGCGGGCAGTCGTCTCCCAAATAGGAGATGCGTGAGGGCTTACGGATGAGGCGAAATGCTCGCGACGCTACGGGCCACCAGTGCGGCAAGCGCGCCTTGTCTGCTGGTGCCGGTCTTGGCAAGCACTTTCTTCAGATGCGAGCGCACGGTGCCGAGTCCGACGCCGAGCGTGGCGGCAATCTGATCGAGCGATTGTCCTTCGCCGATAGCGACCGCTATTGCCGCTTCCGCGCGCGTCAGTCCGAACAGGTCCCGAAGCGTGCGCGTGGCGGAATCCCCGGAAACCTCAGGATCGCGAATGAAAATGCTTGCCGCTGGGCGTGACACATCCGCCGACGCCCAATTGGCACGCCACGGCGCCACGAGCAAGGTGAGCGGCAATCTGCCTTGCCGTGGCACGGCGAGCGCCGCGCCAGCCGCGTGAGCCGCGCCGTTCGAGGTTTGCACGGCGTCGCGTATCAGCTTTGCAAGCCGGCTGTTCAATGCGGGACTGTTCATGCACACGCGCCGTGCATGCGTGCGAATCTCGGATGACGAAGCCAGTAGATTCTCGGCAGCGCGGTTCGCATACAAGACCATGCACGATGCATCGACCACGAGCACGCTGGTCTCGATGCAATCGAGCGCATCCACTGCCGCGCGTTGTGCGAGCGCGGTGTCGCGCAACCGTTCGCGCAAGCCGAGCGCGCGGCGCACATGCGGAAACAGCACGCCCAGTTCCTGACGATCGTTCTCTACAAAACGCCCTGCGGAAAGCGGCCGATGCACGCCAAGCACACCTGTCTCACCATTGCCAACGGGAAACAGCACCCCAACCATATGATAAATATCGAGCCGCCGCGTCCAGTCCTGATAGAAGCCGGTGCGCTCGAATTGCGTATCGGGCATGAGGCTTTGGCTCGTGAATACTTCGCCCGGATGAAGCCGCGCGGAGTGTTCGACCCATAGATCGTTCCGATGCCAGTAATCCGCCCAGGCCTGTTCGTTCGGCGCGACACGCAGATTGTCGGTCACGCTTGCGAGCTTTGGACCGCGAGGACCGCCGCATGTCTTGAGCACGCCGCTCGTGGCGTCGAACGCTCGTGCAATGGCCGAAGCCACGCCGGCCCATTGAGCGTCGTCGAGCGCGGCATCGTAGAGAAGGCTGATTACCGGACCGAGCCGGTCTTGATGTCCGACCGGTTTATTGTCTGCGTCCATGATCTTTGCCTCGCGGTTGCTCACGAGTTCAGGACCGAAGCGTGGTCCGAAGACGAAGGCCTTCGGGTTGCAAGGCCTCGAATGGAATGCAGATTACACCTTAGGTAACCGAACTAAAAGGGAAAGCTTTGAGTGAGTAGTGCACCGGCAGAGTGCGAACGTGTCCGTAATGTTTTTATCGTCGCAGCTCGCCAGGCCCTTTGCCCGTCCACCGCTTGAGCGCGCGGCGGAAGTTCGCCGCATCGCTGAAGCCGAGAAGCATCGCAACGTCGTCGGTGCTCATCTTCGTCGTCTTCAGATATTCGAGTGCGAGCGAACGTTTTACATCGTCCACGATAGCCACGAACGACGTCCCTTCCTCATCCAGACGCCGCCGCAACGTGCGCGTGGTGAGATGCATCGATTCGGCGACCGCTTCCATGCCCGGAAAGACGCCGGGTGTGCTCATCAGGACCTGATACACCTCACCCGATACACCGCTCGATGTCTTCGCCTGACCAATCAACCGGTCGCACGTCTCCTGAAGCAGCGCTGCCGTGAGCTTGTGCGCGAGTTGCGGCTTACGGTCGAGAATGGCGCTGTCGTAGACGAGCTCGCATTGCGGCTGATCGAAATAGCACGGGCAGCCGAGATATTTCGGATAGATATCCGCATGCGCGGGCGCAGGATACGAAAAGCACGCCTTGACCGGCGGACAGACGCTGCCCGCAACATCCTGAAGATGCGTCACATGCTGCGTGTATTGCTGTTCGATGATGAACTCGCGCAGTTCACGCGAAGGGCTCGAGATAAATGCATCCGGGAAAGTCCAGACCATTCTGTCGGGATATTCGGTCCATTCGATAGCGACTGTCGGTGTCGCGAGCCGGTGATAGCGCACACCCAGCTTGAAGTAGTCGCGCAACGAGAGACACGACATCAGCGCGTATCCATACATGCCGTAAGCCGACAGATGCAGCTTGCCGCCGACCTTGAACGGCGTGGCCGGTTCGCACGATAGCGCCACTGCATTCCGGCAAACGGTAGCGTATTGCCCGATGGAGGTCAGCACGGAAGCGTCTTGCAACTCCTCCGCGCTCACGCCCACGCCGCGCAGACTGTCCGCCGCAGCGATGCCTTGCTCCGCCAGCACCTCGACCAGCGCGGCGATCTTGTAGGGCGCGTAGATGCGCTCGTTGAGCGGCGGGCGGGTCGTCGCCATGACTCTCCTCGCAATGTCCTCGCGGGACTTCCGTGTGTCCGAAAATGACCTTTTCGACGAGATGCTATCTCACTACTATCAGTGTCACAAGAGTTCGTCCGTCGATACGGGCGGCATCGAGACCCGATGAAAACTCAGTGGAGACAAGGATAGTCAGATGAGCAATCCGGCCCGCAAGGTCATCATTTCGTGCGCCGTCACGGGCGCGACTCACGTTCCGTCGATGTCGGAACATCTTCCGCTCACGCCCGCGGACATTCGCGATCAGGCAATCGAAGCAGCCGAGGCGGGTGCCGCGATCATCCATCTGCATGCGCGCGATCCCGTAGACGGAAGGCCCACGCCAAGCCTCGATATCTTCAGGCAGTTCGCGCCGGCCATCGCGGAGGCGACCGACGCTGTCATCAACATCACGACAGGCGGCAGCACGCGCATGACGCTCGAAGAACGGCTTGCTTATCCGCTGCATGCCGCGCCGGAGATGTGCTCGCTCAACATGGGTTCGATGAACTTCTCGATTCATCCACTCGCCGCGAAGATGTCGACGTGGCGTTACGACTGGGAGAAGGACTACGTCGAAGGCATGGAGGACATGATCTTTCGCAATACCTTCAGGGATATCAAGCGAATCCTCCAGCAACTCGGCGACAAGGGCACGCGCTTCGAGTTCGAATGCTACGACCTTGGGCATCTCTACAATCTCGCGCATTTCGTCGATCAAGGGCTCGTCAAGCCGCCGTTCTTCATCCAATCCGTGTTCGGCATTCTCGGCGGCATGGGCGCGGACCCGGAGAACATGACGGTCATGCGCGCAACCGCGGATCGTCTCTTCGGACGCGACAACTATCACTTCTCGGTGCTTGGCGCCGGACGTCATCAGATGCCGCTCGTCACCATGAGCGCCATCCTTGGCGGCAATGTGCGCGTGGGTCTGGAGGACAGCGTGTATATCGCAAAGGGCGTGAAGGCCGATTCGAACGCGCAGCAGGTCAGAAAGATTCGCCGCATTCTGGAAGAGCTTTCGTTCGAGATCGCAACACCTGCCGATGCACGGCAAATGCTCGGTCTCAAGGGACGCGACGAAGTCTCGCTCTGAATCCCATGCTCAACGCTGCCACATAAAAGAACAGCAGCGGACTTATCAGGAGACAACATGAACCACGGCTTGGTCAAAGACAGTATCGATGCGTTGCATCGCGTGGCGACGAAGAAGGCGATGCTGAAGCTGATCCCGCTCATGTGCGCGATCTACTTCATGTCCTTTCTCGATCGCACGAACGTCGCGCTTGCAAAGGCGCAGCTTGCCGCCGATGTCGGCATCAGCGCGGCGGCATATGGGCTCGGCTCCGGCATCTTCTTCATCGGCTATGCGTTGCTGGAAGTGCCCAGCAATCTCGCGGCGCATCGCGTGGGTCCACGGCGATGGATCGCGCGTATCGCGGTGAGCTGGGGCATTCTTTCCACCGCGATGATGTTCGTGCAAGGCGAATGGTCGTTCTATGCGCTGCGCGTGCTCTTGGGCATCGCCGAGGCCGGGCTCTTTCCGGCGCTCATGTACATGGTGACGTTGTGGTTCGCGCCCACCGACCGGCCCATCGCGGTCGGCTGGATCTACACGGCGCCCGCGCTTGCACTCGTTCTTGGCAATCCGCTCGGCGGCGCGCTGATGCAACTAGGCGGCATCGGCGGTCTGCACGGCTGGCAATGGATGTTCATGATCGAAGGCATCCCGAGCGTGCTGGCGGGCGTGCTGCTCTACTTCAAGCTGCCGGAGCGTCCGCGCGATGCCCGCTGGCTTTCGACCGATGAAGCGCAAGTGCTGGAAGCACGCGCCGTCATCGATACGCACGGTCATTCCGAACTCACTTCGGAAGACTGGCTCGCCGCGATCAAGCGGCCGACGACCGTGCTCATCGGCCTCATCTATTTCTTGAATCAGGTGGCGTTCGTCGGGCTTTACTTCTTCACGCCTGCAATGATTCAGCAGATGCATGTGAAGACGCCGTTTATCGTCGGCTTGTTGTCGAGCAGCGTGGGTATCGGCTTTCTGCTGGGCGTGTTGATCTTGCCGCGTATTCATCGGCGCTACGGCAACGACTGCGTGTATCTCGGCATTCTGACGGCGGGACTCGTCGCGGCCGGATGCGTGTTCGTCGCGACATCTGTTCCCGCAGCGCGCATGGTGTTGCTCGCGGTCACGGCGTTCTTCGCGGGCGGCGTGTTGCCTTCGTACTGGGCTATCGCAATGAAGCGACTGCAAGGCATTCAGGCGGCGGCGGGGCTTGCTTTCATCAACACCGTCGGGCTGATCGGCGGTTTCGTCGGGCCGTATCTGTTCGGTATGACCGAGACCATCACGGGCCGCAGCGATTCGGGTTTCATGGTGATTCTCGGGGCGTCCGTGCTTGGACTGGCGCTTATTCCGGTGTTCGCGAGAGCGATTCGACGCGAAGATGTGAGTGCATCGCGTGTGACTGAAGGCGGTGCGGCGAGCGCGCATCCGTAAGCGGTCGAGCAGTTGCGGCGTGATTCTTCGCGAACGCATGGAATGCACGATTGCCGCGTCTGCGGGAAGCGCTAGCGTTGCCAGCGGCGGCAACATCACAGGGCAGGCCATCGGTCTCGATGGCCTGCCCCATGTACGAACCTTAGCCGGGAATAACCTTCGCCGCCTTCAGCTTCTCGAACAACTCAAAGAATGAATCAGGCGTGCTTTGATAGTCGAGAAATCCGGCTTTGCGGCTCTTGGTCATATCGGTGAGCACTTCCATTGGCCGGCCAAGGTCGGCGTCGGTATGCCACCACGAAGCCAGCTTCTCCACGTTCGCTTCGATAAGACCGAAGCGCGCCGCGATATCGGCCCACAAACGCGGCGCGTCCTGCATGCGCGATTCGAGCGGACGCGTTTCGCCATCGAACGGCGCGGCCTCGATGCCGAAGTATTCCGCGAGCTGCGACCACATCCAGTTCCAGCGGAAGACATCGCCATTGACCACGTTGAAGTCTTCGTTACGCGCATTGGGCGAAGTCGATGCCCATTCGAGATGACGCGCCAGAAGGCGTGCATCGGTCATGTCCGTGAGACTGTTCCATTGCGCGGGTGAACCGGGGAACACGAACGGTGCGCCGGTTTCCTTGCAAAGCGTCGCGTACACGGCAAGCGTGACGCCCATGTTCATGGCGTTGCCGAGCGCAAAGCCGATGATCGTATGCGGCCGATGCACGCTCCAGCCGAAGCCATATTTCTTCGCGGCTTCAAAGACCTTGTCTTCTTGCTCGTAATAGAAGTTGTCGACGTCCTGCCGCCCTTGTTCCTCGCGAAACGGCGTGAGCGGCACCTTGCCTTTACCATATGCTTCGAACGGGCCGAGATAGTGCTTGAGGCCGGTCACGAGCGCGGCGTGTTCGAGCTTGCCGGTGGGTCCAAGCGCATCGAGTACATGTCGCACCATGGCGCCATTCACGCGGATGTTTTCTTTCTCGGTGGCTTGCCGCGCCCATGCCGTGAAAAACACGTGGCTGAAGTGCTGCCCGTTGAGTGCTTCGCTGACCGACTCCGCTGAAGTCAGGTCGGCGGTCACGGATTCGACGCCTTCGCGTAGGGCCGAGCGGCCGCGCGAAAGACCGGTTACGTGCCAGTCGTCGAGCGTTAGAAGATGTTCCGCGAGATTGCCGCCGACAATACCCGTCGCGCCGATGATAAGTGCTCGTTTTTGCATGGAGATGTGCCTGTGATGAGGATCGATGCGAATCTTGGTGTCGCTCGATTGTAGGCGGGATCGTGCAAACGCGTACTTTGCATACGGCGGTGCTTCATCGGACGAGCCTCACGCAAAAAGAGCGAAGCCCGCAAAGGCTTCGCTCTCGCAGTACCGCGCTGACTGTCGGTCAGGAGATCAACCGCAAGCGGGCGCCGCCTTCTTGCAGGCATCGGCCAATTGCGGCGGCGGGTCTTTCTTGAACACGGTCTTGTAAGACTCGAGCACATTCGACTGCACGACCGGCAGCGACTGCACGCCGATCCACGCGGGCGGTGTCTGGCCGATCAGCGCCTTCATCATCGCCATGGCTTCGGCTGCGCCCTGATCGTACGGACGTTGCGAGCCCGTCGCCTTGAGCGGACCGCCCTTGGCGATCTCGATTGCCGATTCGAGCCCCAGGTCCACCGTCGTCACAGGCGTGTTGATGCCCTGCGCGCGCATCGACGTAAGCGTGTCCAGCGCGGGCTGATCCCACACGGCGAACACGCCCTTGACGTCCGGATTCGCCGTCAGAAAGTCGCCCGCAATCTGCCCGACTTTCGACGGATCGGTGAACGCGACCTGCTTGATCTTGATGTCCGCGCGATTCTTCTTCAGCCAGTCGTTGACGGCTTTGGTCCGCTCCGTCGTGCTAAAGTAATCGACGCCGAAGTTCACGAGACCGACCGTGCCGCCTTTTGGCACGCACGACGCAAGCACCTTCGCCGCGATCTGGCCGTTGCCTTCGCTATCGGCCGAGACCATGGCCGCGTATTGCTCGGGATGCTTGAGGCCGGTTGGCACGTTGTCCATGAACACGAGCTTGATGCCCGCCTGCGAGACCTTCTTGTAGGTCGCGGCCGTTGCCGTGCCATCCACGGGAATGGAGATGATGCCGTCCGGATGGCGCTGGATCGTGTTCTCGATATCGGCGATCTGCTTGTCGACCTGATACTCGGCCGACGCCGTGCCGATCACTTCCACGCCGTACTTCTTGAGCGTATCCGTAATGCCTTGCACTTGAAGTTGCGACCAGTCGAGGTTCATCGTCTGCATCGAAATGCCGACCTTGAACTTGCCGGCCTTGACCTTGGCGGCTTCGGCATCGGTCAGCTTGACGGCATCGACGGCTGCCGCCTTCTCGCCATTCGGTCCCTGGCCGACGATGCCCGTCGGCCCGATCGACGCCACATTCAGCTTCTCGCACGATTGCGCGAACGCCTGCGCACAGCACAGAGCCATGGCAGTCGCCGCCGCGACACTCGCCAGCTTTACACCTGATCCACGACGATAGTTCATGTCTTTCCTCCATTGGTCGCGTTGTACTTCGTCTCCTGCTTTTTTGACTTGCCCTTCGTGGTCTCTCACGCAATGTCGATCTGCGCGAGCAACCAAAACTACTTGCGCGTGAACGCGACTGCCGCAACGATGATCACGCCCTTGATGACGAGTTGCAGCGACGAACTCACGCCGAGCAGCACGAGCCCGTTATTCAGCGTGCCGATGATGAGACTGCCAAGCAGCGTGCCTAGAATGAAGCCGCGTCCGCCGAAAAGACTGCACCCGCCGAGCGTGACGGAGGCAATCACGTCGAGTTCCATGCCCTGCACGACGTCCGGGCGCGCTGCATGCGAACGCGCGGACAAGACGAGCGCGGCGAGGCCGGCAAGCACGCCCGTCAGCACGAATGCGAGCGTCGTCACGCGGCGAATGTTGATGCCCGAGTAGAGCGCGGCCGTGGGATTGCCGCCGGCTGCATAGATTTGCCGGCCGAACACGCTGTAATGCAGAAGCAGAATGCCGCCGATCACGGCAAGCAAGGTCCAGATGATCGGCACCGGCACGCCTGCAATGTCGCCTTCGCCGAAGATCGCAATGAAATGATCGTTCGTGATGATCTCGGGCCGCGTCGTCGTAACCATCAATGCAAGTCCGCGCGCCGCGCTCAAGCTGCCGAGCGTCACGAGAAACGAGGGAATGTTCAAACGCGTCGTGACGAGACCGTTGATCGCGCCGACGATCGCGCCCGTGCCAATGCCCGCGATCGCGCCGATGACCCAGCTATCGCCGATATGCGACATCGCGAGCGCGGCGGCCATGCCGGACAGCGCGAGCGACGATCCCACCGACAAGTCGATCTGCCGCGCGATGATCACGAATGTCATGCCGATAGCGATAATCGACACGAGCGCCGTCTGGCGGCCGATGTTGAGGAAGTTGTCGATGGAGAGAAACCACGGCGACGCGAAGCTGAACACCACCAGCAGAATCGCGAACGCAAAGTACAGCATGTAGGGGCGGTCGCCCTGCAGCAGAAGCTGCGCAATGCGCCGTGCGCGCGAATGACGCTGGGCGCTTTGTTGTTCGGCGGGCATCGGCGAAACAGACTCGTTCATGTTGCAAGCTCTTCGGTAGGGCGGGCCAGTTGTATGAGATGGTGCAGTTCTTCCGCGTGACGAATCTCGGCGCGCTCGACAGTGCGTGTAATCGCGCCATTGGCGACGATGGAAATACGGTCGCAGAGCCGCAGCAGTTCGTCCAGATCCGACGACACCACCACGACGCCCGTGCCTGCGCGCGCCGCGTCCTGTATTACGCCGTAGATTTCCTCGCGCGCGCCGACATCGACGCCGACAGTGGGTTCATCGAGCAACAACAACTTCGGGCGCGGATGATTCCACTTCGCGAATACGACCTTCTGCTGGTTGCCGCCGGAGAGAAACTTCACGTGTGTCGATGCATCGGGCGCTTTCACGGAAAGCTGCTTCATCGCGACGCGTGCTTGTTGCGCGGCGGCTTTCGCGCGCAGCCATCCGCCGCTCGAAAACCGCGGCAGGCGCGGCAAGGTCAGATTGCGTTCGATCGAATGATCGAGCACGAGCCCTTGCACATGACGGTCTTCAGGCACGAGCGCGACGCCGCGCCGGATTGCATCGGAGGGATTGCGCGCGCCGAGCGGTTCGCCGTCGAGATCGAGGCTGCCCGACTCCACGGGCAGCAGACCGAAGATGGTTTGCAGAATTTCCGTGCGGCCGCTGCCGATCAGTCCGGCAATTCCATGCACTTCGCCCTTGCTCACGGACAGGTCGACGGCGCAAAGATGCGCGTTGCTTACCTTCGACAGCTTCAGCACGGGCGCATCTGCAGCGCGATCGGCCATCGCGACTTTGGTTTGCGCCGCCGCACCCGCCGAGGTTTCCTGTCGCGCCTGCATGGCCGCATGACGCGGGCCGACGATAGCCGCGACGAGTTGCTTCATGTCGGTTCCGGCCGTGGCAAAACTTCCGGCGTTTGCACCATCGCGGAACACGGTCACGCGCTGCGAGATGCGAAAGACCTCGTTCAGCCGATGTGTCACGTAGATCACGCCGACGCCGCGCGCCGTCACGGTGCGAATAGCGTCGAAGAGAATCCGTTCTTCGCCGCCTGTCAACGCGGACGTGGGTTCGTCGAGAATCAGCACGCGCACGTCGCCCATCAGCGCCTTGCAAATCTCCGTCATCTGGCGATAGGCGAACGGCAAGGAATCCACGGGCACGCGCGGATCGAGCGGAATATTGTGTTCGCGCAAAAAGGTGCTGACCTGCGCCATGAGTTCGCGTTGCCGGACGAAGCCGAGGCGCGTGCGCGGTTCGCGCCCGAGCATGAGGTTGGCGCCGACGGACAACGATTCGACCAGACTCAAGTCCTGATACACGACGGCAACGCCTGCCTCGCGCGACTTTGCGGGCGATTCGAATGCGACCCGGTTGCCCGCGATTTCGATCGATCCTTCGTCGTAGGCGTGGACGCCGCTCAATATCTTGATGAGCGTGGACTTGCCCGCGCCGTTTTCGCCGAGCAGCGCGTGCACCTCGCCCGGCAGAACTTCGAGATCGACGCCGCGCAGCGCCTGGACGCCACCGAACCTTTTGGTGACGCCGGTTACACGGATCAACGGATTTGGCGGCGATGAAGCGGCCGCGACCGGCTGACTCATCCTGATGTCTCCTTCGTCAAATAGACGAATTCTTATGTTTTCGCGGTCGGGCCGCGTGTTGTGTTGTGATCTTCGCATCATGTAAATGGTGCGTCAATAACAGATAGCCCTAGTTTTCGTGTTCTGAACGAGAGAATCGCAACAATATCGACCGGTTTTGTGATGATCCTATCGTTCCGGGGACGGCGTTCTGTGACGGAGCGCTACGAGTAATTGTCCGTCAGGCGCGCAGACGCTCGACTACGTTGCCGATGCGAAGGAGCCGCCGAGTAGGGAGCGGTGCGCGGGAGTATCGTGTGCGACAAGCACGCCTTCTTTGGGAGCGCATGATGAACGACGCCCGACGACTCGCCGCCTTGCGCATCGCGCTGATTGCCGTGGGTTTAACGCCATCTTCGCGTTATGGCCGCTCATGATCCTGTGGCCTTCCGGATGGAGTTGGCAAAGCAGCCATTCGGACTACCCGCTGATGATCGTCGGCATCTACGCGACGCTCGGCGTGTTTCTACTGATGGCATCGCGCAACCCGATGAAGCATCTGAGCCTGATCTGGTTCACGGTATGGTCGAGCGTCGTGCACGGCGCAATCATGGCTGTGCAGTCGTTCGGCGCCGAGATGGACGGCACGCGCCACGTCGGTCATTTGCTCGGCGATGTGCCTGCGTTATTTATCGTCGCGGCCGTGCTGGCTTTCCTTATGCCGCGCGAAAACAAGGCACGAGCGCTTTAATCCGCCGATGCAGTGTTCGCGGTGCGTCCCGAGTCTGTAGGACGTACCGCGACCAATACCTTATATGCGCTCAGGCTTGCGCTTGAGTTTCCTTCAACGCTTCATGCTTGTGCGAATGCGTCGCTCCGTATTTCAGCTCGAAGTGCGCGCCTTTTCCGTTTCGCGTGGGCGGAAAATGTTCGCCTTCGACGCAGGTGACTTCAAAGGTATCTTTCCCGTCCTCATAGACCACTGAGTAAATGCCCGATACTTTGACGATTTCACCGGGCTTGTACGAACTGTCGCCTGCCATTTAGCTTCTCCTTTTTGAACCACATACGGACCGACGAAAGAGCAATCGGCGTTCCGAGCGGTGTCATGCCGGTCGGTAAACGGCGCAGGGAGTCGAGTTCGTGTGAACGCGAGCGGGCGTTATTCGCTCGCTTCTCGTCGTGCTTCAGCCGAAATCGCCGATTATTAGTCGTTGCCTGCGGGACGTCGCCAAACTGTTATTTATGGGCACGGGAGCACGGCACGGGAATAGCGATTGCGCTAGTCCAGCGGTGAAACCGTCGCCCACAACAAGAGAAAGACGATACGGTTCGAACGACAACGCGACATTAGTTTGACCAACGAAGTTTCAAGGCGGGCGATCAAGGTCTGATCGATCCTTGTCGATGCAGGCAAGATCGTCTCCCTGAAGGACGCTTCCTGGCTTTGGACTTCATCAGGAGCAGGGCCATGATGCACGAATTTCTCAAGAATAATCGAAGCATCTTGCTTGAACGTTGCCGCATCATGACTTTCAAGCGGAACGCCGAATCTCCGGTGATGGCGGATATAAAGATCGTCCTTCCCGAACTGCTTACGCAAATAACCGAACTTCTGCGCCAGCACCGTACCACCGAAACTCCGAATTCGACATCGGGGCTTCCCGAACGGGGTGAATCGAAGGATACCCCGATAGGCAGAACCGCACGCGAAGCAGGCAGGGTGCTATTCGGAACGGGACTCAAGATCGAAGACATCGTCGTAGGTTACGGCGATCTATGCCAGGCGATTACCGAACTGGCCGTAGAACGGGATGCGCCTTTCAAGGTACAGGAGTTTCGAATACTCAATCTGTGCATCGATACGGCGGTTGCCAATGCCGTGATGGCTTATTCGGCCGCGCGAGACAACGCGCGCACGAATAGCGGCGCTCAGACGCAGACCGATGAGAACAGAATGCTCGCGCACGAGATGCGTAATCTGATCCACACTACGCTGCTCGCATTCACCGCTTTACAACGAGGAAATCTGAGCGCGAAAGGAGCCACCGGATTACTTGCTGAGCGTAGTCTTTTGCGACTCGGCAAGCTGACTGACCGAATGCTTCGCGACTCGGCAGACCCGGCGACCGTACGTTACGACGACGTTATCTTCAGTCTCGCTCCATTAATCCTGGAAATCGAGGGAGCGGCGCGAGTGGACGCGACAGCCCGTGGAAAAAGTTTTTCCGTTACTCCGGTCGACGCGCTCATCAAGGTTCGTGGAGATCGCGACTTGTTGTATGAGGCGATAATCAACCTCTTACAGAATGCGTTCAAGTTCACCAAGGAGAAAAGCGCGGTCGCGTTGAGAATCTACGTGAATCACGACGTCTTTATTGAAATCCACGATCAGTGCGGAGGACTTCCTTGTAAGAACGGCGAGTCGATGTTCGATCCTTTCGTGCAATTCAACGCAGATCGCAGCGGACTGGGCTTAGGACTGACTATTGTGAGGCGCAACGTAGAAACTTTGAGGGGAACCGTGGAAGTGAAGGACATTCCTGGCCACGGTTGCGTCTTCATTATTCGCTTGCCGCTCGTTTCACACGCATGAAGTCGAGGTTGGCAGCATTCATGGCGCGATCCAATGACCGTGCCACTCGTTGCGTTCGAGCCAGAAGTTTGCGCGCCGGTGCATTTCGCCCGAGACGTCGAGGAAATCGATCTTACTGACGATGACGTCGATGAGGCAGAAGTGTTCGAAGCCATCCGTCTGAGTGTGCGCTGTTGTGTCGTCGGCTTCCGGGCGCGCATCGGGCGGAGTGTCCACTACTGTTCCCGGAGGCAACGGCGCACGATAAAGCGTGAGCGATCCGGGGCGGCTCGCGTTCCACACGGCGAGTCTTTCGTCATCGTCGATGACTTGTTGCGCGCGCCCTTCGAGTCGAATCTGGATGCCGGCACGCCAGTCGCCGACAAGCGCGGAGACGTTCGGCTCCTGTTCGATCTCAGCGACCTTTTCCGATCTCACGTCCGTGTGAAAGCTCACGAGCGCGCGGTCCTGGATGGCACGCCGCATTACGACCGTGCGCAGTTTCGGCGCGCCATCGAGCCCGATGGTCGCGAACTGCGTCAACGTGTAGGCGGAACGCTCGCGGCCGGGATTGGCGCCTGAAAGCAGATGGCTCCACGTCTGCGCCAGAATCGCATCCAAAGCGTTGCTCAACTGACGCCTCCGTTGCTTGATGCAGTTGAAGTGGCAGCGGCGATTAGTCAGCCTTGAAGACGATGGCGGCGGTGTCGTCGATCTGCGTGAAGCTGCGCACGAAGCGATACGACTGCTCGTCGATCTCGATTCGATTTGCACCCGATGAGGTCAGTTCCAGCATTTCATCGGCGAGCGATTTTGGAATCGAGCCTACTTGTTTCAACTCTTCCTTGGGCCCGGATGGGTCGCCGAGATAAACCGTGCAAACGTCGGCGGTATGCCGAATAAGGACGACGCTTGTCGCCTTGTCGAGCGCGCGTTCCAGATAATCGGCGAGTGGGCGTAACGATTCGAGTTTGTGATCGGAACGGTCGTCAGCGAATCCATTGATGTCTGGCACTGCGGCCTCCCTGATTTGATCGTCTGCACCGTGGTTTCGATACGTCGAAGCGCACGATGGTGCAAGCGACGGAGTTTCGATTAGCGAACCGGCTCTTCGGCTTTCTTTCCCGACAGCAACGATTCGATGGCGGCGACGGATAGCGGTTTGGACAAGTGGCCATCGAAGCACGACATATCGAAATGTTCGTGAATGTCGTCGTGTGCGGTCAGCGAGAAGATGCGACGGGAGGCATATTTCTCGGATGCGCGGAGTCGCATGCACAGAGCGTGGCCATTGATATCGGGAAGCCCGATATCCAGAAGAATGAGTTCGAACGCGCCTTCGCCTGCGGCCGCTTTCAGCGCCTCGGTGCCGGTGTAGGCGCGAGTGACCGCATGACCCATGGACCCCGCGATTTCGGCGAGCATGTCGGTGGTGTCGGTGTAATCGTCCACTACGAGAACTTTCATTTGAAGTGCTCCCAACAGTGAGGACCGAGGTGCGGGGTTTTGATGTTGAGGTTGCAGTCTACTCTAGGTTGCTGGGTTGGATGACGGCGGCTGCTGAGCACCAACTTGCGTTGCTTGGTGTCACTGAGAATCTTTGACCGAGACTTACCAACTTCCGTCATATGTCGTTAGCGGCGACTTCGTCCCACGAAATTTCTTGCTGATTCTTTATGTTACTCAGAAGCAGACAGCCGATGGCGATCATCGCCTGTCTGCGGACAACCCGACGGTGGAAGGTCAGTGCTTCCGTCCCGACAGTCGCCCAAGCGTCATCGTAAATTTAGAAGTCGGTCCGCACACTCAACATGACGTTACGCCTGTCGCCGAATACACTGTAGAACTGGCCGGGTGGGCGAATGTAATAGCCGCGATCGAAGATATTGTTCAACTGCAGTGTCGCTTCGAGATGCTTGTTGAAGCGATATCCGACCTGCGCATCGAAGATGGCATACGCGCCCTGTTCGACGCCGCGCGATATGCGTGTCTGCGCGAGCATGCCGCCGCCGACCGATACCCCGCGCATGACGCCCTGCGTAAACTGATACCGCGTCCACAGTTTGAAGAGATGCTTGGGGTCCGTGCCATCGGTGAGGCCGGGCGCATCGTTCTCGAAGTGCTCGTTCAAATACGTGTAGCCCGCATAGACGTTCCAGTCCGGCATCGGCTGTCCGGTGACTTCGAGTTCGACGCCCTGACTGCGTGCCTTGCCGGCGGCAAGGTAATAGAACTGATGATCGGGATCGTCGACCGCGCGGTTGTTGTCGTTGATACGGAACAGCGCCATGTTCGTATTCAGGCGTCCGCCGAGCACGCTGCTCTTCACGCCGACTTCGTATTGCTCGCCGGAACGCGGTGGAATGCCCGCGCCGGAGAATGTCGTCTGCGTCTGGGCGTCGAGGAAGCGCGCGTAATTCGCGTACGCGGTGACCGCCGGCACGATATCCCAAACGAGTCCCGCCGACGGCAGAAAACGATGGTTGATCTGCGAGTTCGTCGCCCAGTCCGAGAGGTCGGGCAGTGTCGATTGCGTGCGATCCTGTACGAACGCCTCGCGCGCGCCGAGCACGAGCGTCAGCGGATTCGCGAGCTTGATGCGCGCCTGCGCGTAGATGCCGTACTGGACGGTGCGCTCGTTCGTGCCGAAGCTGAAGGGCGTATCGACCTGCGGCACGGCGTTGGGATCGAACAGGCTGAAGGTGCCGCCGTCGAACGGGCCATCGACGGACTGGAAGCCCGAGAGCGCCGTCGACGACATCACCGAATAATTTGCGCCGACCGTCAACGTGTGCGTCTGCCCGAAGAGCCGGATGGGACCGGACACGTTGCTGTCCGCGCCGAACCAGTCGTACGTGTTGCGCTGATTCTGATCGCCGTAGAAGCTGAGGCCATCGGTGGTCGCGCCCGGTCCCGAGTACGCGTAGTACGCCCGCGTCAGCATGTGCCGGTAGAACAACGTCGTGGAGGACTTCCAGCCGCTTTCGAAGCGATGCACGAGGTTCGCGTTGGCTTCCTGAATCGACGTGTACGACGTGTTCCAGCTCGGGCTGAAGTTCTGTGCATACGAACTCGGCACGCGGCCGACGAGTGCGGTCTGATCCGCATTGAGCACGCCGCTCGCGCCGTAGTCGAGGCCGTACATCGGCAGGACTTCGTAGCCGCCCGAGAGCGAGAGCGTCGTACGCGGCGTGAAGTCGTAGTCGATCGCGCCATAGGCCATGAACTCCTTGCTGCGCGCCCGGTCGATCGATTGATGCCCGGCCTCGCCGACGATCACCGCACGCCCGCGCAGGCTGCCGTCCTTGTTGAGCGGTCCGGTGACGTCGATCATCTGCCGCACGCTGCCGAAGGAATCGACTTGTGTGTCGGTCGTCAGATGGAATTGATTTTGCGGCCGTTTGCGCACGAGATTGACGACGCCGCCGGGCTCGCCTGCGCCGTCGATCACGCCGGCCGGTCCGCGCAACACTTCCACGCGGTCGTACATCGCGAGGTCGAATTGCGTGAGATATTGCAGGCCGCTGACGATGGGCGTGCCATCGAATTCGATGCCAAGTTGTGAGCCCCGCGCGCGGAAATAAGCCGTGCCGTCGCCGTAGCTGACCGAACTGACGCCCGTCACGTAGCGCAAGGCTTCTTCGATGGTCGTGTCGTTGCGGTCGTCCATTTGCTGGCGCGTGACGACGGAAACCGAATACGGGGTCTCCTTGATCGATTGCGCACTCTTGCCCGCGATGGTCGCGCGTTTCGCGGCGTACGAGCCGCTGTCTTCGGTCGTCGCATCGGCGCCGGTGCTGTCGGTCACCACGACGGCGGGCAACGTCACATCGCTGCCCGCCGGGTTTTGCGCGCGTGTGGGCGGCGACGTCGCGCCGAGCATCGTCAAAAGCGCGAGCGCAAGCGGCGTCATGCGCGGCGCGCGCACGTGCCATCCCGTCGTCGGCGCGGGCATCGCGCCGCGCGGGTCATTCCCTCTTCTCATGTTTTCTCATCCCATCGTTGAATAGACAAACGGCGTCGTCCCGCTGCATGCGGGCTTGAATCGGATGGGGACATTGGTTGTGTGGTGCGAGGCACGCGCGGCCCCGTTCTATCGACTTCGATGCAACCGTCATGTTTGCCGCGCACCGCGCAGCAGGATCAGCATGACGAGCCACGGACCGCCGAGCAGTGTCGCGACGAGACCGGCCGGAAGTTGCTCCGGATAAGGAATCTGCCGTCCCAGCCAGTCCGCGACGACCATCAGCAGCGCGCCGAGCATCGCTGCGAGGTAGACCTGCGGCAGCGGACGCCGCCCGCCCGAGAGCCGCGCGATATGCGGCGCGATCAGCCCGACGAAGGACAGCGGTCCGACCACGACCGTCGCCGCCGCCGTCGATACCGCCGCGAGCAGCAACAGGCCGAAGCGCGCGCGCCCGACCGGCACGCCGATGCTCGCCGCCACCTGCGGACCGGCGCCGAGCGCCGCCAGCCAGCGCGCGAACAGCGGCGCCACGGCGAGTACCGACATCGCCAGCACGGCCATGAGCAATGCCATCGCCGGCTCGATGTAGTAGGTCGACCCGACCAGCAAATCGAGCAGCACGCCCGCGCGTGGATCGCCGCTCGCCATGACCGCGCCGACGACCGCCTGGAACAGCGCGCTGATCGACAATCCGACGAGCAGCAACCGCTCTGGCGCGAACCGCGCGCGCCGCCCGAGCCAGAGCAGCAAGCCAAGCGTGGTGCACGCGCCGGCCACGCTTCCCGCGAACAGCGCGGCCGGTTCGAAGCTGCCCGCGATCAGCAGCACCGCGACGACGCCGAACATGCCGCCCGAGCCGACGCCGAGCAGGTCTGGGCTTGCCATCGGATTCGCGGTCATGCGCTGCAACAGCGCGCCCGCCGCGCCCAGCAGACTGCCCGCTGCGAGCGCGGCCAGCAGGTGCGGCACGCGCCAGAAGAGGAGCGCGTCGATGTCGGCCGGATGCGCGAGCCAACCGTCCGGTCCGCGCGTGACGACGAACGACAACGCGCACGTGATCGCGAAGAGCGCTGCCCATACGAGCGGCATCGTGCGCACTGCGTGCGGCGCGGTGCCGCGGTCATGCGTTTCGCGGATGTCCGGCGTGGTGCGAAGGCGCGGCAGCAGGACGACCAGGAGCGGCACGCCGATCATCGACGTGACCGTGCCGGTGGGAATCAGATGCGCCGAGAACAGCTCGCCCTGCGAGACGATGCGCACGAGTTCGTCGGTGAGGAAAAGCAGGGCGGCGCCCAAAAGCGGCGCCCACACGAGGCGGTCGCGCAGGCGGCGCGCGCCCGTGAGCCGCGCGAAGAGCGGCGCCGCCAATCCGACGAACCCGATCACGCCGACCTGCGCCACCACGCTCGCCGTGAGCACGACCGCGACCAGCAGCGCCGCGCCGCGCATCCAGCCGACCGCGGCGCCGAGATTGCGAGCGGTGGCATCGCCGGCATCGAAGAGTTGCAGCGGTCGATGCAGCAGCGCCGACGCCAGCGCGCAACCGCCCACGCTCGCCGCAACGCGCGCGGCGCTTTGCCAGCCGGTCTGATCGAGTGCGCCGCCGCCCCAGATTTGCAAGCCTTGCAGCAGATCGAAATGCATGACGCCGATCGCGAGGCTGATCGCGCCGCAGTACAAATTCACCACCATGCCCGCGAGAATCACGGCAAGCGACGACATGCGTTGCAACCATGCCAGGCCGAGCACGAGGATCATTGCCAGCGCGCCACCCGCGAGCGCGATGGTTTCGCGACCCGCTGCGAGCCAGCCCGGCAGCCACACGCTCACGACGGCGAGCCCGAGATACGCGCCGGGGAAGATGCCGAGCGTCATCGGTTCGGCAAGCGGATTGCGCAACACCTGCTGCACCAGCACGCCCGCAAGCCCGAGCGCCGTGCCGCACAGCAGCGTCATGGCGATGCGCGGCAGCACGCTCTCGTGCACCAGCACGTCGCGCATGTCGGTGAGATCGGGCGAAACGAGCGCCTTCCAGAACGATGCGCCGTCGAGCGCGCCATGCAAATGCAACGCGGCGAGGCACGCGGCGGGCAGCATCAGGCCGGCGAAAAGTGCAAGCCGCCAGTCGCGTGGCGGCGCCGACGGGCGAGTGAGCGCGACGCGGCTGCTACGCAAGCCCACCTCCGCCGTTATCGATGATGGCGCGTGCATTCGCCATCGCGGTCGCGAAGCGTTGCATCGAAATCAGGCCGCCGTACGGGGCGATCACCGGCAACACGGCCACGCGCTTCTCGCGGACCGCTGGCAGCGCGCGCCAGAGCGGGCTCGCCGTCAGCGCCGCGCGGATGTCGGGCGCGAGCGGCCGAGTCAACGCGATATCGGCGTCGGCGGCTTCGAGGAGACGGGGCAACGGCACGACGGTGGAACCCATCGCGTTCGTCGTCCAGCGCACGCGCGCAGTCGCGGCGTTCGACAGCCCGATCTTCGCGAGCACATCGTTGAAGAGACTGCCCGCGCCGTACACACGCAGATGCCGCTCGTCGATCACGTCCGCGACGATCACCGGCCGGCCGCGCGGCACGCGCGCCGCGATGTCGCTCATGACGCGCTCGGTCGACGCGAAGAGCGCGTCGGCCCGGGCGCGGGCGTCGAAGGCATCGGCCATCACGCGGGTTTCGGCGCACAGGCTCGCGTAGGGATGCCCGTCGGTCATATACGCGCCGAGCGTAAGCGTCGGGGCGATACGCCGCAGCGGCGCGAGCAGTCCCGCATGCGCGGGCGTGACGATCAGCAGGTCTGGCGCGAGCGCGAGCAGCGCATCGAAATTGGGTTGATAGAGAAGGCCGATATCCGCGACATCGGACGGCAGCGGCGGCACCGCGATCGTGTTCGCATACCACGCGGGCAGCGGAATGCCGACCGGCGCGCGCCCGAGCGCGAGCAGCGTCTCGGTCAGCTCCCAGTTCAATACGACGATACGTCGCGGCGCCGGTCCGGCCACGACGCGCGCGGCGCGCGAGAACGCGAGCAGCGCGGCGGCGCCTCGCAGCAGCGCGCGTCTCGGTGGCGACTTCATGACGGAAAACACATGCGGCGGCCGGTGGACGCATCGGTCGTAACCGACATCGGCACGCCGTAGATGGCTTCGAGCCGCGCCGGATCGACGATGACCGCCGCGTCCTCGCGCATCAGCAGACGCCCCTCGCGCAACGCGACGATCCGGTCGCAGAAGCGCGTCGCCATGTTGATGTCGTGCATGACGATGACAGCGGTCATCGCGCGCTCGGCGCACAGCGTCCTGACGAGTTCGAGCACGGTCAGCTGATGGCCGACATCGAGCGCCGACGTCGGTTCGTCGAGCAGCATGCAGCGCCCGTTCTGCGCGACCAGCATCGCGATCCACGCGCGCTGGCGCTCGCCGCCCGACAGGCTGTCCACGGTGCGGTCGGCATAACAATGAACATCGGCGGCTTGCATCGCCCGGTCGACGTGCGCGGCGTCGCCGGCCGTGAAGCGCCCGAGCGCGCCGTGCCACGGATAGCGGCCGAGCGCGACGAGCTCGCGCACCGTCATGCCATCGGTCGATGGCGTCTGCTGCGGAAGCCAGGCGACTTCACGCGCGAACTCGCGCGTGCTCCAGTCGGCGAGCGGCCGGCCCGCGCATCGGACGACGCCCGTATCCGGCGCAATCTGTCCTGCGAGCAGCTTGACGAGCGTGGATTTGCCGGAGCCGTTGTGCCCGACAAGCCCCGTCACGCGGCCCGGTTCGATATGCAGATCCAGCGGATGCAAGAGCGTGCGCCCGCCCGCCGAGCGCGACACGCCTTCGAGCGAGAAGGCGGGCGGCGTCGCGGTCGCGTACGCCGTCTGGTAGACGTGGCCGTTCATGCGAGCGCCGCCTTTTTCGTGGAACTCACCTGACCGCTGTCGAGCTTGACGATACGATCGGCGAGATCGAAATAACGGTCGTCGTGGGTGATGACGAGCACCGTCTTGGCGCGTGCCTTCAGTTGCGGCAGCAGCACGCGATAGAAGATGTCCTTGAACGCGGGGTCCTGGTCGGCGGCCCATTCGTCGAAGAGATAGAACGGGCGGTCTTCCAGAAACGCCACCAGCAAGGCAAGACGCTTCCTCTGGCCTTGCGACAGATCGAGCGTCGAAAAACGGCCGTTGTCGATGCGCACCTTGTGCTCCAGTTGCAACGCCACGAGCAGCGCGCGCGCCGTGGCCTCGCTGTGCGCGGGCAGGCCGAGCAGCGAATCGAACAAATGGAAATCGCTGAAGACGACGGAAAAAAGCTGGCGGTAAGCGGCGCGATTGCCGTCGTCCACCACCGTTTCGTCGATGACGATGCGTCCCGACTCCGGCGCATACAGCCCGACCAGCACCTTCGCGAGCGTGGTCTTGCCGCTACCGTTGCCGCCCACGAGATAGACGAGTTCGCCCGCCCGGAACGTCAGATCGATAGGTCCGAGCGTGAAAAAACCGTCCTCGGCTTCGCGCACGTAGCGATGTTCGACGCCTTCGAGCGTAATGCTCGCGAACGCGTCGGCGTCGAGCGAGGCGCTTGCGGGCTCGGGCGGCAGGGCTTGTTCGAGCTGATCGACGCGCTCGAACGCGATCCGCGCGCTGCCGATGGCGGGCAGGGCCGCCAGCAATCCTTCGACCGGCATGATGAGGTAAAGGAAGACGAGCGCGTAACCGGACATCACGTGCGCGTCGGCATCGAAGAGACGCGCGAGCACGAAGAGGGTCAGGCCGACGAAGCCGAACAGCAGCAGATTGCCCCAGCTCGCGGCCAACGCGTGCAGCATGTAGCCGCGCGTGCGCTGCGCGCGCACCGCTTCCACATGCGGGGCGAGATCACGCGCGACGAACGCTTCGGCACGCGCGCGATGCAGCTTCAGTTCCTTTGCGCCGTCGAAGAGCGAGCGAAAGCGTTGCAACAGGCCGTCTTCACGCTGCCGCGAAGCGCGCAGATGGAGAAGCGCCCGCGAGCCGATCAGATGCGTGCCGAGCGATCCCGCGCCGATCGCGACGAGCGCGAACAGCAGAATCGGCAGGGACAGCATGCCGAGATAGACGAGACAACCCGCGATCACCGCGCCCTGCATGACGATTGACGGCAGACTGATGAAGAACACGACGATGGTGTCGAGGTCCTGCGTGAGCGCGTTGATGGCGCGCGACGCGCCGCATCGTTCGAGATCGCGGTACGACGCGCCCGCGATGCGGCCGATCGTCTGCAAGCGCAACCTCGCCTTGGCGTGCTGTCCGAGATACATGAACAGCATCTGCGAAACGACCCGCGTGAGAATGACCACGACGCCCAGCGCCGCGAAGCGCACGCCGAGCGTGAGTAGTTCGTCGCCGGTTGCGCGCAGCGCCTGATTGATCAGCGCGACGAGCGCCGCGTTCGCCGCGCCGCTGACGAGACTGACGACCAGCGCGACAGGCAACAACCCGCGCGCGCCGCGGATCGACGAGGCTATCAGAGACACGTGCGCACACCCTCGTTGAAAGCAGCCAAGGCAGGCGGCTGCCCACAAAGCGCATTGGGCGGCAACAAAAATGCGAGAATGCGAACCATTAACATTTCAACCGATGGGTCGGCGCAAAGTGTTGAGTGACGACGAGTTTAGCGTTTCGTCGAAAAATCAGGCCGACACCGGATATCGAATTTCTGACAACTATTGGTGTTTTATCGATAGTTTTTTGCGTACCACTTTTTCGCGACCATGAAAGAGTTCCTGCTCAAACGCTATCCGATCGAACGCGTCCCGCTGTCGCGAGACGTGATGGCGACCCTCGTCGACTATCGTCATGGCGAGCGTATAACCTGGCATCAACACAAGCACGGACAACTGGTGTTCGCCGTGCGCGGCGTCGTGCGCGTGCTCACGCCCTCGCGCACCTGGACGCTGCCGCAGTCGCGCGCAGTTTGGCTGCCATCCGATGTCGATCACGAACTGCACGCGGTCGGCGACACGCAACTATGCAGTGTGTATTTCGAGCCGCGTGTGTTTCCGTGGTCGTGGCATCAGCCGGCCGTGATTGCCGTGTCGCCGTTGATGAGAGAGCTGGCCATCGTGCTGGGCGCCGCGGGCGAGCGATACGCCGAGGGAAGCCATGCCTCGCTCAGCGCGCCGCTGTTGCTGAAGGTGTTGAGAGAGACGCCCGCGCTCGCAGAGCCCGGCGTGCCATTGCCGCGCGATGCACGGCTGCTGCAGATCTGCGAGCACATGATGAACGACCCGGCGAGCGAACTGACGCTCGATTTCTGGGGCGAGCAGTTTCACACCAGTGGGCGAACATTGGCGCGCTATCTGAATGCCGAGACTGGATTGACCTTTGGCGCATGGCGTCAGCAGATACGAGTCGCGGAGGCAATCACGCTCCTTACGCTGGGACAACCTGTGACGCAAGTTTCGAAGAAGCTTGGCTATCGCAGTGCCAGTGCTTTCATCGTCATGTTTCGTCAGGTCACGGGAGAGGCGCCACAACGTTACCTGGCTTCGCGCTCGTCGAGCAGATAAGCGGAGAGCAGGGCGGCTTATGCAGACTTCGAGTTGGAAACTTAGATGTAGATCGCATCATTGCTCGAATGACGTTCGTATAGCTGCGGTCTTCGTTCGGGCCTCGATAGCTGCATGTCGAATGACCGTTATAGCGTTGAAAGCCGTCGTCGTCGGTACGTGGGGGAGAAGGGCGGTTGAGGGTCGTGAAGACTCATGCGCGCCTGCGGACGTTCGATTCAGCGGTGCAAGCCGGCGAATAACCGCAGACGGACGGACTGCAGCCACACGGTTCGTAACCGGGCCGGCAGCTCGGAGCAAGTCGCGCAGATCATCTCGGTCATCGAAGGCATCGCGTTCCAGACCAACATCCTCGCATTGAATGCGGCAGTGGAAGCCGCGCGCGCAGGCGAACAAGGTCGCGGTTTCGCGGTGGTGGCGGGCGAAGTGCGCACGCTTGCACAGCGCAGCGCGACGGCCGCAAAGGAGATCAAGGATCTGATCACCGAGTCCGTGGAGCGCGTGAACAATGGTTCGGCGCTCGTGGACAACGCGGGCCGCACGATGACGGAGATCGTGCAGGCCGTGAAGCGCGTGGCCGATCTGATGGGCGAGATCAGCTCGGCATCGGGCGAGCAGCATCATGGCATCGAACAGGTCAACACCGCAGTCATGCAGATGGATGAAATGACGCAGCAGAACGCGGCGCTCGTCGAGGAAGCATCGGCGGCCGCGCAGTCCATGGCGTCGCAGTCGGCTTCGTTGCGTGATCTCGTCGCTGTATTCAAGGTGGATGCAGCGGCTGCGCGCGCGGTTCCGGTATCCACGGCGGCGAAGCCAACGAGCGCGTCTCGCGTCGCTCTCAAACCTCGCGCTCCAGCGCCGACCAAGCCTCGCGCCTCAGCGAAGACAGCGGCAAAACCTGCGCCGACGCATGCAGCGACTGCGAGCGCGGAAGGGGACTGGCAGACGTTCTGAGAGCGCGAGCGCGTACAGAGGTTGTCCGTCATATAAAAGGCGGCACAACCTCAAGTTCGCATCGTTCAAGCCGTAAACATCGCCAACGCCTGCACGGTAAACATCTAAAACTACAACTGGAACTTCCATGATGAGAAGAGCCGGACTCGCCACGCTGCTTTGCGCCGCATCGATACTGTCGGGCTGCGCAAGCGGCCCCGAAGTGCTTTCGACCGTGAATGCGCGACAGCAGCCCACAAAAGTACGCAGCTTGCTGATCGTGGTGGACAGTTCGCTGTTCGGCGATTCATGGAACGCAGGGGCCGGTAGACATTTTGCGCACACGCTCGGCGACACGTTAAGAGAAACGGCCGGTTCGATTCCTGTGACGCTGCTGCGCCTGGACTCCGAAGCCGATTCACGCGCTCTGCCGAAGATCATCATGTCGTC
This sequence comes from Caballeronia sp. GAFFF2, assembly GCF_023631485.1. Taxonomy (NCBI): domain Bacteria; kingdom Pseudomonadati; phylum Pseudomonadota; class Betaproteobacteria; order Burkholderiales; family Burkholderiaceae; genus Caballeronia; species Caballeronia sp. GAFFF2. Next base: position 163,206 of record NZ_JALQDA010000037.1, on the reverse strand, counting down.
GCATGCGACGCAGTTGATGCAGGTCAAAGCCGTACGCGTCACGTCGCGCTCGCGCGGCGACACCGAGGCCGTATGGCAAGTCACGCTTTCTGACGTGAAAGCGTCGCTGGTTCCCACCGAGCAGGACCCTTCGCGCTTCAATACGCGTGTCGAGATGAACACGTTCTATCAGCAAAAGATCAGCGCCAGTGTCTCGGAGCACATGGACTTTCTTCTTGGTGGCATCGACAAAAGTGCAGCGGAAACGGGAAACGCTATTGGCGCTCGCTTGCGCGCAGCACATGTGATGACACCTGACCCTGCGGTCGGCGCTGCGCCGTTGGTGTCGTCGAATCCCTCTTAGTCAAAGCGTTTGGCCGCTTCAAGTGCACACCCAAGCAGCACGTCCCGCACCATTCCCGCTCCACCATGCGCCGCCATCGCGCAACGCGGCGCTAACTCGAGCACGCCACCAAACGGCCACTTGTGTCCGTCTCAGCCGCTAGCAACCGAAACGGCCACAAACCCTTCCCAACCCCGCCAACAATCGACAGCACACAGCCACCTCGCCAAACACGGCGTGGAAGTCGCTAAAGAGTCATCCGTTCACAAACCGCGCATCGCTGCGAAGCACGCGCCAAGGATGACTCCGCCATGCAAATCCGCAGAATTCCCACTACCGTCGTCACCGGCTTTCTTGGCGCGGGCAAGACCACGCTCGTCAATCACATTCTCGATGCAACGCGGCCGATGCAGATCGGCATCGTCGTCAACGAGTTCGGCGAAGTCGGCATAGACGGTCAGTTGATCGTCGCCGACGAAGAAGCCGTCATCGAGATCAATAACGGTTGCGTGTGCTGCACGGTCCGCACGGATCTCGTCGCAAGCGTGCGCGATCTGCTTACACGCTTCGGCGACCGGCTGGAACGGCTGATCATCGAAACGTCCGGGCTCGCCGATCCCGCGCCCGTGCTACAGACCTTTCTCGCAGACCCCGACGTGCGCGAACGTCTCGAACTCGAAGCCGTCGTAGCCGTTGTCGATGCAATGCACGCATCCGCCCAGCTTCACGATGACATCGCGCGCGAACAAATCGTGTTTGCGGACCGCATCATCATCAACAAGACGGATGTGGCCGTGCCCGCGAAAGTGGCCGCGCTCGTCGAAGAACTCCGACAAATCAATCCCACCGCGCAGATCGACTTCGCGAACCATTCAGCCGTCGACGTCGATGCATTGCTCGGCGTGCGGAGTTTCTCGCTCGATAACCTGCTCGCCGTCGAACCCGGTTTGCTCGATGAAGAAGGCCACGATCACGAACACGACGACAGTATCGCTTCTTGCGCGATCGTCGTTCCAGGCGCCATTGACGCAAGCCGCTTCAATCAGTGGATCAACCAGCTTGTGCAGACGCAGGGGCAACAACTGCTGCGCATGAAAGGCGTGCTCAACGTGCACGAGGAAGCAAGGCGTCTGCATTTTCATAGCGTCCACATGCTGCTCGATGCGAGCTTCGGCCGCGCATGGAAGCGCGACGAAGCGCGTGAGAACCGCTTCGTGATGATCGGCAGAAACATCGACGCACGCCACATGCGCGATGGACTTCTTTCCTGCATGCATTGACCCATTCATTCATTTCTTATCGAGGAGCACGCGCATGAAAAAGCCCGAAGCATACACATTGAGCATTGGCGTACTGGCCGTCGCGGATACATGGCTCACCGGGACCGTATTTCCCGTACCCGTCTGGGTGACGTTCATTGCATGGGCGTCGTTCTTCGTGCTTGGCGGCGGTCGCGCGGGCCTCGTGAAGAGCGTCGCGTCGAATCTCACGGGGCTGGTCATCGCATCGCTCACGTTGCTCTGCATTGCGACGACGAGCGGTGGCGCGTTTGCGGCGGCGGTGTTCGTCGGCATCGGCAGCGCGGCGATGGTGCAGGCAGCAAAGATCAGATTACTCGATGTCTTGCCGGCCATCGTGTGGGGCTTTGCATCGACGGTCGGCACGACGGTGGCAACAGGCAAGGCGATCACGACCGCTGGCATTGGCAATCCCGCACTCGTGGCCGCAGCGGCGCTCGTGACGGGCGCGGTCTTCGGCTTCGTGTCGGAAGTGGTCGGCGAAGCGCTGTTGTTCAAACGCGAGCATCGGCTGAGCTGAACTCGTTTCTTTACGCACGGAGCACATCGTGAAACTACAGCATCATCTTGGCGGCATCGAAAATCTCGGCCCCGTCAGCACCGAACGGCGCGTGTTCGTGGAACCGTGGGAGACGCGCATCTTCGGTATTCATACCGTGATGATGGCGGAAAGCGCGCATCTCTCCAACGCGCTGCATCGCTATCCTGTCGACACGCTGCCGACGACATTCAAGAACGACTGGACGTGGGCGTCGCTGCGCACGGGCGCGGAAGACATGCAGCCGTTCGAGTATTTCAAGTATCGGTACTACGAGAAGTGGCTCGGCGGCATCTCGCAGTTCTTCGTCGATCAAGGCTACATCTCGGCCGACGAACTCGCGCAAAAGACCGCGCACTACCGCGCGAACCCCGATGCCGCGCTGCCTGGGAAACCCGACGCCGCGCTCACCGCGCAGATCGACGCGTATCTGACGAACGGCGACTCCAGTTATCACGCGCTCGAAAGCGCCGCGCGTTTTGCGAAGGGCGACGCGGTACGCATAGCCGACCCCGAAGCGGTCGATCACACGCGTCTGCCCGGCTATCTGCGCAACAAGACCGGCGTCGTCGATCTCGTGTATCCGGGCGCGTTCTCGTATTTCGTATCGACGGGACCGGACGGTATAGGCGCGCCCATGCCCGTGTATCGCATTGCGTTCGATACCGCCGACATCTGGGGCGCCGACAAGAGCGAAGCGAACACCACCCTTTATGCCGACTTGTACGAAGCCTACGTACAAGCGGCCAACTGATCCGGAGCCACCGCAGCATGAGCCAACTCTTTGAATTTCCCGACGACCGCGAAGCGTCGAGCGCGGCAAAGGTGCGCGCGCTGGAAGCATTGTTGATCGAGAAGGGCGTGATCGCGAGCGATTCCGTCGATGCCGTGCTCAAGCACTTCGAAACCATGGCCGGCCCGTTCAATGGCGCGAAGATCGTAGCGCGCGCATGGACCGATCCGGAGTACAAGAAGCGCCTCGTCGACGACACACCGAAGGCCATCGCGGAGCTTGCACTGCCGCTCGGCATGACGGGTGCGGAAGGCGAGCACATGGCCGCCGTCGCCAACGACGAGAACGTGCATAACCTCATCATCTGCACGTTGTGTTCGTGCTATCCGTGGCCGGTTCTCGGCTTGCCGCCGTACTGGTACAAGGACCCCGTGTTTCGTGCACGCGGCGTGCGCGAGCCCCGTGCCGTGCTGGCGGAATTCGGCGTGAACGTGCTTGCAGACAAGGAAGTGAAAGTGTGGGACAGCAGCGCGCAAATCCGCTGGTTCGTCGTGCCCGAGCGTCCCGCCAACACGGAGCACATGAGCGAAGCGGAACTCGCCGCGCTCGTGACGCCGGAATCGATGATGGGTGTCGCCCTCATCGAAGCGCCCACGACCTGAGGCCCGTCATGTTCACTCGATTCGAGGAATACGCGGCGACGTCGATGCTCGGCGCGCCCGATTCGCCGCCGCGTCTCGACGGCAAGCTGTTCTTCACCAACCGCTGGGAGCGCGATGTGTTCGGGCTTGCGCTGTCGTTATCGAAAGCGGGCTGCTTCGAGTGGGAGGACTTCCGGCAGAGCTTGATTGCATCGATTGCACAGTGGGAAGCTATCGGTTGCATCGACCAGCCGCGCTGGGACTACTACGAACGCTTTCTCGAAGCGCTTTTGAACGTGGTCGAAACGAGCGGCGTGTTGTCGCGCGATGAACTCCTGAAGGTCGTGACGGCGCGGCGCGTCAACGTTGACGCCTGAGTCTTGCGCATCCATCCAATCATCATCATCGATTCAAACGAGGTCTTCAATGAACGACGCTATTGCTTTTCCTACCGAACCGGTCACGCCAATCCCGTTGCGCGAGCTACTACCCTGGATCGTGTTCGGCGGTCTCTTGATGTTGCTCGCGCTGTATTTCGTCGGCGCGGAAGAGGGCGCGACCTCGATCGTGTCCGGCATGTACGTTCACGAGTTCGTGCACGATGGACGCCATCTGCTCGGCTTTCCCTGTCATTGACGCGGAGACGATCATGGTCGGCAAACTGTTGATGCGCGGCATGCTCGCGGGCGTGGTCGCGGGACTGCTTGCGTTCGGTTTCGCGAGAGTGGTGGGCGAACCGCAAGTCGAACGCGCGATTGCAATTGAAGAGCACGCGCACGCCGCTCACGGCGATGCGCCCAAGCCCGAACTCGTCAGTCGCGAGACGCAGGCGGGCATGGGCTTGCTGACGGGTGTCGTGGCCTATGGCGCGGCTTTCGGCGGGCTCTTCGCGCTTGCCTTCGCATATGCGTGGGGCAGGGTGGGCAAGCTCGGCGCACGGCCGCTTGCCGCGTGGATGGCGCTTGCGGCGTTCGTATCGCTCGTCGTGGTGCCGAGCCTCGTCTATCCGGCGAATCCGCCATCGGTCGGGGACCCGGAAACCATCGGTTATCGCACGGCGCTGTTCTTTCTGACCATCGCCATCTCGCTTGCGATCATGCTGTTGTCGCTCAACGTGCGCAGTGTCGCGGCGAGGAAGTTCGGGCAGTGGAACGGAACGCTCGTCGGTATTCTCGCGTTCGGCGTCATGCTTGCCGTGATGATCATCGTGCTGCCCGGGATCGACGAAGTGCCGGCCGGCTTTCCCGCCACGCTGCTGTGGAAGTTCAGGATGGCGTCCATCGGCATGCAGGCGATCGTCTGGACGACCATTGGCGCGCTGTTCGGTGTGCTCGCCGAGCGTAGCGAACTCGCCGGCGCTCGCCAGCCTCGCAAGGCACCGGCTTTCGCGCCGGCGGTGCGCAATCGATGACATGCGCGACCGCGTGTTTTTGGGCGGTTAGACTAATCGTTCAGGGCGACGGTGTTCCGCCGCCGCCCGCTTTCAGACGGACACCAAAACTCCGATGAAACGCGTCAAGGTCGGCATGCTCGTCTTTCCCGGGTTCCAGTTGCTCGATATCGCCGGGCCGAAGGACGCCTTTGCCGAAGTCCGCGTGTTGAGCAAGGGCGAATGCGAGTACGAAATGATGACGGTCGGCACCACGCGCGGCAGCGTGCAGTCGTCGAGCGGCCTCACGACCGTACCGGACCGCACCATCTTCGACCGCTGCCCGGAGTTCGACACCATCATCGTTCCGGGCGGGCTCGGTATCTTCGACGCCTTCGACGATCCCGCGCTCAGCGAATGGCTGCGCGCGCAGCACAAGCAGTGCCGCCGCGTATCGGCGATCTGCAATGGTCTCTTCGCGCTCGGTTCGGCGGGACTGCTCGACAACAAAGTCGTGACTACGCACTGGATGGACGTGCCGCGGCTCGCCGCGACGTTTCCGCGCGCGCGGATCGAGCCGGACCACATCTTCGTTCGTGACGGCAACATCTTCACGACGGCGGGCGTCACGGCGGGTATCGACTTGTCGCTCGCAATGATCGAAGACGACTTCGGCCGTCAGATGGCGCTGGATGTCGCCAAGTATCTGGTCGTTTATCTGCGGCGCGCGGGCGGTCAGTCGCAGTTCAGCCCGCTCCTTGAAACGCAGGCCGCGCCCGGCTCGCAGACCATGGCACTGCAGGAGTTCATGCTCGACAACCTGCATGTCGCACATACAGTGGCATCGCTTGCGGACCGCGCGCATATGAGCGCGCGCAATCTCTCGCGCATCTTCGCCAAGGACTGCGGCACGACGCCGATGACCTTCCTTGCCAATGCGCGCATCGACGCGGCGCGGCACTATCTCGAAGCCACGGAATTGCCGATGCGGGAAATCGCGCGCCGCTGCGGCTTCGAGGATACCGACGGCTTTCGCAGAACCTTCTTTCGGCGGCTCAGTATCAATCCGGTGGATTATCGCGACCGGTTCAGATCAAAAGCCGACACGGTTCAGGCAGCCAACGGACGCGCCTGAGGATCAGCTTCCGAGCGCGTTCGGATCGCGCCAGGCACGCTCGAACGGCAGCCGCCAGGCACGCGGCGCGACGAGCTGATGAATCGCATTCGGCCCCCACGAACCCGGCGCGTAAAACCGCACGGGCGGCGGCGATTCGAGCAGCGCCGTGGATACTTCCCACAGCCGCTCGATGCCTTCCGCAGTCGTGAACAGCGTGCGATCCCCGCGCATGGCGTCGAGAATCAGGCGCTCGTAGGCTTCCAGCACTTCGCCGATCAAGCCCGTGTCGCGCATGGCGAACTGCAGGCTCAGTTTGTCGAGACGCATGCCGGGGCCGGGCCGCTTGCCGTAGAACGAGAGCGACATCTTCGAGGCATCGGCGAGATCGAAGGTCAAATGGTCCGGTCCCTGCGAACCCACGCCCGAACCTGCCGGAAACATGCTCTTCGGCGGCTCGCGAAACGCAATGGAAATGATTCGCTGGCCTTCCGCGAGCCGCTTGCCGGTGCGCAGATAGAAGGGCACACCCGCCCAGCGCCAGTTGTCGATCGAGCATTTCAGCGCAATGAAGGTCTCTGTTTCCGACTCGGCGCTCACGCCTTCCTCGGTCCGATAACCCGTGTACTGACCGCGCACGACATCGTTAGGTTGAATCGGCAACATGCTGCGAAAAACCTTGTTCTTCTCCTCGCTGATAGGCGAAGGTTCCAGCGATGTGGGCGGCTCCATTGCCATGAACGCGAGAATCTGGAACAGGTGCGTGACGACCATGTCGCGAAACGCGCCCGTCTGCTCGTAGAAGCCCGCGCGCTTGCCGAGGCCGAGCGTTTCCGGCACGTCGATCTGCACGTGATCGATGAAATTGCGATTCCATATCGGTTCGAACAAGCCGTTGGCGAAGCGAAATGCGAGGATGTTCTGCGCCGGTTCCTTGCCGAGAAAGTGATCGATGCGAAAAATCTGCGCCTCTTCGAAGACCTCGTGCAAGTGAGCGTTGAGCGACACGGAACTTGCCAGATCGGTGCCGAAAGGCTTTTCCATGATGATGCGCGAGCGTTCCACGAGTCCCGCTTCATGAAGCATGCCGACCGCCGAAAGCGCGGCGTTGGGCGGAACGCTCAGATAATGCAGGCGCCGGCATTCGCCGCCGAAGCTTTTCTCGGCGTTCAGGACCGCCGCCTTCAGCGTTGCGGCGCCGGCTGTCAGGGGCACGTAATCGAGATTGGCGCCGAACGTGTCCCACTCTTGCGGCGTCACCTTACGACTCGAAAACTCGTCGAGCGCGCCTTTCGCCGTGACGCGGAAGTCGTCCACGTGAATGTCGTCGAGCGCGACGGCAATGATCTTGCAGCCGGGGATGAACCCCGCATTCGACAGATGGAAGAGGCCAGGCAACAGCTTGCGTCGTGCGAGATCGCCCGTGGCGCCGAACAGCACGACCACTTGCGGAAACTTCGGACCTACGCCTGCGGAGATCTTGGCCATCGTGCGAATCCTCGGTGGGTTGTCACGGCTCTTCAGCAACAGCGTCGCGTCTCATGCGTTCCGACAGTGTCAGTATCGCTCAGGCGTGCGCGATTCAATAAAGCGCATTCGAAGCGCGTTCGCGCGTGGTCCACATTGCGGGATCGTGAATCACGTGGCTCGTGTTCCCACGATGGGTCGGGCTGCCATGCATCGACGAGTCGGCCGATAAAGAGCCGCACCTTCGGACTCGGATGCCGTCGCGTGGGATACGCGCTAATGGGCACGCCCTCGGCGCCAAGCCGGAACGCAGCGGCGCGAGCGCGATTGCGCTCGGTTCGCTCGGTGGCGGCGCGGTCGTCGAACATCTCGGCATTGCTTCGACGATGCACTTCAGCGCGATCCTCGCGGCGCTGAGTCCGATCGTGGTCGCGACGTTCGGCACGCGCCGCGCGCCGCCCAGCGAGCCTCCAAGGAACTGAAGGGTGCCGCCGGTGCCGCGCATGGAGCCGGCTTTTTTGGCGGCTTGCCAAACGCGCTGATTGACTTTAGCCTGCATCGGCAATCGGCGGAACTCATCAACGCAATACCTTCCGGTATAGGACAAGAATGACGATGAAGCGTATCGGGACAGGCCGTGTTTTGTGCATCTGCGCCACGGCTGGATTGGCCGCGGGCAGCATCGGTCAGGCTGTGGCGGCGCCAACGGATGCGCTCATCGCAGCCGCGAAGCAGGAAGGGCAGTTGACCACCATCGCACTGCCGCATGACTGGTGCGGTTACGGCGCGGTCATCGCCGGGTTCCAGAAGAAGTACGGCATTCACGTCAACGAACTCAACCCCGACGCAGGCTCGGGCGACGAGATCGAAGCGATCAAGGCCAACAAAGGCAACAAGGGACCGCAGGCACCGGACGTGATCGACGTCGGCCTTTCGTTCGGCCCGACGGCGAAGAAAGAAGGCTTGTTGCAGCCGTACAAGGTGTCGACGTGGAGCGCGATTCCCGCTGAATCCAAGGACGCCGAAGGCTACTGGTACGGCGATTATTACGGCGTGCTTTCATTCGAAGTCAACACCGACATGATCGACAAGCCGCCGGCCGACTGGAGCGACTTGCAGAAGGCCGACTATCGCAACGCGGTTTCGCTCGCGGGCGATCCACGCTCGGCGAATCAGGCCATTCAGGGCGTCTATGCGGCGGGCTTGTCGCAGACCAAGGGCGACGCAAGCAAGGCGGATCAGGCAGGACTCAAATTTTTCGCCGATTTGAACAAGAGCGGCAACTTCGTGCCGGTGATCGGCAAGGCGGCGTCGCTGGCGCAAGGCACGACGCCGATCATCGTGCGCTGGGACTACAACGCGCTCGCCGACCGCGACACGCTCAAGGGCAACCCGAAGGTGCAGGTGATCGTGCCGAAGACGGGTGTCGTGGCGGGCGTTTATGTTCAGGCGATCAGCGCGTTTGCGCCGCATCCGAACGCCGCGAAGCTGTGGATGGAATACCTCTATTCCGACGAAGGCCAACTCGGCTGGCTTGCGGGCTATTGCCACCCAATGCGCTACAACGAACTCGTGGCGCAGAAGAAGGTGCCGCAGGCGCTGCTCGACAAGCTGCCGCCCGCATCGGCGTATAAAGGCGTCGTGTTCCCGACGCTGCCGCAACAGGACGCCACCAAGGACGTCGTCACCAAGGGCTGGGATCAGATCGTCGGCGCGAACGTGAAGTAAGCGTGACGCACGAGATCCTGCAATGAGCGTCTCTCCTCCGCAAGGCGCCGGGCCGGATCTGCTGGCGCCGGCCGCGCCCGTGCCGCCGGCCGGTGCCGCGCGCGCAAGCGGCGGCGCGAGTTGGCTCACGTATATCGGCGTGTTGCCGTTCTTCGTGTTCGCGCTGCTATTCCTTCTGCTGCCCACGGGCTTCTTGATGGTGGGCGCGTTCCAGGACCCGCAGGGACACTTCACGCTCGTCAATTTCCGCGAGTTGTTCCAGCCGGGCGTGCTCGATGCCTACTGGATCAGCATGAAAGTCAGCGCGGCGTCGGCCGCGGGCGGCGCGATACTCGGCTCGCTGCTCGCGTGGGCGGCGGTGAAAGGCCAGTTACCCGCATGGATTCGCCCGACGCTCATGACCTTCTCCGGCGTGGCGTCGAACTTCGCGGGCGTGCCGCTCGCGTTCGCTTTCATTTGCACGTTGGGGCGCGTGGGTCTCGTCACCGTGCTGGCGCGCAAGTACCTCGGCTTCAATCTCTATTCCACCGGCTTCAGCATTCTGAGCTTCGCCGGACTGACCATCACATACCTGTATTTCCAGATTCCGTTGATGGTGCTCATCATCACGCCCGCGCTCGACGGTCTGAAGCGCGAATGGCGCGAAGCCTGCGATTGCCTCGGCGGGACATCGGCGCAGTACTGGCGTTATGTCGGCTTGCCGGTGCTGTGGCCGAGCTTGCTGGGCGCGGCGCTGCTCTTGTTCGCCAACGCGTTCGGCGCGGTCGCCACGGCTTATGCGTTGACCGGCAGCTCGCTCAATATCGTGACCATTCTGCTGTACGCGCAGATTCGCGGCGACGTGCTGCATAACCAGAACCTGGGTTACGCGCTCGCGCTCGGCATGATCGTGGTGACGGGGCTTTCGAACGGCGGCTATATCTGGTTGCGTGCGCGCGCCGAAAGGGGACGCCGATGAAATCGCAGTCGCGCGCGGGCGCCGCCATCGCGATGATCGTCGGCTCGCTATATTTTTTGATTCCGCTGATCGCCACATTCGAGTTCAGTCTGCGCATGCGTCGTGGCGAATACAGCTTCGACGCGTATCGCGTCGTACTCGGCGATCCGCATTTTCAGGCGTCGTTCGGCTATTCGGTGCTGATGGGCTTTCTCACCATCGTGATCGGCGTGCTGCTCGTGGTGCCAACCGCTTACTGGGTGCAGCTGCGCTTGCCGAAGCTGCGCCCCGTGGTCGAGTTCATCACGTTGCTGCCGCTCGTGATTCCAGCCATCGTCATCGTGTTCGGCTATCTGCGCATCTACAACAGCAGTTCGATCCTGCCGCTCACCGGCAACGAACGCGCGACCGACCTTTTGCTCGTGTTCGGCTATGTCACGCTGTCGCTGCCGTATATGTATCGCGCGGTCGACGCCGGCATGCGCGCCGTCGATATCCGCTCGCTCACCGAAGCCGCCGAATGTCTGGGCGCGGGCCGCGCGACCATACTTTTCAAAGTGATCTTCCCGAATGTGCGCTCGGGCATTCTGTCGGGCGCGTTCCTTACTTTTGCGGTCGTCATCGGCGAGTTCACGCTCGCGAGCCTGCTGGATCGTCCGGCGTTCGGCCCGTATCTGCAGTTGATCGGTGCGAACCGTGCCTACGAGCCGTCGGCGCTCGCGATCATCGCGTTCGTCGTCACCTGGGCCTCGATGGGGCTGATCCAGGTATTCGGTTCGGCGCGCGCGCTGGCCGGCCAGAAAACTTGAGCCTGAGGCACGCGACGCATGGCATTTCTCGAAATCGACAATCTTCACAAGGCGTTCGGGCCGAACATCGCGCTGCATCAGTTCGACATGAAGATCGAGCGCGGCGAGTTCATTACGTTCCTCGGTCCTTCTGGATGCGGCAAGACGACCGTGCTGCGCATGATCGCGGGCTTCGAGACGCCCACGCGCGGCATCATTCGTCTCGATGGCCGCGACGTCACGCATCTGCGTACGCGCGAACGAGCCGTCGGCATGGTGTTTCAATCGTATGCGCTCTTTCCGAACATGACGGTGGCGCAGAACATAGGCTTCGCGCTGCGAGTGGCGAAGCGTCCGCAGAAGGAGATGGACGAGCGCGTGGCGCAAATGCTCGAACTGATCAAGCTGCCGCATCTTGCCGAGCGTTATCCGTGGCAACTGTCGGGTGGCCAGCAACAGCGCGTGGCGCTGGCGCGCGCGCTTGCGAGCAAGCCGCAAGTGTTGCTGCTCGATGAACCGCTGTCCGCGCTCGATGCGAAGATCCGCGTCTCGTTGCGCGAAGACATTCGCGCGTTACAGCGCGAACTTGGAATCACGTCGATCTTCGTCACGCACGATCAGGAAGAGGCGCTATCCATTTCGGATCGCATCGTCGTGATGAACGAGGGGCGCGTCGAACAGGTCGGGCCGCCGCTCAACATCTATAACTTTCCGCGCACGCGCTTTGTCGCCTCCTTCGTTGGCACGCTCAACATTCTTGCGGGCCGCGTGATCGATCCCGCGACCGGACGCATGGCCGTGGACGGTCAGGAACTCGTGACGTCGCGCCAGTTGCCATCGGACGATGCCGGCCGGGAGCGGCTTCTCGCGTTGCGTCCCGAAGCGATCGTGCTGGAACCGCCCGCGAGCGGCCGCAATTCGCTGGCGGCAACCGTCGAGGAAATCAGCTTCCTCGGCGCGGTGGTGCGTATCCGCGCGCGCGTGAAAGACGCGGTAGTCTCGCTCGATGTCTTCAACGACCCGAACCGGTTGCTGCCCGAACGCGGCCAGCCGGTCGCGCTCGGCTTTTCGCACGAGAATCTCCTCGTGCTTGACGAGGACGCGCGTTAGGCAACGCGCCAAACGTGCCGTTGCGCAGCGCACCAGCGTCGCGGCGCCGTTCGGCGGGCGCGAGACTCGATCCTGTCGCTGCATTGCGGCAAGCGTAGCGGATATATATGCGATGCATCGATGCCATCGCCGCGCATTTCGATTCCGGCAATTCAAACACCTTGCATGGCGGATTACGCCAATGCAATTCCCTTTTTGTTAAGGCACACTAAGCGGCAGCATCCGGTTTCGAGCTTTGCATCCCGCAAACCATCAAAGCAGTGAATGGAGGCTTCGAGATGAACCGAAAAAATAATGCGGCCATCTGGATCCTGGTCGCCATGCTGTTGGGCATCGGGATCGGCTACATGATCTACTCGAGCTTTCCGGACAAGAAGACTGCTACTGAAATCGCGGGCTACATCTCGCTCATATCGGACGTGTTTCTGCGACTGATCAAAATGGTGATCGGTCCGCTCGTGTTCTCCACGCTCGTCGTGGGTATTGCGCATATGGGCGATGCAGCCTCGGTCGGGCGCGTGTTTGCCAAGGCGCTCGGCTGGTTCGTCACCGCGTCGCTCGTGTCGTTGCTGCTCGGTCTCATGATGTCGAACCTGCTCAGGCCGGGCGAGAATCTCGGGCTGCCGTTGCCGGATATCGGCGCATCGGCGAATTTGGCGACTTCCAAGTTCACGCTCAAGGACTTCGTGAGTCATATGGTGCCGAGGTCGTTCGCGGAAGCGATGACCAACAACGAAGTGCTGCAGATCGTCGTGTTCTCCATGTTCTTCGGTGTGGCGCTCGCCGCGCTGGGCGACAAGGGCAAGATTCTCGTCGCCGCCATCGACCAGCTCTCGCACGTCATGCTGAAGATCACCGGCTACGTAATGAAGCTCGCACCGCTCGCCGTGCTGGCCGCGATGGCGTCCACTGTCGCCGTCAATGGCCTGACCATTCTGCTCAAGTTCGCGGTCTTCATGGGCGACTTCTACTTGAGCTGTTCATATTGTGGGCGTTGTTGGCGCTCGCGGGTTTCCTGTTTCTCGGACCACGCGTGCTCAAGCTGCTGGGACTGATAAGAGAAGCGTTCATGCTCTCGTTCGCGACCGCGAGTTCGGAAGCCGCGTATCCGAAGATTCTCGATGCGCTCGACCGCTTCGGCGTGAAGCGCAAGATCTCCGCGTTCGTGATGCCGATGGGCTATTCGTTCAACCTCGACGGCTCGATGATGTACTGCACCTTCGCGACGTTGTTTATCGCGCAGGCCTACAACATTCCGCTTTCCATCGGCACGCAACTGACCATGTTGCTGGTGCTCATGCTGACATCCAAGGGAATGGCCGGCGTGCCGCGCGCGTCGCTCGTCGTGATCGCGGCGACGCTCAACCAGTTCGGCATTCCCGAAGCGGGTTTGTTGTTGATTCTCGGCGTGGACACGTTCCTCGACATGGGCCGTTCCGCCACGAACGCGGTGGGCAATTCGATTGCGAGCGCGGTGGTCGCCAAGTGGGAGGGCGAACTGATGACGGAAGCGGAAGCCGACGCCAACGCGGCGCGCATCGAAACCGAGCTCGAAGCGACCATCGCCCATCCGGCAGAAGGTTGAGCGGAGCCGCGCCATGAAGATGCAGCGATTCTGCTCGATGCTCGCGCTCGCGGGGACCTTGATCGCCTGTGCCGGAGCGCGAGCGCAGGACGATCCGCAAACGTCACGCGCTATTCCCGATAGCTTCGCGCCCGTCGCGCTCACGGGAACGCTCGCGAAGGTGCGAAAGAGCGGTGTCGTCGCGATTGGTTATCGCGAGGCATCGGTGCCGTTTTCGTATCTGAACGCGCGCCATGAACCTATCGGTTATTCCATCGAGTTATGCAAGTCGCTGGTGACGGCCATCGGCGATGCGATCAACCTGACGCCGACCATCCTGTGGGTGCCGGTTACGCCTGATAATCGTATCGACGCCGTGACGAGCGGCCGTGTCGATCTCGAATGCGGCTCGACGACCAGCAATATCGAACGCCAGAAACGCGTGGCGTTTTCGCCGATCATCTTCGTCGCGGGCACGAAGGTGATGGTCAAGAGCGGCTCGCCTATCGCCTCGTTTCGCGATCTCGCGGGCAAGAAGGTCACGTTGACCGCTGGCACCACGAACGAGAAGGCGCTGCGCGATCTGGACAGCAAGTTCCGGCTCGGCATTCAGTTGCAGATCGTGCCAGACCACGCGCAAGGCTTCGCGCAAGTGGCCGACGGCCATGCCGACGCATTCGCCACCGACGACGTCTTGCTCTATGGGCTGATTGCCGAGCACGCGGGCGCGGGCGGGTCGTACCGCGTGGTCGGCGATTACCTTTCGTATGAGCCGTACGGCATCATGTTTCGCAAGGACGATCCGCAGTTGGCGCAAGTGGTGAAGGACACGTTCCAGGAACTCGCGGCGGACGGCGAAATGGACCGGCAATACAAGCGCTGGTTTTTGCGCCGCCTGCCATCGGGCACGAGCATCAATCTGCCGATGAGCGCGCAACTCGAGACTATCATTCAGACGACCGCGGGCACGGACGCGCAATGAAGATGCGCGCTATCCATAGACCTGTATGCCGCGCCAGAATTGCGGCCACGGTTGGCGCGGTGCTTCGCATACGAAGATATCGCGGCCACTTACCGTGCTGTTTGCAATCCCGAAGCGGTTCGTGAGACGCGCGGCCATACGGCACGACGCCAACTCACGCTGCACGATATCGCTCGGAAAACCCACGACGATCAGCGGCTTCGGCGGCGGGTCGCCGTATCCGCGAAACCAGTGTGAGTTGGTGCCGGAGATCGGGCTCGGCAGCTTCAAGCGCGCGCCGAATAGATCGATGGCGCCGGCCTGGCCCGTATCGGCGACGAGAATGCCGACGCTCGCACGTTGCCCCTCCGGAAGTGTGTCGCGAATGCGCGCGACGCTTTCCGCCATGTCGGGCCACCCGAGTTCTTCGTTGAAGTTGCCGCCATTGACGCGATCCGCAAAGCGCCACCATGTCGATCCGACCGGAGCAATCGGCAGTACGGGTGCGGCGCCCAGCACCGCGCCGATTGCGAGCACGACGCACACGGACCAGCGAATCGCCGCTGCGTGGCGCATGTTGAGCGATGCCATCCGTTGCTCCGCCCACACCGCGCCCGCCGCGAGCAACATCGGATAAGCAGGCGCCATATAGTAGTCGCGGCCCTTCGCCACGACGAACAACACGAGCGGCACGACGAACATCCAGCCAAGCACGCGAAACCGCTTTCCTTCCCCGAAGGCGAAAAGATAGTAGAGTCCCGCGAGCCACAAGGGAACCGTGAACGGGCTTGTCGTGATCCAGAACTGACCGAGCAGGAATCCGTTGCCGCGTCCCATGCGGACGTCGCGAGCGTGAATGCTCTGCAGGAAATCCAGTGTGATGAAGTCGTGCTGAAACTGCCAGATCAAGTGAGGCAGCGCGATCACGCCGACGAGCGCGACGCCGAGCCATAGCCACGCGCTGCGGAAGTATCGACGGGCGGGTGTGAAGAGCAAGCCCGCGGCGATACCCGCTGCCAGAAACGCGATGGTGTACTTCGTCAACAAGCCGATGCCGATGGCAGCGCCAACGCCGAGACACCATCGTGCATCGTCCGTGGACAGCAGGCGCACCGCGCAGTATGCGGCCGCGACCCACCATAGATAGTCGAAACTGACGTACTGATAAAGCGCGCCCGCGCTCAACGCGACACTGCTAATAGCGGCGGCCAATGCGGCGACGATCTGCGCCCGTCTGCTTCCTCCGAGCTCGCGCGCAATCAGGCCCGTGAGCACGAAGGCGATGCCCATTGCCAGCGACGAGAAAAAGCGCAAGCCGGTCAGCGACGGCCCGAACAGCGCGAACGCGCCTCGCGCAAGAAACGGAATGAACGGCGGGACGCCGACGTAACCCCATGCGAGCGAGCGCGCGTCTTCCAACGTGGAGAGCTCATCGCGATGAAAGCCGTATTCGCCATTGGTCGCGATATGCAAAATCACCAGCGCCGCAGCCCATGGAAGCAGTGGCGCGGTGTCGGCGAGTGAATGCGTTTTCAGGCTATCGGCTGGCCGCATGTCTCCTCCGTTTTGCGGGCGACTTCAGCGTGCCGAGTCTCGCATCGTCCGACGCACGAGGCAAGTCGCGTGGCGCGCGTGATGCGAACGTTCGTGCCCGTACACGAGCGGATCAACGGCGGGCGCCGCGTTTCTTGCGCTCGCGCACGAGCTTGCCGGCATCGACGGGAATGAACGGCGCCTGAAAGCGCTCAACCAGGAAGTCGATGAACGCACGGGCGCGTGCGGTCTGGTTGCGTTGCCGCGGGTAATAGACGAAGAGATCGGCCGATGGCAGCACGGCGTTCGGCAGCACGATTTCGAGCCGTCCGCTCTGTACATACTTCGCCAGGTCCCATTCCGAGCGGATAAGAATGCCGTGTCCGTCGAGCGCCCAGCGCAGGACGATATCGCCATCGTTGCTGGATAACGCGCCGCGCACTTTCAGCGCTTCCGTGTGGTCTTCGTCGATGAATCGCCATACGCCATGGGCATCGTCGTTCTGCCGATGAATGATGCAGCGGTGCTGCAGCAGGTCTTCGATCTTTTCGGGCGTGCCGAAGCGTTCGAGATATTTCGGCGATGCGCAAAGAAAGCGCCGGTTGCTCATGATGCGTCGCGCGCTCAAGCGGCTGTCGGGCAGTTCGCCGAAGCGTATCGCCATATCGAACGCACCTTCGATCAGATCGACGGGCCGATCCGTCACTTCGAACTGAACCTCGACCTGAGGAAAGCGCTTTGCAAACTCGGACACGAGCGGCGCAATGGTCGTGCGGCCGAAGCCGAGCGTCGCGTTGATGCGCAGCAGCCCTTGCGGATCGGTGCGCGCGCCCGTGATCGCTTCTTCCATTTCGCGCACTTGTTCCACAATCTGCGTTGCATAGCGCAGATAGGTTTCGCCTTCCGGCGTGAGGCTGATGCTGCGCGTGGTGCGGTTGACGAGCTGCGCGCCCAGCCGCTTTTCCATGATGCCGAGCCGCTTGGTCGCTGCGGGCGGCGTGAGATCGAGTGCGCGCGCCGCGCCGGACATGCTCTTCAGTTTCGCGAGCAAGATGAAGAACTCGAAGTCCGTTGCCGAATCAGTATTCACTTTAAGTAAAAAATGAAATGAATGTGGGTGAATCTTAACCCGGCACTTCGCGGCTAACCTAACGTCTTCAATGAGCGAGTGCCGTCAGGAGACATTTATGAAGATCGTCGAAATCCGCGAAAAGACCGTTCCGATCAGTTCGCCCATCCGTAATGCATATATCGACTTCAGCAAGATGACGCTGAGTCTCGTCGCGGTCGTGACCGACGTGATCCGCGACGGCAAGCCTGTCGTCGGTTACGGCTTCAACTCGAACGGCCGCTACGGTCAGGGCAAACTCATGCGCGAGCGCTTCATTCCGCGCATCCTCGAAGCAGACCCGGGCACGCTCCTCGACGATACCGGCAACAACATCGATCCCCACAAGGTGTGGGCGACCATGTTCATGAATGAGAAGCCGGGCGGTCACGGCGAGCGTTCGGTGGCTATCGGGACCATCGACATGGCGATCTGGGACGCGGTCGCGAAGATAGAAGGCAAGCCGCTTTTTCAGTTGCTCGCGGACCGTCATGGCAATGGTCAGCCGGACCGCAAGGTATTCGTGTATGCGGCAGGCGGCTACTACTATCCGGGCCAGGACCACGGCAAGCTCAAGGACGAGATGCGCAGCTACATCGACCGGGGCTATACGGTCGTCAAAAAGAAGATTGGCGGTGCTTCGCTCGATGAAGACCTGCGCCGTATCGATTCGATCCTGAGCATTCTGCAAGACGGCCAGAAGCTCGCGGTGGACGCCAACGGCCGCTTCGATCTCGACACGGCCATTCAGTACGCCAAGGCGCTCTCGCAATACGATCTCTTCTGGTACGAAGAGCCGGGCGATCCGCTCGACTTCGAGTTGCAAGCCACGCTGCGCAACTACTACGACAAGCCGATGGCCACCGGCGAAAACCTCTTTTCGATGCAGGACGCGCGCAACCTGGTTCGCTACGGCGGCATGCGTGCCGACCGCGACTGGCTGCAGTTCGATTGCGCACTGAGTTACGGCCTCGTCGAATATCTGCGCACGCTCGACATGCTGCATCAGCACGGCTGGTCGCCGAGCCGCTGCGTTCCGCACGGCGGGCACCAGATGTCGTTGAATATCGCGGCAGGGCTGGGGCTTGGCGGCAACGAGTCGTATCCCGATCTGTTCCAGCCCTACGGCGGTTTCCCGGATGGCGTGAAGGTCGAAAACGGCTATATCACCATGCCCGACTTGCCCGGCATCGGTTTCGAGGGCAAGGCCGACCTTTACGCCGAGATGACGAAGCTGTCGGCGTGACGCGTCACCAGATGGTGTAGCCCGCATCGGTGAGCAGGATGGTGCCGGTGATTGCGCTCGCCGCGTCCGACGCCAGAAACGCAATCGCCGATGCCACTTCCTCCGGTTCCACCATGCGGCGCATCGGCGTGTTGTCCATCCACGGCTTGAAGAAGCGCTCGTCCTTTGCCGTCACGTTCGACATGACCGTGTTGACATAGGTCGGCGCGACGCAATTGACGCGCACGTTGCGCTCCGCCCATTCGCCCGCGAGCGACTTCGTCAGATGATGCACCGCCGCTTTCGACGCGTTGTATTGCACCTGCCTTTGCGGTTTGTTGGAGATGACGCCGGACATGGAACCCACGGTCACGATCGAGCCTTTGCCCTTGGCGAGCATATGACGCCCGAACGCGCGGCACGTCCAGAACGTGCCGTTGAGATTGGTGTCGATCACCTTGAGCCACGCTTCGTTGCTCATCTCCTCGGCGGGCGTGTCGGGCCACGCAATGCCTGCGTTGGCGACGAGCACATCGACCGCTGCGCCGCCATTCAGTTCGAGCGCGACGCGGTCGCATTGATCCGGGTCGGTGACGTCGAGCACCACGCCGTTGGCATCGACGCCGGCCGCGCGCAGCTTGTCGACGGCTTCGCTCACCGCATGATCCGTCAGGTCCGATACGGTCACCGCCGCGCCCGCTTCGCCTAACGCGATGGCGGTCTGAAAGCCAATGCCCCGGCTGCCGCCGGTGATGAACGCGTGCCGCCCTGCGAAGCTTTGCTTGTCCACTTTCATGCGAATCGTTCCACGGGTTGTGTTGGGATAGGGAAACGGGTCCGGCCTCATGCGCGTCGTTTCGATGACGCGCGAACCTCGCTGCACTATATTTCAATTTCTTCAACTCATGGATCGCGACGATGAGCGGTGGCTACCTGATCGGCCTGGACTACGGAACGGATTCGGCAAGAGGCGTGCTGGTGGATATCGAAAGCGGCGAGGTGTGCGCGACGCATGCGCATCGGTATCGGCATGGCACGCTCATAGACGCGCTTCCGGACGGGTTGCCGCTGAAGGCGGGCTGGGCTTTGCAAAACGCGCCGGATTATCTCGAATGCGCCGAGGTCATTCTCGCGGCGCTCGGACGTGGGAAGCGTATCGAGGCTATCGGCATCGGGTTCACGGCGAGTTCGCCATTGCCCGCGTCGGCGGACGGAACGCCGCTTTCCACGCGATTCCCCGACGATCCTCACGCTTACGTCAAGCTCTGGAAGCATCATTCGGCGCAGCCTTGGGCCGACGAGATTAGCCGTGAACGCGGCGTGCGTCTGACTAAGTCGGGAGGCAAGACTTCCGGCGAATGGTTGCCCGCGAAGGCGGCGCAGCTTGCCGCGGAAGCGCCCACACTTTGGGCGCAGACGGAGCGATTCATCGAGGCGGGCGACTGGCTCGTGTGGCAGCTTACCGGAACGGAGGCGCGAAGCTCCGATATGGCGCGCTACAAGGCCCACTATTCGGATGCGGGTTATCCACCCCTCGGCGTCGATGGACTCGCCACGCGATCGAGCGCGCCGAAGCGTATCGGATCGTCGGCGGGAACGGTGCGGCGCGAGTGGATCGAGCGCACGGGCATGCTAGGCGAACCGGCCGTGGCGGTCGCGGCTATCGATTCGCACGTGATTCTTCCCGCGCTCGGCGCGACGCAAGCGGGCACGCTCGTCGGCGCGCTGGGGACATCGGCGGTGTACATGTTGCTCGATGACACCGAGCGTCCCTTGCCCGACGGTATCGAAGGCGTGGCGAAGGATGCGGCGCTTCCCGGTCTATGGTGCTACGAAGCAGGGCAGGCCGGTTTCGGCGATGCGCTCGCGTGGTTCGTCAAAACCGCGCCGCTGGCGGAGGACTTGCCAGCGAACTTCTCGGCGTACAACGCGAGCGCGGCGCGTTTGCGGCCGGGTGGGTCGGGGCTCCTCGCGCTCGACTGGTGGAACGGCTGCCGCGTGCCGCTTTCCGACCCGCAGGTGAGCGGCATGCTGCTTGGCTTGCGCACGACCACGACACGCGCGGAGATTTATCGGGCGATGATGGAATCGCTGTGCTTCGGCGCACGCACGATCATCGAGCTGATGCAGAGCGAGGGCGCGCCGGTCACGCGGACCATCCTCGCGAGCGGCTTGAGCGAGAATAATCGCTTCCTGCTTCAGTTGATGGCGGACGTGCTCGGCAAGCCGGTCTCGGTGCCCGACATGCACAACGCAACGGCGGTCGGCGCCGCGATTCATGGCGCCGTCGCGGCGGGCGTGGTGCGGGATTTCACGGACGGTGCGGCTCGCTTCGGCGCGCGGGCGTTCCAGCATTTCGAACCGGACGCCGCGTCGGCGGATGTTTATGAAGCGTTGTTCGAGCAGTATCGGATGCTTGCCTCGCGTGCGGAATTGCGGGAGGCCATGCACGTGGTTTCGCGGCTTGCGTTACCTCGGTGATTCGATTCAATGCGTTCGGGCGCACGCCTTCAAAAGCCAAATAGCCGACGCGGCGTCTCCCACTGAATCTGCCGCCGGACCTGCGCGTCCGGGACGATCTTCTCGAAGAGCGCAAGCAGCGGCCCATGATCCATCCGCTCTGGCGCACGCAAGAACGGCCAATCGGAGCCCCAGATGCAATGCTCCGGTCCGAATGCGCGCAACAACGCGTGAGCGTAGGGCCACACGTCCTCATACGGATACGCTTCGTGCGCATACTTTTGCCAGCCCGACAATTTGACCGTCGCGCGCCCGGTCTCTGCGATCCGAAGCACCGCCTGAAAGCCTTTCTGATCGATGCCATCCGCGCTATCGGGCCGGCCGGCATGATCGATCAAGACATTCACCGGTTGCCGCGCGAGCCAGGGCTCGAGCGTCGCCATCTGATCGCCAACCACCTGAACCTGCGCGAACATCTCCAGGTCCGCGAGCGACGCGAAAAGCTCGCCTGCATTCAGCACGAGTTCGACGCCTTCCATCGCCGGGTTGAACGCGACGCCGACCACACCCGCATTGCGCAGCGCAGTCAGTTCGCTTCGGCCGATGTCGTTATCCACCACCGCAATGCCGCGAAACCGCGCCGGGTAAGTCTGCAACGCGTCGACGAGACAACGGTTGTCGGTCCGGTAGCCGCTCGTCGGGCCAACCAGCAGCGCATGACGCACGCCGTAGGCATCCATTACGCGAATCAGTTGCGCGGCGGTGCCGAGTTCCTGACCTTCAGGGCGATAGGGCGTGTCGTCGCGATACGGAAAGCGCGCAGGATCGAAGATATGGCAATGACAGTCGATCCTGTCTTCATCGAAAAGGCTCATGGGTTGATCCGGTTGGAAGATTGACCCGCTCAGAGCGAGCGCTGAATGGCTTGTCCGAGCAAATCGAGACCGAGGTCGATCTCTTCCTCGCGCACGGTCAGCGGCGGCGCAATGCGGAACACGCCGCCCATGCCCGGCAACTGCACGATATTCATGCTGAGGCCGAGATTCATGCACTCGCGCGTGATCTTCGCGCCGAGGCCGTCGTCGGGCTGCTTGGTGCGGCGATCCTTGACGATCTCCACGCCGAGCAGAAGACCGCGTCCGCGAACATCGCCGATACAGTCGAAGCGTTCCATCAGATTTTGCAAGCCGCGCCTGAGTCTTTCGCCCATGATGTTCGCACGCGCGACGAGTCCTTCGCGCTCGACGACGTCCAGCACGCGCAGACCGACGGCGGCGGGGAGCGGGTCGGACACGTGCGTCGTATAGAAGAGATAGCCGAGTTCGTGCGCGCGCTCCTCGATGGCCGCCGACGTGACGATGGCCGCGAGCGGCAGCCCCGCGCCGAGTGTCTTCGACAAGGTGAGAATGTCGGGCGTGACGCCGTCGCGCTGGCACGCGAACATGTTGCCCGTGCGGCCGATGCCCGTTTGCGCTTCGTCGAGAATCAGCAGCATGCCGCGCTCCTCGCACTTGCGCTTGAGCGCTGCCATGTAACCTTCGGGCAATTCGATGATGCCGCCCGAACTCAGGATCGGCTCCGCGATGAACGCGGCGAGATTGCCGCTCGACTGGCGGTCGATGAGCGCGAACGCGTAGTCCAGTTCCGCGAGGTAATCGTAGGCGCCGTTGCGCTCGAACTGCGGCCGGTAAGTGAACGGAGCCGGAATCGCGAACGAGCCGACCGCAGCCGGGCCCACGCCCTTGCGGCCCGCGCTGTAGGTCGCGGCGGCCGCGTGCCCGGTCATGCCGTGCCACGACTGCGCGAAGCCGACGACCTCATAACCGCCGGTGACGAGCTTCGCCATGCGGATGGCTGCTTCGTTCGACTCGGCGCCCGTGCTGAGCAACAGCGCGCGGTCGAGGCCTTCGGGCGTGATGTCGGCGAGGCGCGTCGCCAGATCGACGACAGGCCGCGAAAGCATCCCGCTGAAGAGATGGTCGAGCTTGCCGGCGTATTCGCTGATGACCGCGACGATCTCGGGATGGCTGTGGCCGAGCACCGCGCTCATCTGTCCCGAGGTGAAGTCGAGAATGGGACGATCATCCGCGTCGTAGACGAAGCTGCCCTTCGCACGTTCGATGATCATGGGTTCGAACGTGCCGCCGTAGCGGATCAGATGCTGCTTCGCGTTGCGCCAAAACGTTGCGTCGTTATTCCGGGACACCGTGCATCTCCTCGCGAATGGGAAGAACCTGCAGTCTAGACGACGCTTCGCGAATCGCCCACACCTTCCCTTCAGACGATGACAGGCGGATGCGTCACGATCGACTTCAGTTGCGGCACCGGCGCGCGCAAGGCGCTCAAGTCGGGCGTCGGGCGCTCGAGCGATTCGTCCCCGGCAAACGCGGTTTCGAGTGCTTCGGCGATATCGAGCACGCGCGCGTCGCCACGCAGCGCGCCGACCAGTTGCAGACCGAAGGGCATGCCCGCGTGATCCATTCCGCAAGGCAACGAGAGCGCGGGATTGGTCATCATCGAGATGACGTATGTGAGTCCGAGCCAGCGATAGTACGTGTCGAGCGGCCGGCCGTTGATCGCTTCCAGATGCCATTGCGACCATGGAAATGGCGTAATGGAAGTGGTCGGCGACACGATCACGTCATACCGTTGCACATGTTCCTGAAAGCGCCGGTACAAACGGGTCTGCGTGACGTGCGCGCCCACGACATCGGCGAGCGTCATCTTCACGCCCATTTCGTAGTTCGCGCGCGTGTTCGGGCCGAGCAGCGACCGATCGCGCTCATAGGCTTCGCGAAACTGCGCGACGAAGTTCTGCGCGCGGATCACGTCGAAGCAGCGGTCGCTGTCACGCATGTCGATATCGACCGGCTCGCACACCGCGACATGCCGCGCGACGGCTGCCATTTTCTTGCGAAAGGTGGCGCGCGTGGCGTCGTCGAGCGCGCAGGTGCCGAAGTCCTCCGTGAAGCCGATGCGCAACGTAGCGGCATCGATTGGACGATGCTTCGTGAAGGTATCGGCATCGACTTCGTGGGAAAGCGGATCGCGCGCATCGAAGCCCGCTTGCGCGGCGAGCAACAGACGCGTGTCGGCGACGGTACGCGCCATTGGTCCACTGACGGTGATGGGCGCCCAGCCCAGGTCCTTGCGATCGCCAGGCACGAGTCCCGGCGATGGCCGAAAGCCCACGACGCCGCAATACGCAGCCGGAATGCGCAACGAGCCGCCGGTGTCAGAGCCCGTGCACAGCGGCAACATGCCGGTGGCAAGCGCAACTGCCGACCCGCCCGACGATCCTCCCGCGTTGAGCAACGGCGCGAAGGGGTTGCCGGTTGCGCCCCACACGACGTTGCGCGTGTTCGCGCCCGCGCCCATTTCCGGCGTATTGGTCTTGGCCGTGACGATGGCGCCTGCCGCGCGAATGCGCGCGACCATGGCGTTGTCGGCCTCGGGCACGTGGTCGCGATACATCGCCGAGCCATATGTCGTGAGCACGCCCGCGGTCTCTTCGAGGTCTTTCACGCCGATGGGCAGACCATGCAGCAAGCCCGGCGCTTCGCCGCGCATGAGCGCGTGTTCCGCGTGCCGTGCCTCGATGCGTGCGCGCTCGAAGCATGTCGCGGCCATCGCATTGACCGAAGGGTTGAGGGCCTCGATACGCGCAATGCTCGCATCGAGTAATTCCACCGGCGAGATTTCGCGAGTGGCGATGAGCCTGCGTGCATCGACAGCGGAAAGAGAAGCGAGCGTGTCATCCATGATCGATCAGGCCGCCGCTTGGGCGAAAGATTGTTCGACGCACGCGGCTATGGCATTGCGCGTGTTTTCGAGGTGCGCGCGTGTCTGCTCGTGCACGGCGCGGCCATCGCGCGCGCGGTAGGCATGCAGCAAGCCCGCATGCTCGTGATTGTTGCTGTCCATGATATCGCCCTTGACGTACATCGACAGCGACACATAAGGCCGTGCGACGAGCGACAACCCTTCGACCAGATCGAAAAGGCGCGTGCCGGTTTCGCTCGCCATCAGATGCTGATGGAACTCTTCGTTGAGAATGGCCCAGGTCTCGGAAGAGGTCGTCGCGCACATTGTCTGATGCACGGCTTCGGCGGCGGCAAGACTCGTTTCGCTTGCGTTGGCGCAGGCACGTTCGGCGAGCATCGGTTCGAGCACCATGCGCAGTTCGTAGATCTCGGTGACATCGGCGGCGGTGAGTTCACGCGTGACGACACCCTTGTTCGGATCGATAGCGACGAGCCCTTCGGCGCGCAAGTCGCGAAACGCCTCGCGCACAGGCGTCGTGCTGACGTTGAGCCGCTTGGCCACTTCCTCCTGGCGAAGCCGCGTGTTCGGCGGATAAATACCCTGCAAGATTTCCGCGCGCAGCGTGCCGAGAACATATTGCGCGATGGTGCGAAATGGCTGGCTCAACGTCGTCTCCTTGATTTGTGTGTTCAGTCGGGCAGCGCGCGCCGCTCGAACCCGAGCATGCCTTCGACCCATGCAGCGATGCGGAGCAGCTTCAGATCGTCGCCATATCCGCCGACGAGTTGCAAGCCGAGCGGCAAGCCCGCGTCGGTCCAACCGGACGGCACCGTGACGGCGGGCGCACCCATCAAACTCCACGGCGCGCAGAAGCGTGCGTCGCCCGTATCGCCCAGACCTTCGGGCGCCTCGCCGCTCGATGGCAAGGTCACGAGCGCGTCGCAACCTTCGAGCAATTGCTGCGAACGCACGCGCAGTTCGGCTTGCAACAGCAACGCGTCCTGATAGCGTGTGAGCGGCATGGCGGCACCCTCGGCAAGCAATACGCGCATGTGCTCGCTGATCAGTTCGGGCTTGCGCGCGGCCGCGTCGCCAATAGCGCGATGCGCTTCGATCGCGAGTATCGTCAGCGTGGCTTCGCGCATCTGTTGCAGGTCCGCGCCGTAGTCCAGTTCGACGATACGCGCGCCGCCTTCGCGCAGACGTTGCAGCGATGCCTCGAAGCTCGCGCGTTGATGCGGCGCGATCAGTTGGTCCCAGAATGGCGTGCGTACGACGCCAAGCCGGGGCGCTCCGTTGCCGCCATCGAAATAGGCGCGCCAGGAGGCTTTATCGGCGATGGTCTCGGGCGCGGCATCGACGAAAAGGGCATGGGCTACCGCGACATCTTCCGCCGAGCGCGCGAAGAAGCCGATGTGATCGAGCGAAGCCGCAAGCGGATGCACGCCTTCGGTCGCGATCTTGCGATACGTGGGCTTGTAGCCGACCACGCCGCAGTAAGCAGCCGGACGAATGACCGAGCCGACCGTCTGCGTGCCGATGGCAAGTGGCACGATGCCCGCTGCCACCGCCGCCGCCGAGCCGCTCGACGAACCGCCCGGCGTATGCGCGCGGTTCCACGGATTGACCGTCGCGGCGGGACCGCGCCAGGCGAACTCCGTCGTCGCGGTCTTGCCGAAGACGATGCCGCCGAGCGCGCGAATGGAAGCGACGATGCGCGCGTCATGAGCCGGCCGATGGCCGCTGTAAATCGGCGATCCATAGGACGTGGGCATGTCGTGCGTATCGGCGAGATCCTTCACGCCGATTGGCACGCCCGCAAGCGGGGCCGTTACGGCATCGCGCACGCTGTAGACATCCGGACGATGCACGAAGGCGCGCAGCCACGGATCGAGCAAGTCGGCGCGCGTCTGCGCCTCTTGCAAGGTGGCGCTCACCGCCGCTTCGTCGTGGCGATTCGCGAAGAGAGTCGCGAGCAAAGAGCGAGGCAGACCGGTCATCGCTTACTTGGCCTTCACCGAAGCTGCCGCGAACGAGTTGTCGACACCGCTCGCATAGGTAATCGCGCCGGGCTTGATGTTGCCGATGGATTCCTGCAACGCAAGCGCGTTCTTGAACGCCTGTTCCGATATTTCAGGCGTGGGTGCGTAGATGTTCTGATCGATCAGACGCTGCACCGCCGAATCCACGATCTTCGGGTCGAGCGACGGGAACTCCGTGCGCGCCACGGCCTTGGCCGTATCGTGCGATTGCTGAATCAGCGCTTCGGCTTCGCCTATCGACTTCACGAAGGCCTCCACCATCTTCGGCTTGTTCTTGATCGTGGACGTAAGCGTGTCGATGGTCGAGAACGCATAGCCGCCCGGATAAGCCTTCGGAAACGCATACACGATGCGATAGCCTTGCGAGATGCCGGTTTCCGCTTGCGGCATGTACAGCGCGGCCGCTTCCGAACGTCCCGCCGTGACAGGCGCGAGTTCGGTGCCGATCTGCACGGTATTCATCTTCACGTCGGCAAGCTTTTCGTCGTTGATGAGCCGTTGCAGCAGGTACGTGCTCGTAGAAGGCGGCAAGGCCGTGGCGACGCTCTTGCCGTTCAAGTCCTTCAGGTTCCTGACCGGCGAATCCTGCGGCGCGATCACCCACACCGGTACGCCGGCCACGACGTTGGCCACGTTGATGAGCGACGCGCCCTTGAGGTTCGCGAGCATCGCGGTCATCGGGTCTTGCAACGAGAAGTCCGCGTGACCGCCGATCACCGCCGCCACGCCCGCTGCACCGCTACCCGCCGTGATTTTCTGCACGGTGAGGCCGTTCTTCGTGAAGATGCCCTTGTCAATGGCGACATAGAGCGGCAAGTATTGAATCGACTGGAACGCCTGATAGACGACGACCGGTTCGGACGATTGCGCCTGCGCGCCTTGCAATCCAAAGACGGCCATGCAGGCAGCCGCGACACCCGTGAGCAGAACGTTTTTCTTCATTTTCTCTTCCATGAAATGATCTTTGCTTCAGCAAATTGAACGATCCAGCTAAGGACCGATGCCATCAAGGTCAGCACGATGATGCCGAGCCAGACGGTGTTCAGATCGAAGAGCGAGCCCGCGACGAACACGGCGTGCCCGAGCCCCGCCTGCGACGCGATGTACTCGCCGACCACGGCGCCGATCAGCGCGAAGCCGATGTTCACGCGCAGTGTCGAGAAGATCCACGGCAACGCGCTCGGCACGATGAGCTTCATGAAGATCATCGAGCGCCGCGCCTTGAACGAGCGGAAGAGGTTGAGCAAATCGCGATCGACTTCGCGCGCGGCGGCGCATGAAGAGATCATCGCGACGGCGAAAGTGGAGATCGCCGCGAGCCAGATTTTCGACGACGCGTCCGAGCCGAACCAGATGACGATGAGCGGCCCGAGCGCGATCTTCGGAACGCTGTTGAGGATGACCGAGAGGCCTTCGGCGACGCCTGAGATCGCGGGCAGGAACCACAGCAGCAAACCGAGCCCGATGCCAAGCGCACTGCCTATGGCAAGACCCGCGAGCGTCTCGTAGAGCGTGACCCAGGTATCGGATGCGAGCGTGCCTTGCGACAGCCCGAACACGGCGGCGTCGTAGATGCCGGCGGGTGAGCCGAGCAGCTTGCCGTTGATCCAGCCCGAGGCGACGGCGAATTGCCACAACGCCACCAGCAACACGACGATGCCGATCACGGCGCCAGTCGTGCCGAGCTTGCGCGGCGCGCGGCGCGTGGTCTTTCCGGGCGTGACGGTGGTGGACAGCACGGCTTCACTCATGTGCGGCTCCTTGTGGTGTACGTGAGTCGGATTGCACGGTGGCGCCGCTGCGCAAGCCGTTCCAGACGCGCGCGTGATAGGCGCGGAACTCGGGCGCTTCGCGCGCGGAGACGGCGGTGCGCGGGCCGTGCGTGCTCAGCGTGATGTCGATTTCGTCCTGCACGCGTGCGGGGCGCCCGCCGAGCAGGATCACGCGGTCGCTCATGGCAATGGCTTCCTCGATGTCGTGCGTGACGAGCACCACGCTCGTGCCGGTCTGCTCGCGCAGCGCGATGATGTCGTCTTCGAGCGCGAGGCGCGTCTCGTAGTCGAGCGCGGAGAAGGGCTCGTCGAGCAATACGAGCGTCGGCTCGACGAGCAGCGTGCGAGTGAGCGCCACGCGTTGACGCATGCCGCCCGACAGCGAATGCGGATATGCGTCGGCGACGCTTGCGAGACCGTAGCGCGCGAGCATGTCGCGAGCGCGAGTCACGTCGTCGGGCCGCACCTTGCGATACAGTTCGACGCCGAGCAGCGCGTTTTGCAGCACGGTGCGCCACGGCATCATCAGGTCTTTTTGCAGCATATAAGCGATGCGTCCGGGCGAGCCGTCGGTGCGCGCGCCTATCGCTATGTGGCCGGATTGCGGCGTCAGCAGGCCGGAAACCAGGTTGAAGAGCGTGCTCTTGCCCGCGCCGCTGCGCCCGACGATGGACACGATCTCGCCTTCGCGCACGGCGAAGTCCAGGCGGTCGAAGATGGTGGTACTCACGCCGTCGGCGGTCTGGAATGCGTGACTCAACTGGCGCACGTGCAGCCGGTTCGCGTCGGGCGACGCCGCACGCGCGGGTGCTTCGGTGGGGTTCATCTTCAATCCTCGCGAGTCGTCGGTTATTGCGATGCACAACACATAATGCACAATCAAAAATGACGGTAGGGGTTTGTCAAAATTGACGAGTGTGTGAAAAGCAGGCAGACGAACGCGCGGGAATCGGATTGCTTCAGAAGTGTCGGGTTGGTGTCAGATGCTCGTGAAGCTCGCGCGTCAAGGTTTCGATGCGCTCGGCCAACTGGCGCGTAAGCTCGGTGAGTTCGGTGTTGCGTCGAAGGAGTTCGGCCATCTGCGACGTCTCGCGCGCAAGCTCGGTTTCACGTTGCTGGCACGCGAGCGCGATATCTTCGCGATGATGCGCGTCGGCTTCAGCGAGCGCCTTGTCGCGATCGGCCTGACGCGTTTGCGCAAGCAAGATGAGCGGCGCGGCATAAGCGGCCTGCAAGCTGAACGCGAGGTTCAGGAGAATGAACGGATACGGATCGAAGCGCGATATGCCGAGCATGTTCGCCATGATCCAGCCGCCCACGATCAGCGTCTGCGCGATGAGAAACGTGGGCGTGCCGAAGAAGCGCGCGAAGGCTTCGGCCTTCAATGCGAACCAGTCGTTGCCGAACACGCTCGACAGATGCGCGTGGGGTGCGTGAAAGCGCAGAGGATGCCTTGCTTCCTCGGGCGCGGGTTCGGTTGCGTGAGCCATGTTTCCTTGCCGATGGGTTGGTGCAGGCGCTTGCCGTATCAACTGCCGTTATCCGACCAGCCGATGCTGACGATGGGGAAAATATCCGTCGGCGTACGGACGATCGCGACCGAGCCGAGAATGACAAGCAGCACGGCGAGCACGATGTAAGTGTGCGGTCTTTTCAAGGCGAGTCGGACGATCCGCATGACGGTTTCCAATGGTTTCGAGTGACGCACTGGCGCGCCGGCGTGCGGTTGGGTTGAATGGAGCTTAGGGCTTTCGAAGGCGGCGATTTCCGTAAGGCGCACGGTCGTTGCCGATTCGCACGGTGGTCGCGCGTTGGAGGCTTTTGTGAGCGGCGGTCGGCTGTTTTCCACGCGCTCGTGTTCGATCGGCCCCGATGCGCGGGCGGAAACCGTCGAGATTCGTCCAACTCAAAACATAGGCCCTTGCCGTCCTTCGAGTCTTCCTGAACCTCATGCATGCGCGGCATACATGCTATGCCGCCGCGCCCTCTGTTCATCCATGCCCGCCAACTCCATTCTCTTGCCTCGGCTTGTCGCGAAGCTAGCTTCGCGTCGAGCACCATCCACGTCATGCGGAGAATCATCATGGGTAAGCTTCAAGGCAAGATTGCGGTCATCACGGGCGGAAGTAGCGGGATTGGACTCGCAACCGCAAAGCGGTTCGTCGCGGAAGGCGCGTATGTCTTCATTACGGGGCGTCGTCAAACTGAACTCGACAAGGCGAAGACTGTCATCGGCTCGAACGTAACGGCTGTTCAGGGCGACATCTCGAGTCTTGAAGATCTCGACCGCCTCTACGAGACGGTGCGACGCGCGAAAGGCGGCTTGGACATCGTCGTCGCGAGTGCGGGGTTTGTCGAGGTGTTGCCAACAGAGTCCGTGACACCCGAACACTTCGACAAGACCTTCGGCATCAACGCACGGGGCACGTTCTTCACGGTGCAAAAGGCGCTGCCGCTGCTGCGCGATAACAGCTCCATCGTCATCGTTTCTTCCGGGATGCACATCAAGGGATTCCCGGACTTCGGCGTATATGCCGCAACGAAGGCGGCGATCCGCTCGTTCACGCGGACTTGGGCATCGGAATTCAAAGGCCGCGGCATTCGCGTCAACACGCTGAGTCCGGGAATGATCGAAACGCCGATCGTAGACGGCCTGTTCAGTTCGAAGGAAGAGGCGGACGGCGCACGAGCAATGTTCAAGCAGATCACGCCACTGGGCCGAATCGGCCGCGCTGACGAGATCGCCGCGGCGGCGCTGTTCCTCGCCTCGGACGAAAGCAGCTACAGCACAGGCATCGATCTGATCGCGGACGGAGGAATCACCCAGCTATAAACTGCATGCCATAAGCCGTGCTGATGCCTTGCGTTTCTCGTTCGTCCCGCCGCGTTTATCTCGTAGGAGGAAAGTTCCAGTGGATCGAATCGATGTCATGCGGCTCTTCATCCGTGTTGCCGACACGGGCAACTTCTCGAAGGCGGCGCGTGCGGCCGGGATCAGTCAGCCAACGGCAAGCAAGACGATTGCGGGTCTCGAAGCACGGCTCGGCGCGCAACTGTTGCGCCGAAGCTCGCGAGGCCTGGGCCTGACAGAGGCTGGCCAAAGCTTCTACGAAGGTGCGGTTGCGATCGTCGAGAGCGTGGACGATGTCGAGGCTCGCGTCGGCAGTGGCGAAGCGTCGCCGTCCGGCATGGTGCGGGTTGCCCTGTCTCCAGCCTTTGGGCGTATGTGCATTGTTCCGCACCTGCCGCGCTTTTGCGCTCAGTTCCCGGACGTCCGCGTCGAGTTCACGGTTGCGCAGCGCTATATCAATCTGATTGAAGAAGGCATCGACGTCGCAATACGAATTGGTCCGCTGAGCGACTCGACTCAAATTGCGCGTCGAATTGGCAGCACCGAGTACCTTACTGTCGCTTCGCCGGTTTATACCGATCGCATGGGCGTGCCAAAGACGGTAGATGATCTCGTCAATCACGAATGCATTGCTCTGATGTCTCGCGAGTCTCCGCGAGTCTGGCCGTTTGCCGGCCCCGACGGCACGAAGGAACACGTGCCGCAAGGTCCAGTAAGAAGCAACGACGCCGAATATGTCCGAGCGGCGGTAATTGCGGGCTTGGGCATTGGGCATAACGCGGGCTGGCTTTATTCGCGGGACGTCGAGGAGGGCGGGCTCGTACCGCTTCTCAAGGCATTTCGGCCCGCGCCTTTTCCGATCAACGCAGTGTGGCCCGGAAGCAGGCAGTTGCCTGGCAGGACCCGCGTTTTCATCGAATTTTTAGCGGACCTGTTCGCCGCCGATCCCCGGTTGAAGGTTCGATAACTCTCGTGTGGATAGCGCAAGCGACGCTATTCGGAGACTGAATACGTCCTATGCCAACACGCCCTCTACCGAAAGCGTCCGCGCGAGACTATCTTTGATTTCAAGCCGCCGCGAAAGAATATACGGCGACAGGCAGATGTCGGAGTCGAGGCGTCATTCGCCGAACTCCTCCCCTTCAGGCACTTTCCGATGACTTGCTCCGGCAACGCATCATGTCTTAGTGATAAGTGCTCTTTCGAATAGCCTTCCCAGGAGTAGAAAATGGTCGATGAAAATGGTCCTCATTATTTCGTGGCGTTTCAAACGCCGGGTCCGAAGTGGATTCAAAGCGTGAAGTACAACGAGCAACCGGACTTTATGAAACACGTGGCTTATATGGCCGAGATGCAGGACAAAGGGCTGACCGTGATGAGCGGTCCGTTCATGGAGAAAGCCGGCGGTCTCTCCGGTGTTCTGGCGGACGGCGGCATGACGATCTTCAAGGCTGCTGATCTTGCGGATGCCCGAAAAATAGCAACCGATGATCCGACAGTACAGTCGGGCATGCTCAACGTCGATGTAAAAATGCTCTGGGTTCCGTTCCACGATTAGCCAACGCATTTAGCGATGCTGCCGGGCGAGCGTTGATTCGGCGTGCTTGGTGAGCAGTAACACGGTATGAGGCGGTGAATGACTGATTCGCAGCCTTTGCGAGAAGCCGGCGTTTTCGTGCAGTGTTCAGCGAACGGCTGTCAAGCAACATGCAGCCAGCTTGCCGCCACCACTCGCGGCAAGCCGTTCAATGCTGGAGAATGCTTCTCCCCCGATCAAGCGACGAATGGATCAGGCAGGAACGCCATGCCGTGCCGTCAAACGATCGAGATACGCGGCTATCGTATCTGCTTCACTAGCCGAGCAGGCGAGATATCCATCGGGCCGCACGAGCGAGATCGTGTCGGCTTGCAATGGTGGTCGGACGTTGTCGTCGAGCAGGCCCGGATAGGCGTTGATCAACTGCTTCACTGCCGCAGTCGGCGCCGCGAACAGCGCGAACACCGGCCGCACGCCTGATCCTGCTGGTGCGTGGTCGGACGTCGGCGCAACGCGTTCGCCAGGCTTCATCCCATGCACGGATGGGCCGTTGAGCGGGCTATGCGGATAGTGGACCGTCACTTCCGACATGGTTTGAGCAACGCCACGGGTGAAATGCGAGAAGCCCAAGGCAAAGTGCCCGGCAAGGTTACGCAAACGCTGTGCAATCGGGTTGCGAAGCGTGGCGACCGATGTCAGTCGTTCCGCGGCTTTCAGTACCTCGTCGCCAACCGCGCTGCGCTCCGGGCTGTAGGTGTCGAGGAGCGACTCATCCGCTTCGTTGCGCAGCACGAGTGCAAGTTTCCAGGCAAGGTTGATCGCATCCTGCATGCCGGTGTTCATGCCTTGACCGCCAGCGGGACTGTGAATATGCGCTGCGTCCCCCGCAAGGAACGTGTGGCCGTGTCGATAGCCCGTCACCTTGCGACCGTTGATGCGAAAGCCGGACAACCATACGGGATCGTGGAGTTTGGTACCGGCCGGGCCGCGCCGGTCTACGAGCTGCTGCACCTGTGCGAGCGTTGGCGTCGGTGAAACCTTATCCGCCGTCGCCGGCAAGTCGCCGATGACGCGGTAACGGCCAGCCTGGATGGGAAAAATCAGCAAGACGCCATCCTTATGCCAGTGGACAGAAGCGTCCGTGTCAGGGCGCGGATACCCCGTCATGTGAACGTCAGCAAGGAACCAATCGCTCAGCAGCGTTTCCCCCTCGAAAGGCACGTTCAAGGCGTGTCTTACGATGCTGTGCGCGCCATCGCAACCAAGCAGCCAGTCAGCACGCACGGCCTCTTCGCGGCCGTCCGGATGGCGCAACACCGCATCCGCGCCAGAGGCATCGGGCGTGATCATCGTTACTTCGACGCCGCGCTCGATAGATACGCCTTGGCTCGCCAGACGCTCCTCCAGCAAACGCTCGGTCTCGGATTGCGGCAGTGCCAGCGCATAGTTGTGCGTGCTGGGGATCGTGTCCATTGCAACCCGACCGACCACCTCGTCCTGCGCCATGAAGACGACGCCGTCGATCTTAAATCCTGCGTTCACGAACGGCGCGGCGCCGCCTTCGCCCCGGTCGAGCAATTCGAGCGTCCTGCTCCAAAGCACCATGGCTTTGGATTTATCGGTACGGTGCGGCGCCTTGTCTACGATGCGCGCGTGGACACCGTAGCGGGCGAGTTCGGAGGCGAGCGTCATGCCGACTGGACCGGCGCCAACGATCAGAACGGAAGCAGTCATATACGTCCTCTCAAAGCAAAGAATTGAGCGATTCAGTCGGAGTCTTCAGGGTAGGCGCCGTGGCGCGAGTACGAGCATGACGTCCATGTCCGCGCTTTGTCGGTCGTCCGCTATCGGTCAGGGAGCAACGGCAGGCTCCGCGCGCTTAGACCAAGAGTGCGGTGACGAAAGAGCAGTCATTGCAACGCTTACGGCAGCCTCGAGAAAACCTGAAGATGAACGAAAGTTTGACCTATAGGGAAAACGTTTTTTCCGGTCATTGTCTGCGGTAAGGGTCACGGCATTGCGGAGAAATAGCGCCGCGCAGCAGTTCAACTCATGGTGCCAGATAAAAATCCAGGGGAATAAGCTCGACGGCCCATCCGCCTTCTTCGCCCAATGTCGCGGCCGGATGCATGGACGCGATGCGCACCGCCTCGTCAGGACTATCTGCCTCGATGATGAACATGCCGCCCACGACTTCCTTCGCTTCGGTGTAAGGCCCGTCGGTAACGCGTGTCGTGCCACCAAGTGGGCGAAGCGTCTTCCAGTTTTCCAGATCGCCGAGTGAGGCGGAAACCACGACCTTGCCGGTGGCACGCATCTTCTCGTCCAATGCCGGGCATTGACTCACTAGCGCCTTGATTTCGTCCGGTGTCATCGCGGCGAACTTTTCGGGGGTGAAGTAGGCGAGGCCGAGGTATTTCATGGCAAATCCTTTTGATGAGGTTCACTGACGACGAATTTGTTGAGCGGAAATCGACAACGGCGGTGTGCCAATTGCGCTCAATCAAACCCGCTTCACCGATGAGCAAGTTCAGATGCGGTCAACAAAGCCAAGGTTCGCATCGATCGAATGACGGGGCAACCGGCCCTGGCCAGCGGGCCGATACGAATTCGGGACCCAAATTCCAAGCCGCTCTAAATCATTTGGCCGGAAGATGTGCCGCTACGGTAAGCTCAAACGACTATCACGCCCCGCGCAAATACTCCCCCAAAAATTCCACGAACGTCCTGAGCTTGACCGAAAGCTGATTGCGTTCGAGATAAATGGCGTGAATGTTCGCGTCCGGCAAAGCCCATTCATCGAGCAAGGAAACGAGCTCACCGCGCGCGAGATGTTCGTCTATCTCCCATTGCGAGCGCGTCGCGATGCCGCGACCGTCCAGCGCCCACTGCAACACCGCGCTGCCGTCGTTGCTCGATAACGAGCCATCGACCTTGACCGTCTCCGTGCGCTTGCCGCGCGAGAAATGCCACGTGCCGTAAGCCGACTCGTTTTCGCGCAACACGATGCACGCGTGACGCGCGAGATCATGCGGCGCCGATGGTCGGCCATGCCGCGCGACGTAAGCCGGCGATGCACACAAGATGCGCCGATTCGCCAGCAGCAGACGCGCGTTGATGCGCGCGTCCGGCACTTCGCCGAAGCGGATGCCGACATCGAAACCTTCTTCCTGAAGACTCACCGGACGGTCCGTCAGATGCAGGACGATCTTCATCGCCGGATAGCGCGCAATGAACTCCGACACCGCAGGCGCTATACGCGCCCGCCCGAATCCGAACGACGCGTTCACACGCAGAAGACCAGTCGGTTCGCCGCGACTTTGCGTGACGAGCTGTTCGAGTTCCGAGAGCTCATCGAGAATGCGCGAGCCGTTCGACAGGTACAACTCGCCCTCGGGCGTGAGGCTCAGACGCCGCGTCGTGCGATTCATCAGGCGCACGCCCAGACGCCGCTCCAGTTGCGCGAGCCGCTTGCTCACGGCTGGCGGCGTCACACCCAACTCGCGCGCCGCCGCAGCCAGATTGCGATGCCGCGCCACAAGCGCAAACAGGTTGAGGTCAGAAAAGCCATCCATCTCGCGTCGCTCCAAATCTGCCTGATTCGTTCCTGCCGGTTACGACCGAAATGCTTTTGCGGAAACCCAATCTCTTAAGGCATCAATTAGACTCGAATCAACGTTGGGAGACAACCATGTTCGAAGGCTTCGATGAGCTATCGATTTCCGTCGATGGCATCAGGATTCACGCGATCAAGGGCGGCCAAGGCCCCGCGTTGCTGCTACTGCACGGGCATCCGCAGACGCACGCGATTTGGCACGAAGTGGCGCCGGCACTCGCCGAGCATTTCACGGTGATCGCCGCCGACTTGCGCGGCTATGGCGACAGCGACAAACCCGCAGGCGCGCCCGGTCACTCGAATTATTCGAAGCGCCGCATGGCGCTCGATCAGGTCGGGCTGATGCGCGCATTGGGCCATGCGTCGTTCGCGGTCATCGGACATGACCGTGGCGGGCGTGTCGCGGCTCGCATGGCGCTGGATCATCCGGCTGTCGTGACGCGTCTGGTCACGCTCGACGTGGCGCCGACGCTCGCCATGTACGAGCAGACCTCGTTCGATTTCGCGCGTGCCTACTGGCACTGGTTCATGCTCGTGCGGCCCGCGCCATTTCCGGAAACGCTCATTCGCGCGGACCCGGACCTGTATCTCAGGCAGACCATCGGCGCGCGCAGCGCGGGTCTCGCGCCGTTCACGGCAGAGGCTTACGCCGAGTATCTGCGCTGCTTGTCCGATCCCGCCACGGCGCATGGCATTTGCGAGGACTATCGCGCGAGCGTGAGCATCGACCTCGAACATGATCGCGCGACGCTGGCTTCGAACGAGCGAATTGAATGCCCATTCATGGCGCTGTGGGGTGAGGAGGGCGTCATCGAACAATGCTTCGATCCGCTGCGCGAATGGCGTGCTTACGCGCCGGAAGTCGAGGGCGAGGCGCTGCCTTGCGGCCACTACATTCCCGAGGAAGCGCCGGCGATCTTGCTCGAGCACGTCCTGCCCTTTCTGACCAACTAACGCCATGTCGAACCGAACCCTGTACCAGAAGCTCGTCGAATCTCACCTCGTCTCGCGTATCGACGAACAGAACGTGCTGCTCTATGTCGATCTGCATTTGATGAACGAGTACACCAGTCCACAAGCGTTCAGCGCGCTCGATGCGCGTGGCCGCGCGGTGCGACGCCCGCATCAGCAGCTTGCGGTCGTGAGCCACATCATTCCGACGCACGCCGAGTCGCCGCGCGTGATTCGCGATGAGGCGTCGTATCTGCAGGCGCAAAATCTCGCGCGCAATTGCGAGCGCGCGGGCATCCGGCTTCTCGCGGCCAATGATCCCTTGCAGGGTATCGAACACATCGTGGCGCCGGAACTCGGGCTCATTCGTCCGGGCATGGTCGTGTTGTGCGGTGACAGTCACACCACGACATACGGCGCGCTTGGCGCGTTGGGCTTTGGAATTGGCACATCGGAAGTGGAGCATGTGCTCGCCACGCAGGCGCTCGTCTATCGGCTGGCGAAAACCATGCGCATCGATATCGATGGCGCGCTGCCTTACGGCACGTCGTCCAAGGACGTGGTGATCTGGATCATCAGCCAGATCGGCGCACAAGGCGCGCGTGGCTATGCTGTCGAGTTCGGTGGTTCGACCATTGCGTCGCTGTCGGCCGAGGCGCGCATGACCTTGTGCAACATGACCGTCGAGGCGGGCGCGCGCGCCGCGCTCATCGCGCCGGATCGGACCACGTTCAACTATGT
Source organism: Caballeronia sp. GAFFF2 (assembly GCF_023631485.1). Classification (NCBI taxonomy): domain Bacteria; kingdom Pseudomonadati; phylum Pseudomonadota; class Betaproteobacteria; order Burkholderiales; family Burkholderiaceae; genus Caballeronia; species Caballeronia sp. GAFFF2. Next base: position 125,035 of record NZ_JALQDA010000037.1, on the reverse strand, counting down.
GCGCGCCCATGCAAAATCACTCGATGAGGCCGCCTGGCAAGCCGCACTCGCGGACTGGCGCGAACTCTACTCCGACGCAGATGCGACCTTCGATGCCGAATATCGCTTCGACGCGCATGCCATCGCACCTTTTGTCACATGGGGCACGAGTCCGGATCAGGCCGTCGCGATAGACGAGCCCATTCCCGACGAAGCCGCGCAGGCCACCCCCGAAGCGGCGGCATCGTTGCGACGTGCGCTCGATTACATGGGACTCACGGCGAACTGTTCGTTGGCGGGAACGCGGATCGACCGTGTGTTTATCGGCTCGTGCACGAATGGGCGTATCGAAGACCTGCGCGTGGTGGCGGACATCGTGCGCGGCAAGCGCGTGGCGCCCGGCGTGCGCGCGATGATCGTGCCGGGTTCGGGCAGCGTGCGACGCGCGGCGGAGCGCGAAGGTCTGGCGAAGACGCTGATCGATGCGGGTTTCGAATGGCGCGAGCCTGGCTGCTCGATGTGCCTTGCCATGAACGACGATGTGCTGGACGCGGGCGAGCGTTGCGCATCGACCACCAACCGCAACTTCGAAGGTCGACAGGGACGTGGCGGCCGCACGCATCTGATGAGCCCGGCAATGGCGGCCGCGGCCGCGATGACCGGCTGTATCACCGACGTTCGAACGCTCATGGGAGAGGCATCATGACGCGACTGACGAAGATTGCAGGCAGCGCGGCGCCGTTGTCCATCGACAACCTGGATACCGACCAGATCATGCCGAAGCAGTTTCTGCGCATTATCGACAAGGCGGGTCTAGCGGATGGTTTGCTGTACGACTTGCGTTTCGATGAAAACGGCGCGCCGCGTGGGGATTGCGTGCTCAATCGGGCGGAGTTTGCAAAGGCGCGCATTCTGATTGGCGGCGCGAATTTCGGATGTGGTTCCAGCCGGGAGCATGCGGTGTGGGGTTTGCAGCAATATGGTTTTGCTGCGGTGATTGCGCCGAGTTTCGCGGAGATTTTCTATTCGAACGCGATGAATAACCGCTTGCTGCTCGTGCAACTGGAACGCGATGTCGTCGATATGCTTGCGCGTGAAGTGACCGAGACGCCGGGTGCTGTTATTTCCATCGATCTGGAAGGGCAGACGGTGGTGTCGGCATCGGGTAAGCCATATGCGTATTCCATCGGCGCGCGTCATAAACGCATGGTGATGGAGGGAATGGATACGGTCGATTTGACGCTTCAGTCGCTGGCGCAGATCGAAGCGTTCGAGACGGTGCATTTTGAACGACGGAGATGGGCGCGGGTGATGTGAATTCATGAAGCGCGCTTTAGCAACCTCTTTCCTGAACTTTCCCCCAACTACGTATAGCATCCCCATTGCAGTGCCGAACAGCATGCACGCGGCTCGCCCAACGCCGCGAAGTTCCTCCCACACCAAGGAGCAAACGATGCCAACGATGCACGCAGTGCAAGTAGCGAAAGCCGGCGGTCCGCTCGAACTCGTGGAGCGCGAAATACCCGATCCGCCCGAAGGACACGTGCTCATCAAAGTGCAAGCCTGTGGCATCTGCCACAGCGATTCCCTCACGAAAGAAGGCCAATGGCCGGGTCTCGAGTTTCCGCGCGTACCCGGTCACGAAATTGCAGGCGTCATCGAGAAACTCGGTGCGAACGTCGAGGGATGGCAGGCCGGGCAGCGGGTCGGCGTCGGTTGGCATGGCGGGCATTGCGGGCATTGCGAAAATTGCCGTCACGGCGACTTCGTGCTTTGCAAGAACGCGCTCGTTCCCGGTATCAGCTACGACGGCGGTTACGCGGAATACATGGTGGCGCCGCAGGAAGCACTCGCGCGCATGCCCGACGATCTCTCCGATATCGACGCCGCGCCGCTTCTCTGCGCCGGCATCACGACGTTCAACGCGCTGCGCAATAGCGGCACCCGCGCGGGCGATGTCGCGGCGATCCTCGGCATCGGCGGACTCGGGCATCTCGGCGTGCAGTTCGCGCGCAAGATGGGCTTCGTCACGGTCGCCATCGCGCGCGGCAAGGACAAGGAACCGCTCGCGAAGCAACTCGGCGCGCATCACTATATCGACAGCGAATCGCAAAACGTCGGCGAAACGCTGCAAGCACTCGGCGGCGCACGCGTAATTCTCGCCACCGCCACGAGCGGCAAGGCGATGAGCGCGGCTATCGGCGGGCTCGGCATCAACGGCAAGCTGATCATGGTCGGCATCTCGCAAGAGCCCGTGGAAGTGCCCGTCGCGCAGTTCATCATGGGTCGCAACTCGGTGCAAGGCTGGCCGTCCGGCACGGCGGCGGACTCGCAAGAAACGCTCGCGTTCAGCGCTTTGTCGGGCGTGAAGCCGATGACCGAAGAGTACCCGCTCTCGCGCGCGGCCGAAGCCTACGACCGCATGATGAGCGGCAAGGCGCGTTTCAGAGTAGTGCTCATTCCTGGCAAGTGACCTCCGCCGAAGCATCGTTTCATTGACCAACGAACATAGAGTCAATGTCGCCCGAACCATTGGGCGACATGTAGCACGTCGCTATCGTAGTGTTCATGCGGTCGAATCCATCCCGGCCGCTTCAACACGATCCAGTTCCTTGGAGACACGAAAATGGCGACCCCCACCGTCGCGCCGCTGACGTTTCAGCGCGCGCCCAATCTTCCACGCAATTGCACTTTCGATCCGCACGACTGGCAAATCCTCAGCCAATACTGGCATCCGGTCGCGTTTGCCTCGCAGGTTGCGGACAAACCGTTGAGCGTCACGCTGCTCGATGAGCCGCTCGTCGTGTTTCGTGCGAACGATGCACTCGTCGCCGCGCGCGATGTGTGTCCGCATCGCGGCGCGCCGCTGAGTCAAGGCTGGGTCGAGAACGGCCATCTCGTGTGTCCTTATCACGGCCTCGAATACGGTGCGGACGGCAAGTGCAAGCATATTCCGTCGCAGGAAGGCGGCACCATTCCCGACCGTCTGCGCCTGACCACTTACGCGGTGCAGGAAGCCTATGGCCTGATCTGGGTGTCGCTCGGCGGTGGAGAGCAAGCGCTGCCCGATTTCCCTGCATGGAACAGCGAAGGGTTCCAGCAGATCTTGCCGCCTTCGATCGACATCCAGGCATCCGCGGGACGTCAGACGGAAGGCTTCATCGATGTCGCGCATTTCGCGTGGATTCATCATCGCAGCTTCGCGGACCGGCGCAATCCCGTGGTGCCGAGCTACACGGTCGAGCGGCGCGGCAACGGCATGCGCGCGGAGTATGTCAGCACCGTCAGCAACTTTCCGAAGTCGATGCAGCATCGTGCGCCCGAAGGCTTCTTGTGGCGCCGTATCTTCGAAGTGGATGTGCCGTTCTTTGCACGTCTCACTGTGCTCTTTCCCGAAGGCGGCCGGCTCTCGATTCTCAACGCCGCGAGCCCGGTATCCGCGCGTCTGACGCGTCTGTTCGTGCCGATTGCGCGCAACTTCGACAAGGATCTGCCGCTCGATGACGTCTACGAGTTCAATCGCCAGGTGTTCGAGGAAGATCGCGCGATCGTCGAATTGCAATGTCCCGAAGATCTGCCGATAGACCGCGCCGCCGAAGCGCCGATTCTCGCGGATCGTTCCTCGGGGGCATATCGCCGCGCGCTAGCCGAGATCGGTCTTGGTCAGGCGTACGTCCGCTGATCGCCATGGCGGAAACGGAGAGCATCATGAAAATCTGGGAATGCGTGATCTGCGGCTTTCGCTATGACGAAACGCTGGGCTTGCCGGAAGCGGGTCTTGCCGCCAACACGCGCTGGGAAGACGTGCCGGACGACTGGCTCTGTCCCGATTGCGGCACGGGCAAGCAGGACTTCGAGATGCAGGAGGTGTCGGCATGAGTCACGATATGGGTCTACCGGTCGTTATCGTGGGAACGGGGCTCGCCGGTTATACGGTGGCGCGGGAGTTGCGCAAGCTCGACGCGCAAGTGCCCATCACGCTCATCAGCGAGGACGACGGCAGCTTCTATTCGAAGCCGACGCTTTCCAACGCGCTTGCCATGAACAAGGCGCCGCACGCGCTCGTCACTTTCGATGCGCGCGCCATGGGCACGCAGCTGAACGCGAGCATTTTGTCGCACAGCAAGGTGGAGCGCGTTCTCGCGGATACGCACGAACTCATCGTCGATGGACAATCTTTTCGTTACGGCAAGCTCGTGCTCGCATTGGGCGCGGATGCGCGGCGCATTCCGCTCGCGGGCGATAGCGCAGGCGACGTGCTGTCGGTGAACTCGCTCGACGACTACGTGCGCTTCAGAAAGCGGCTCGAAGGCGCGCAGTCGGTCGCGCTGCTCGGCGCGGGCCTGATCGGCTGCGAGTTCGCCAACGATCTCGCGCTCGCGAATTACAAGGTCACGCTGATCGATCCCGCGGCCACGCCGCTGTCACGGCTGCTGCCCGAACGCGCGGGTCATGCGTTTGCACAAGCTCTCGAACGACATGGCGTGCGGCTGCGTCTCGGGCGTTCGGTGGCAACGGTGAATCGCGCGGAACGCGGCTACGCGCTCACGCTTTCCGATGGCGAGGCGATCGATGCCGACGTCGTGTTATCGGCGATAGGTCTCGCGCCGCGCACGCAGCTCGCGGAACAAGCGGGCATCGCGATAGAAGGCGGCATACGTACGGACGCCTATTGCCGCACGAGTGCGGCCGATATTTACGCACTCGGCGATTGCGCGGCTATCGAAGGAAAAGTGCAGCCGTATGTGTTGCCGATCATGCACGCAGCACGCGCGCTTGCCCGCACGCTCGCGGGCGAGGCAACGCGCGTCGCGTTTCCGATCATGCCGGTGACGGTTAAAGCGCCCGCATCTCCAACGGTAGTCGTGCTGCCCGACGAAACCGGAACATGGCGCTATGCAAGCAACGTATCCGACGAATCGCTCGACGGTCTGCACGCGCTTTGCGAACATGCCGCCGATGGCCGGCCACTCGGATTCGCCTTGCTGGGTTCGGCCACGCCAGCCAAGGCCGCGCTTCTCAAGGCGATGACATCGGGAAGTTTCGAGTCCGCTCTACAACGATAACGACGCAGCTTGCCTCTGACCGACCAGCGTCGCGCTTGCCGGTGGCTTGAAGAACCTGTCGCTTCGATGCCGCACGGTAGACGTTTCGACGCCGCAGCCAAAAGCTTGCGGCGTCGTTTTTCATGGTGCTATGCATCGGGCGTGACCGCGAGCTTGCGCGCAACGTTCGTGACGAGGCGGCGAAGCCATCGCGTGGTCGCGCTGCGATGCGTTCTCTCATGCCATAACTGGTAATACGTGAGTGCGGGCGTTGCGCCGGGAATCGGCTCCATCTTCAAAGGCAAGAGGCGCGCGTAGTGGGAAGCGAGCGCGCGTGTCGTCGTGAAGATGAGGTCCGAGCGCACGAGCACATAGGGCGCCATGCCGAAGTAAGGCAGCGTGGTCGTGACCGTGCGCGTAAGACCGTTGCGCGCGAGTTCCGTATCGATGGTGCCCCACGCGGTCGTGTTGTAGGTCGTGACAGCGAGATGCTCGGCTTTCTCGAAGGCGTCCTTCGTGAGTTCGCCCGGCTTGACCGGATGATTCGCGCGCATCAGGCAAACCAGTTCGTCCTGACACAGCGGTTGCAGATGCAGATGCGCGGGCGGCGTGCGCCAGTTGCCGATCACGAGATCGAGCAAGCCTGTTTCGAGGCCGTTTTCGTAGCCGCCATCGACCATCATGAGGTGCTTGAATTCGAGCTTCGCGGATGGCGCGGCTTGATGGAACGCGTCGATCACGGCGGGCACGAAGAACACATCGAGATAATCCGGCGAGCCGATTCGAAACGTGCAGTTGCTCGACGCCGGATCGAATTCGGTGTTGGGATGAAGGATCGCGTCGATATGACTGAGCGCCTGCGCGGCAGGCTCGATCAGCGTGAGCGCATGACTCGTCGGCACCATGCGGCTGCCGCTGCGCACTAGAAGCGGATCACCCGTCATTTCACGCAGCCTGCGCAGCGCAATGCTCACAGTCGGCTGCGATTGCCCGAGCAGCTTGGCGGCGCCCGAGACGCTCGACTCCGTGAGGAGCGTATGCAGAACGCGGATCATATGGGAGTCGATGCTTTCCCTGGACATCATGCGGCGTCACCTTTGACATGGGGGATGCGCGGGCGATCTTGTGATTCGTTATGGCGCCCGGCTGCGCAAAATATACGGACGGATATAGCGCAGGTCAACGCTGGGGCAAACGCGTATGTCGCCGCGAAAGCCTTGTGCCGTCTGACTCATGGCACCGCGTTTATGGTGAGAATGGTCGCAGGGTTATGCAAGGCGCGCCGCTGTGTGCACAACGCGCCAGCGCCATGACGTGAAGGATCAGAACGGCTTGTACGGCAGGAACTTGCCGTCGAGCGTGATCACGGCGCGTGATCCGCCTTCGGAATCTTCCACCTTCTTGATGTCGATACGAAAGTTGATCGCACTGATAATTCCGTCGCCGAATTGCTCGTGCACGAGCGCCTTCAACGTCGTGCCATACACCTGCACCATTTCATAAAAGCGGTAGATGGTCGGGTCCGTCGGCACGTTGCCCGGAATGCTGCCGCGCAGGGGAATGGTCTGAAGCAGCGCGGCGGCGTCGTCGCCGAGTTCGAGTTTGTCCGCCACGCTCTTTGCCGCTTGCTCCGGCAACGGGTGCTGGCCGAGAAGCGCGGCTGTCACGTAGGGCACGCTGAGGCTCGTTCCTTCCGCGAGTTCGGCGTAGGTGAGTCCCTTGCGCGCCTTGGCATCGACGATATGTTCGGTCAGCGTGGAACGCGACAACTGCGAAATCTGCGATTGCATGACGACTCCTTTGCCCGGATGGCCGGTCGGTTGAACAAGCCGACAGTTGACCACGGCAAAAAAGCTCAATCCAGCGGCGGCACGACGCCTTCGTTCAAGGTTTTGAGCAGACGCGCGCGGCGCCGTTCCAGATCGGCGATCTGACGCTCTATCGACACCAGGCGTTCGCGTTGTAATGCGGTGGTCTCCGGACACGTCACCGCGCCTTCGACCAGGCGCATGCAGTCGGGAAACGCGAGGATATCGGCGAGGCTGAAGCCGGTCGCGATCATGCGCTGTATCTGCTTCACCTGAGAGATGGCCGCGTGCGGGAACACGCGATAGCCGTTGCTCGCGCGAACCGAAGTAAGCAGGCCATGCTCGTCGTAGTGGCGAATCGAACGAACGCTCGCGCCGGTTTCGCGAGATAGCTCGCCTATAGTCAGTAGCGTGTGTTCAGCGGATCGTGTCATGCAAAAAGACTAGCACTTTTTCGCTTGACCCTGACATTAGTGTGAGGCGCGACACTCAGGACTTTCGAATGAATGAGGAGTGTCATCGTGTCTTTTCGCATGGTTCGTTACCTTGTTTCCACGTTGATCGCGACGGGCGCGTTGAGCGCCGTATCGTCCGCTGCGTTCGCGGAAGAAAAAAGTTATACCGTCAATGCACCGGATGGCGTCGCGCTCGCCGTGCAGGAATCCGGCAACCCGGACGGCCCCGCCGTCGTGCTGATTCATGGACTGCTGGGCAGCCGCCTGAACTGGGATGCGCAGGTGAAAAGCGCGCGACTGAAGGGCTACCGTCTCATCACTTACGACATGCGCGGCCACGGTCGCTCAGGGAAGCCCACGAATGCCGATGCCTATACCGACGGCCGCCGCTGGGCCGACGATCTTGCAACAGTCATCGAAACGTCGCATGCAAGGAAGCCGGTGCTCGTTGGCTGGTCGCTTGGCGGCGCGGTCATCTCGAACTATCTGGCGGCCTATGGTGACGGCAAGATCGCGGGCGCCGTGTATGTGGATGGTGTGATCGAGCTTACGCCCGAGCAGATCGTGGCGCATCCCGATGTCTATCGCGACATGACATCGGCCGATCTCAAGACGCATCTCGACGGCGAGCGCACCTTCCTGAGGCTTTGCTTCGACACGCAGCCGGACAAGGTCACGTTCGAGCGCCTGCTCGCCAATGCCGCGATGGCTTCGTGGGACATGCAGGCTGCCGTTCAGTCGATGAGCGTAGCCGCCGCCGATGGTCTCGGTCAGGCGCATGTTCCGGTGCTGCTGATCTACGGCGCGCGCGATGCGCTCGTCAAGGCGCAACCGGCTATCGCGCGGGCGCGTCAGATCAACCCGAAGTTGCGGAGCGTGCTGTATGCGAAGTCGGGCCATGCGCCTTTCATCGAGGAGCCGAAGCGATTCGATAACGATCTTGGTGCGTTCGTCGATTCCGTATCGGGTAAATGAAAAGTTCCCACTCGTGAATAAAAATCTGCACTATACGGTGCGGATTGTTGACATGAAGCACGGCGCAGTTAAAATGTTCCTCTATATGAACGAGGAGCAGCGCATGCGTCGTGAGGAAATCGAAGCCAGCAGCACGGTCAAGTCGGCGGACCGCACACTCGATCTCTTCGAGTTGCTCGCGCGCTGGGGCCGCGAGATGTCGCATGCGGAGATTGCCGAGGCGCTCGACATTCCCAAGAGCAGTCTCACCAAGCTCATCCGCAATCTGACGGATCGCGGCTATCTGCGTTTCGTGCCTGAAACGAAGGGGTATCGGCTGGGCGATGCCATTCTGAAACTCGCGCAGCAGTCGAATCAGTTGCGCAGTTTGATTGCATGCGCCGAGCCGGTCCTCGGCGATATTACGCAGCAAACGGCGGAATCGTGCGCGCTCAATCAACTCAAGGGCGAGCAGGTCGAAGTCGTTGCAACGGTCGTGAGTCAGCAGCGCCTGCAATCGCATATGCGGCTCGGCGATCTCGCGCCCTTGTATGCGGTATCGGGCGGCAAGGCAATACTCGCCTTCCTGCCCGATGTCATGCGCGCCGAATACATGCGCTCGGTGTCGTTCGAGCGCTTCACGAAGAACACCATCGGCACCAAGAAAGCCTTGCTGAACGAGCTGGAATCCGTGCGTGCAAACGGCTTCGCTCATTCGCTTGAAGAATTCACGCCGGGCATCGTGGGTCTTGGCGTGCCCATTTTGTCGTCCACCGGGTTCCCGCTCGGTTCGCTCAATCTCGCGATACCAGCCGTGCGTTACTCGCCGGAAATCGGGGAGCGGTCGATAGCGATACTCAAGGCATCCGCGGTGCGCATCCAGCGTCAATATCTCGCGGAATAGAGTTACTGCGCTTTTGCAAGGAAGCGCTTCATGCTCGACATGATCGTGCGTGCTTGCTCATCGAATGGTTGTCCGCGCAATGCGAGCGTGGGCGCTTCGACGGCGAGCGTCAGGTCGGCGGGCAGCTTAACCAGCACATCGTGCAACGGAAGTTCGCCATCGCCGGGAAGCAAACGCGCGGTGCGTGCTTCGGTTCGCCGGTCGGCCACCGCAACCGGCGAGGCACGCGGTCCATCGCAAATCTGCATGTATTCGATAAGCGCGGGGTCGATACTATCGATGTCCTCAACCTTCGCGCCCGAGCGGAAGTACTGCAAGGCATCAATCAAAAGCCGCGCGTTCGGCTGACCGCTTGCCTGGATGGTGGCGAGCGCATCGTCCAGCGTGCCGATGGCGCAATACGTGATCAACTCCAGGCCTACCGTCATCTCGAAGCGTGCAGCCGCTTCGCACAGCGCCCGAAAATTGCGCATGAGACGCTCGCGGTCCTGATCGAAGCCAACGGTAAGCACATGCTTCGCGCCAAGCCGATGCCCCGCTTCGAGCGCGGGTAAGAGAAGGTCTATGTTCGTGCTCTCTTGCAGCCAGATGGCTTCGATATCGAGCAGGCGAACACCCGTCGCTTCCATGCGCGCGGCGAGCTCGCGGATGAGCGCCGGATTGCCCGCGACATCGACGATGCTATCCGCAGCCGTGGGCGCCACGACGCGCAAGCCGTAATGGTCGAAGCCACCGGCGTGCGCGGCATCGACGAGTTGCAGCGGATGCGCATTCAGCATGGTGAGGTGATGCAAGGACAGTTTATGCATTGTCGTATTCGTGAGTCTTTAGCGCTTTGCGGGCAGAACAAAGGGGTAAGCAAGGAGGGCCGTGCCCGGCGTGACTTCATGTCCGGCCGGGCTCATGCTGCCTTCTATCGTGTCGAGTCGCGCGATCAGGCCATCCTTCACGCCGAACACGACATCCGAATCCAGATAGCGGTCGCCTTCAAGAAACACGTGCGTGACGATAGTTTCGAAGCCCGGCGCGCTGACCTTGAAATGCACATGTGCCGGCCGGTAAGGATGCCGCCTTTGCGCATCGAGCATCTTGCCTACAGGGCCATCGTTCGGAATCGGATAGAAGGCGGGCACGATCGAACGGAACCAGAAACGTCCATTTTCATCGGCGTGAAAACGGGCGCGCATGTCGAGCGCGGTCAGGCCCGCCTCGCGTTGTACGTCGTAGAAGCCGTGATCGTCCGCGTGCCATGTCTCGATGAGCGCGCCCGCAATCGGCTCGCCATGTTGATCCGACACACTGCCTTCCACGATCATCGCCGGCCCGTCCGATGCATGCGAAATGTTCGCGCCTAACGGAAGATCGCGCGCCTCTTCGACATAGAACGGCCCGAGCACGGTGGTCTCGGTGGCGTTGCCCGTGAAGCGATGATTGAGCGCATCGACGAGCATGGACACGCCAAGCGTATCGGAGAGGAGGATGAATTCCTGGCGCGTCTCCGAACACATTTGGCCCGTGCGCGTGAGAAAGTCGATAGCGCCAGCCCATTCCGCTTCGGTCGGTTCGATCTCTTTCACGAACGCATGCAGATGCCGGACGAGTGCCTCGCTAATTTGCAGTGTCCGTTCGTTCTCGCAACCGCTCAAGCGTTCGAGCACGGCTTGCGTGATGTTGTCTTCGTTGAAATTTCGCATCGAGTGTCCTTATTCGACCAGCGCGGGCGGTAGGCCTTTCCATGCGCGTTCGAGCATGGCGCGAAGCGGTCGGCTTTCGGGCGCGCGCGGATTTGCATAGGCGTTGCGCGTGACGAGGTCGATTGCGTGATCGATGCCCGCTTCAGGCATGCCGATCGCTTCGAGCGAACGCGGCACGCCAAGCGATGCCGCGAGATCGTGGAGACCGGTCCACGCATGCTCCGCGTTCAATGCGCGGGCAATGCGCTTCATTGCGGGCGCGGCGGCATCGGCGTTGAAAGCGGCGACATGCGCGATCATGATGGCATGGGTCTGCGCGTGCGGCAGATCGAATGCGCCGCCAAGCACATGGCAGATCTTGTGATGCAGACCCATGCCGACCGAAGCCAGACACGTGCCGCACAACCACGCGCCATATTGCGCGGTGCGTCTTGCGTCGATCGATTCGGGCGCGCGCGCCACTTCGGGTAACGCCGCCGCCAGCGACGCGATACCTTCTTCCGCCATCAGCGATGTGATCGGATTGCCGTCCATGGCATAGAGCGCCTCGACCGCATGCGCGACGGCGTTGAGCCCGCTTGCCGCGCTCATCGCAACGGGAAGACTCAAGGTCAGCTCGACATCGTAGATGACGATTTCGGGCAGCACCTTGAGCGTGCGCTGTGTGCGTTTCTCGCCGTCACGCGTCTCGCCGATGATCGGCGTGACTTCGGAGCCCGCATACGTGGTAGGCAGCACGATCTGCGGCAGGTCCGTCTGCAATGCAATGGCCTTGGACAGACCGACCGCCGAGCCGCCGCCAATTGCGATCACACAGTCGGCGTGCGCGCGGTCTACGGCTTGCAAGGCGCGCGCCGTGACGTCCCAGGGCGTGTGCATGGTGGCATCGGCGAAACGGTGTGTCGATTCCGGATCGAACTGCTGCGCGATGGCATCGCCCAATGCGGCCTGTTCGCGCGTCGTCACGATGAGTGGACGTGTACAGTCGAGCCGTGCGGCTTCGGCGGCCGTCTCCGAGCGCCGGCCCGCACCGAAGATCACGCGGGCGGGCAACGCGTTATAAACGAACTCTGTTGCCACGGCGTTCATCACAGCGTGCCTGTATCGAGCCACGCACGGCCACGCGCATAAAGCGCTTCGACCGCGGGACCTGTTAGTCCCGGCATGTCGCGCTTTACCTTGTAGCCGATCTTCGTCTGAATATACGCGAGATGCCGGTAACCCTCGGGAAAGAGCCCGAGTATCTCGGGATCGAGTTCGAGCCGCACACCCGTTTCGACGGGGTCCAGACGGTCTTTCTCGTAGATAGGCTGACGCAGGCGCAAGAGCCACTTGCCGTCCAATTTCTCGTAGAAGTCATAGAAGCGCCCGGTGCAGACGACATCGCAGCGATGACCTTCGACCTCGCCGCGCTGCGAGATGGTCATCTTCGTCTGCGCAATGGCACGTGTGCCCTCGAGATCGATAGCCGTGCCGCCGAGGAAGTGAAGAATACTGACGCCGCGCGCCCAGCCTTCTTGCGTCACGCGGATGAATTCCGGCCCCGTGCCTTGAAACCAAGTGGCCATCATCACACCCTCGGGATGCCAGAGCGTGGCGAAGCGTTCCCAGTCGCCCGCGTCGCGCCACACGGCCCAATTTTCGATTGCCTCGCGTATTGCCAGCCGTTCCAGCAGTGTCTCGTTCATTGTGTGACCTCGTGTTCTCATATGGAAAGTGGTTTCCATGGTGAGTGAGCGCAGGCCGTGCCGTCAAGCGTTATCTGGGCTTTGTAGGGACTATCCCTAGTTTGTTCTCATACGGGAATTGTGCGTGAAAACGCGTTGACAGTTTTCGATGTGAGTTTCTAAGATGGAACGAAAATACGGATGAGAACGCACCTACATCACCAATGGAGACATCGATGTCCAACGCAGCAGACCATGAGCCGCACGGACGGCATCAGTCGAAACTGGCGGCCGCGAGCGGCTGGATCGGTTCGGCGCTCGAGTACTACGACTTCTTCATTTACGCGCAGGCCGCGGCGCTGATCTTTCCGCAGATCTTCTTTCCGAAGGGCGATCCCAAGGTGGCGATTGCCGCGTCGCTCGCGACTTACGGCATCGGCTACGTTGCGCGTCCTATCGGCGCGGTCGTGCTCGGGCATTGGGGCGATACGCACGGTCGTAAGTCGGTCCTGCTCGTCTGCATGTTTCTGATGGGCTTCTCGACGATGGCCGTCGCGTTCCTGCCCACTTACGATCAGGTCGGCTTGTGGGCGCCCGCGTTGCTCGTCATGCTGCGGCTCGTTCAAGGCTTTGCGGTGGCGGGCGAAATCTCGGGCGCGAGTTCCATGATTCTCGAACACGCACCGTTCGGGCGGCGCGGTTATTACGGCAGCTTCGGCATGCAAGGCGTCACCGCCGGGCAATTGCTCGCGGCCGCCGTGTTTCTGCCGCTGAGTCACTTCATGCGCGAGGACGCCTTCAATTCATGGGGCTGGCGCGTGCCGTTCCTGATGAGCGCGCTCGTGTTGGTCGCCGGTTACTTCATTCGACGCAAGGTGCGCGAGACGCCCGCGTTCGCGCAGGAAGGCGAGCGTGGCGCGGTGCCGCATGCGCCCGTCAAGCTCGCGTTCAGGCATTGCTGGGACGACATGCTGCGCGTGATGTGCATGTCGATCATGAACGTCATTCCCGTGGTCACGACCATCTTCGGCGGCGCGTATGCGGTGCAGCAGGCCTATGGCATCGGCTTCAGCAAGAGCCTTTATCTGTGGATTCCGGTGCTCGGCAATGTCGCTGCCATGATTGTCATTCCTTACTGGGGACGTCTGTCGGACAGAGTGGGCAGAAGGCTGCCGATCATCGTCGGGTCGGTCGGTTCCGGGCTGCTTTCGTTTGCGTATCTCTATGCCATCAGCATTCATAGCGTGACGCTCGCCATCGTTTTGTCGATACTGATGTGGGGCCTCGTGTATCAGGGGCAAAACGCGGTGTATCCGAGCTTCTATCCCGAGCTCTTTCCAACGCGCATGCGCGTGACGTCGATGGCCATTTCGCAGAACGTAGGCGTCGCCATTTCGGCGCTGCTGCCGGCGCTGTTCACGACGGTCGCGCCGCCCGGCTCGCAAAACATCTGGCTGATCGTTGGCGGTATCACGTTCGGCATCACGGTGTTGTCCGCGTTGGCGACATACTCGGCGCGCGAGACGTATCGCATCCATATGAACGATCTTGGCCGGCGCGATGCGGTGCCGGTCCCCAAACACGAATACGAACGCCTGCGCGAAGAAGCGACGCAAGAGCGCGCCAATACGGCGAAGCCGCTAAGCGGACAGGAGCGCGGCGCATGACGGCGTTCGACACACAAGAGAAGGCAATGACGACGACATCATCCGGTTTGACCGAGGAAAGACTGAGGCTCGATGCACCCGCCGACGCGCTCACGCGCCTCTTCCATATCTTCGGCTCGCCGATTGCGCATGTGCGCGCCCCTGTCGTGTGGAGCACGTTGATGAAGCGCTACGGCATCAACGCGCTGATGCTGCCCGCCGATGTCGATAGCGCGCACTTCGATGCCGCGCTCGCCGGCACCAAGGCCATTGCGAACGTGGACGGCGTCATCTTCACCATGCCGCATAAAGTGGCCGCCATGCGTCATGCCGATACGCTCACGGAGCGCGCCGAGCGCATCGGCTCGATCAATCTGCTGCGGCGCTGCGCGGATGGCGGATGGGAAGGCGACAACGTGGATGGCGCGGGCTTCGTCGCGGGCCTGCAGGCGGATGGCGTGCGTCTGGAAGGCGCGCACGTCTATATGCATGGCTGCGGTGGAGTGGGGCGCAGTATCGGCTGGTCGGTCGGGCTGGAGAAAATCGCGAGCCTGACTATCTTCGACATCGACACCGAGCGTGCGCGCGAATTGGCCGATGCCATCGCCTCGGTCAGCGATGCGCGCATCGAAGCCGGCACGCCGGATATGCGCGGTATCGATCTCGCCATTAATGCAACGCCCGTTGGCTTGCATGCGCATGACCCATTGCCCTTCGCGCTGGATGAACTTGCACCGCACGCAGTCGTCGCCGATGTAATCATGGAACCGCGCATGACGGCTCTGTTAAAGGCGGCTCAGGCACACGGTCTGAAGGTTCATCACGGACGCAACATGATGAACTACGCGATGCCCATTTCCGCGTCCTTCTTTGGCTTGCCTGCATCGTTCGACTGGAACGGCAAGTCACTGCAAGGATGAGCCATGAATCAAGCTGCGAATGAATGGTTCGAAGGATTTTCGAAGCTGGATGTCACGGCGGGCGATGTGCACTTCAACGGCATGATTGGCGGCTCTGGCCCACCTGTGTTGTTGTTGCACGGCTATCCGCAGACGCATTTCGTCTGGCGTTATATCGCGCCTGTGCTTGCGCGCTTCTACACGGTGATTGCGCCCGACTTGCCCGGCTATGGCGCAAGTGTCACGCTCGCGCACGAACAACGCTGGACCAAGCGGCGCGTGGCGCACGCACTCGTCGAACTCATGAGCGCACTCGGTCATGAGCGCTTCGCTGTCGTCGGACACGATCGCGGCGCGCGCGCGGGTTATCGGCTGGCGCTGGATCATCCCGAGCGTGTGGCGGCGTATGCCTCGTTGACGGTGGTGCCGACCATCGACGCGTTCGCATCCGTGAATAAAGCCTTCGCCGTCAACGCTTGGCACTGGTTCTTTCTCGCGCAGCCGGCTGACTTGCCTGAACGCATGCTTGCCGCCGATCCCGACGCCTTCATTGAACGCGCGCTCGGCAAGATGGCAGGCGGCCTCGAACGCATGGATAGCGACGCACTCGATGCCTATCGCCGCGCCTTTCGCAACCCGGACGTGCGCCATGCAATGTGCGAGGACTATCGCGCGGCAGCCGATGAAGACTCGGCGCACGACAGCGCGGATCGTGCGGCGGGCCGCAAGCTCGTGTGTCCCGTCATGGTTCTCTGGAGCCTGGAAGAGCGTAAAGGGCAGGCTCATACGCCAATCGAAATCTGGCGCGCATGGGCCGATGAAGTCAGCGGACGCGGCATCGGCGGCGGCCATTTGCAACCGGAAGAATCGCACGAGGAAGTCTTGCATGACCTCGTGCCGTTCCTTCGGCAACACACCTCATCGTGATAGATCATAAGGTTGGATACATGGAGAAGATTGGAATAGCCGTTATCGGCGCGGGCGTGATTGGCCGGCGTCACGTTCAGGAGATCGCGCGTAACGAGTCGTGCAGGCTCGTGGCTATCGCCGATCCATCGCCCGGGTCGGCGAGTTATGCGGCGTCGTTGTCCGTGCCGCTTTATGCCGATTACCGCGAGTTGCTGAAGCACGAACGTATCGACGCGGCTATCGTGTGCACGCCCAATCACACCCATCTCGAAGTGGGAATCGCGTTTATCGAACGAAAAATTCCCGTGCTGATGGAAAAGCCCATTGCAGACGATCTCGAATCTGCAAACGCGCTTGCGGATGCATCCAAGGAAGCGGGCGTTGCCATGCTCGTCGGGCATCATCGGCGGCACAATCCGGTAGTGCGTGCAGCGAAGGAAGCCGTGGCAAGCGGAAAGATCGGCACGCTCGTCATGGCGAACATCATGTGCCTGTTGTACAAGCCCGATGACTACTTCAACGTGCCGTGGCGCAGACAGCCAGGCGGCGGTCCTATTCTCATCAACCTGATTCACGAGATCGACTTGCTGCGGTTCATCTGCGGCGAGATCGTGTCGGTGCAGGCGGTATCGTCGAACAAGGTGCGCGGTTTCGACGTGGAAGACTCGGCGGCCTGCACGCTGCGACTCGCGAATGGCGCGCTTGCCAACATCAGTCTCTCCGACACGACCGCGACGCCTTGGGGCTGGGACACGGCAGCGGGCGAGGACCGTGAACTCTTCGCTTATCGTCCCGTGCCCACGCATTTTTTCGCGGGCACGAACGGCGCGGTCACCATGCCGGACCTGACGATGTGGTCGTATCAAGGCGCGAAGGGACGCGACCAGCCTATTCACGATGCGCGCCTTGCCGTGCCCGAGGAGAACACGTATGCAAACCAGCTCGAACATTTCGTCGATGTCGTGAGAGGTTCGGTGCGTCCCGTCATAGACGGACACGACGCCGCACGCACGCTTGCGGCAACGCTCGCCGTGGAGGAATCGGCGCGGCTGGGGCGCCTGATCGAACTGAACGTGACCTGATGCGGCACGCTCCTTGCGCCAGACCTCTATATGTCACCACGCCAAGAGGATTGCGCCATGAACGATAAAACCATCGACGATATCAATGCACAAGCCGGCCCGTCCGACGACCCGAAATCGCACCCGACATCGAATGCCGAAAAAGACCCGAGCGATTGGGTTACGGGGGACGAAAAGATGACGGGCGCGCAGGCTTCCTATTTGAAGACGCTTTCCGAGGAAGCGAAAGAAGAGTTCGACCCGTCGCTGACGAAAGCGGATGCCTCACTCAAGATCGAAGAATTGCAAGCGAAGACGGGGCGCGGCCAAAAGTCTTGAAGTATTCGAACGCTGCCATCTAAACAAAGCATGTTTTGTTGGTTTGCGCGTCGTGACTGCTGAGTGAGAATCGCGGAGTACGGTGCTGGTTTGAATCCAGCGCCGCCTCTAACCGTGCTCTCCCAGCGGAAATCATGATGGCGTCCCTTTTGCACCGCCGGCCCCGTCGCGCCGGAAAGATTCTCTTCGCGGCTTGCGCGGCTGCCGTACTCGTTCTGCAAAGCGGCTGCAAGCCGGACACCGAGAAAGTACAGAGCTCGTCGGCATTGGTAGACAAGTCGGCGACGCAGGAAATCACCTACTTCAAGTATCCCGACAACCCCGCGTTCGACCTCGTCTATCTCGCCGACAAGCTCGGCTACTTCGAGAACACGAGCACACGGCCCAAGTACGTCGGCAAAATCTCCGCACCGCAGATCATTCCGCTCGTCGGCACGGGCGAGATCGACTTCGGCACGCGCATGGTGCCGCTCGTCATCTCGGCCATTGCGAGCGGCGCGGACATCAAGGTGGTCTCGGCTGGCGGCGAGACGCTGCCCGATGC
This sequence comes from Caballeronia sp. GAFFF2, assembly GCF_023631485.1. Classification (NCBI taxonomy): domain Bacteria; kingdom Pseudomonadati; phylum Pseudomonadota; class Betaproteobacteria; order Burkholderiales; family Burkholderiaceae; genus Caballeronia; species Caballeronia sp. GAFFF2. Next base: position 107,131 of record NZ_JALQDA010000037.1, on the reverse strand, counting down.
ACCGCACATGAAGTATTTTTCGCGCGCCGATTCGGGTATTCGCGGACCAAAGGACTTCGAAGGCAAGACGGTGGCGTTCAACAGCTTCGGCGCATGCGCGGAGTTCGTGACGAAGAAGTACTTGTCGCAGCATGGCGTGGATGTCTCGAAGGTGAATTGGCTCGTCGTGCCCGACAATCAGTCGCAGCAGGCGCTCGTAACGAAGAACGTGGATATCGCCATCATTCACCCGCCGTTTTCCGGCGCGGCGGAAGCCGATCCGCAATTGCACAAGTTATGGAGCGATTGGGACGAAGACGGTGGCCTCGGCGGAATGGCGCCGTATAGCGTGAATGGCGCGTTTGCGCGGGCGCATCCGCAAGCGGTGAAGGACTTCGTCACGGCTATTGCGAAGGCGGGGAACTGGGTCAACGCGCACCCTGACGAAGCGCGCCAGCTTACGGCGGAGCGGTTGGGTATCGACGTGAAGCTGGTCGAGCGTTATGCCTATGTGAAGGACCTCGTCGTAACCGAGCCGCCGATCCAGTACTACATCGACATTCTCGAACAGGCCGGCAAGATCCCGAAGGGCAAGGTTGCAGTCAAGGATGTCTACACGAACGACTACAACCCGTACGCTGGCAAGTCGTCGCAAGCGAGCGCCAGCACGCATGCGCAGGGCAATCCGTCATGAGCGGGAAGATCGTCGCGCGTGGCCTCGGCCTCACTTATGAAAACGAGGCGACAGGTTCGAGCCTCACGGTGCTCGATAACTTCGATCTGAGCGTGCGCGAGGGAGAGTTTCTCGCCGTGCTCGGACCGAGCGGTTGCGGCAAGTCGACGTTCCTGAGCATTCTTGCCGGCCTCGTGCCGCAGACAGCGGGCGAGATTACCGTGGATGGCGAACCTGTCAGCGCCGCGCGGCAAAAGCTTGGCGTCGTGTTTCAGGGCTACGCGCTCTTTCCGTGGCGCACGGTGCGCAAGAACGTTGAGACAGGGCTCGAGATTCGCGGCGTGAAAGCCGTGCAACGACGCAGCGAAGCCGAACGTTTTTTGCGTCTCGTCGGGCTGCTCGACTTCGCCGATCACTATCCGCATCAGCTATCGGGCGGCATGCGCCAGCGTGTGGCCATTGCGCGCGTGTTGGCTTATGGTCCCGAGATACTGTTGATGGACGAACCCTTCGGCGCGCTCGATGCGCAAACCCGCGAGTCGTTGCAGCAGGAGTTGCTCGCCATCTGGGAGCAAAGTGCAAAGACGGTCGTGTTCGTCACGCACAGCATCGACGAGGCGATTTTTCTCGCGGATCGCGTGGCCATCATGGGACGCGGGCCGGGCCGCGTGAAGGAAATTATCGATATCGACTTGCCGCGTCCGCGCGATGCCTCTTTGCGCCATTCCGCCGCTTTCATGGCGTTGCGGCAGCGTGCATGGGCAAGCCTGAGTCTGGAACTCGGCGAAGCGCTTGTTCCGTCGCGCGAGCAGCACGATGAACTGAACACGGGGGCATTCCGTGCCTGAGCAAAACACCATCCGCAAGCTGCCGGGCCTGATCGCGCCGCAAACGCCGCAAACGGCACAATCGCCCAGGGTTCGCACGGCCGCGCCGCGGCGGAGCATTCGGCTTTCCATGGCCTTCGAACGATCCATCGCGCTTATCGTCTTCGTGCTGCTGTGGGAGTTGTTGCCGCGGCTCGGTGTCGTGAGCACGGCGTATCTGAGTCCGCCTTCGCAAGTGGCGGTTGCCATCGCGCATCTCGTCGATAGCGGCGAAGTGTGGAAGCACCTCGGCGCAAGCGCGCTGCGCTCGCTTAGCGGGCTCTTGCTGGCCGTTGTCGGCGGCGTGGTGTGTGGATTCGCGCTCGGGTGGTTCCGGCGCGCAGAGCGCATTGTCGATCCGCTTTATCAACTGCTGCGGCAAGTGTCCGCGTTCGCGCTCTTTCCGGTGTTCATGCTCTTTCTCGGGATCGGTGAATCGTCGAAGATCGCGATCATCGTATGGGCGGCGTTCTGGCCCGTGCTGCTCAACACCATCTCTGGTGTGAAGCAAGTCGAACGCGTGTTCATCGATTGCGCGCGTTCCATGGGTGCGGGGCAAGGCTTCATCTTCACCAAGGTCGTGTTGCCCGCCGCGTTGCCCGAGATACTGACCGGTATCCGGCTCGCGGGCGCCTACAGCATCACGGCGCTCGTCGCGGCAGAGATGATCGGCGCGCGCTCGGGTCTCGGTTTCTACACGCTCAACTCTCAGGAGACGTTCCAGATTCCCGACATGTATGCGGGCATCGTGCTGCTCGCGCTGTTCGGCCTTCTGATCAACAAGAGCCTCTCACTGCTCGAACGGCGTTTGCTGCGCTGGCGTGTGGGCCTCGCACAGAATGGCTAGAGCCGGACAAGCGGCGTCGCATGAAGGCGGCTGGCGGCTGTGGATGCCGCTTGCGGCAGTCGCGTTATTCGCCGCGTTCCTGTTGTCGCCCTTGAGCGCAAGCTGGCGCAATTCACTCGCCGATGACCGGCCGTTCGCCGCCGCCTTTGCACGCGGCAAGCTGATCGTCGCCGTGCCGTCCCAACCCGCGCCTATCCTGACCGTCGGCCACGTCGACCGTTCCGTGCGCGCACCCGAGGCATACTCCGCCGCGCTCGCCGAGGCACTCGGGCGCCGCGCCGGACTGCCCGTCGAACTCGTGTTAGCCGAACAAGCCGATGCGCGCCACGCCGTGCAAGACGGTCGCGCGGATGTCGCCATCGCCGGGCTGGCGTTTTCGCCGGATGCGTCCGTTGCCTTTGCGCCCGGCAACTACGCTTCGGGGCGAGGCGTTGCGCTCGTTCTTCGGCACGGCAACATTCAGGACTGGCGCGATCTCGAAGGCCGCTCGATCTGCGCGTCGCGCGAAAGTCCGTTTGCGGCGCGCGCCGCGCATCGGTATCGGGCGGCATTGCAGAGCTTCGACAGGCCGCTTGACGCATTGCTCGCGTTTCAGGCGGGAGAGTGCGCCGCGCTCGTGGACGACGAACTCGTCGTGCGCGCGCTCCTCAAGCAAGCCGACTGGTCGTACTACCGGACGCTGCCGGGCGCGGTTGCGCCCGCGCCGGCGTTCATCGCATCGCGCGGCGGCGATATCGCGAGCGCGGCGTTCATCGAACGGACGGTGAACGGGTGGCGGCGCGAGCGCTGGTTCACCACCGTGCGGCAGGATCAGGCCACTCGCCTTGCGTTCGAAATGTTCAACGCACAGAACGATTTGTATTGCCATTGAAGAGTCGACAAAGGGGCGGCGGTCGCCTCGTCGCGCCCGCCCAGCCTTGTAAGGAGCGGTTTTTGCTGAATGCTCGATGCCTGGATCTACCTGTCATCGATTATGAAAGCCACGATTGTTTCGCACGAGGAGCCGCATGGCTCCGCCGCCGAGATCCACCGCTTCCGCTTTCTGCTGGAAGACGGCAACGAAAAGCCACTTGAGGAAGCCATTTCACTGCGTACGGCACGTGTCATCGTCGAAAATCTCGCCGATGGCAACGCGTTCATCAAGATGCTCCATGCCATTGTTTCCTCGGACCCCGCCGACTACGACGCGCTAATCGGCAAGGCGTTTCCGGATCATTTCCGCGATCAGCCCGCAGCCAACCGCCCGATGCCGGGAAAGGAGAGCGAAGGCCCGTGCCCCTGACCAGGCAAAAAATGCCGCTGCCGTGCCGATTCCGGGAATTACGGGGAAATTCGTCCGTTTATCGGGACTTCGAATTTCCTGGACGTAGCTAGAATTCATTCTGTTGCCACGCTCTTCCACCCCCGGGACGAGCGATTTCCGCGCCGTGCGCTTCTCCTCGCGCACGGCGCTTTTTGTTTTTTTAGCGCCGTCAGGCCGGGTACGAAGTTGCGCGCTCGGCAGGCCCGATGCGTCTGCGTTGCCCTAATTCGACATCAACGAGCGCGCCTGCTCCAGAAGCGCGGCGGCCGCGAGAAATTCCTTGCGGCCTGCCATCGTCAGCGCGGCCATCGCGGAGTCTTTGAAAAGCTCGTCGTTCGAGATCAGCGGTGTAGTCGTTTCTATCAGTCGATGCTGCCGCAAACGAAAGAACGCGAGCGACTGGAACGCGCTCATCTTCTGGTCTTCAGGCATTCCAGAGACGACGAGTTCGGCGGCGCCAACCAGTTGGGCGAGGGCTTGTTCGTACTCGGTGCGGTTCATCGTCATTCCCTTCGCGGATGAGTTGCATGGGGCAAGGTTAGCATCGTGCGGATGCACTCATGCCAAACGAACGCAGTGGTGCAGGCAAACCGTTGAACCGCTTGTCCAGCAAGCCTTACCGACTGGCCTGCGGGAGATGCTGAACGAAAATTCGACATCCGCCGAATCCCTGAAAATCCCCTATTCCCAAGCGAAATCGTCGCTCGAAAACGATAAAGCCGCACCCATCCGTGCCGTTAAAGGAGGCTTAACTGAGTCCATCCATCAGAAGCCTTCGTCGCTCGTCACATGATCTTTTTCGAACACCGGCTGGCACGCATCGCACGCGTCGCGGTTCTTCTCGGAGGCGTTTTCGCCTCGATGACCGCGCGCGCCGACGATGCTCCCAAAATGTTCACGCTCAGCGGCTTCGGCACGCTCGGCATGACGCATTCGTCTCTCGATACCGCCGACTATGTGAGCAGTCCGCTCGAACCGAACGGCGCGGGTGCATCACGCAAGTACGACTTCGAGAACGATTCGAAGATCGGCTTGCAACTGAGCGCGCGCCTCACGGACAAGCTCTCGGCCGTCGTGCAGGTGATCTCGCAGCATGAATACGACAACACCTTCAAGCCGCGCCTCGAATGGGCGAACGTCAAGTACGCGTTCACGCCCGACTTCAGCGTGCGCGTGGGCCGTATCGAGTTGCCCACCTTTCTGAACTCGGAATATCGCAACGTCGGTTACGCGTTTCCGTGGGTGCGTTTGCCGGTCGAGATGTACAACACGCAACCGCTCACCAATAGCGACGGCGCCGACGTTGCTTATCGCATCGCGGCGCGCGGCATCTCCAACACGGTGCGCTTCGTCTACGGCTACTCGGTCTTTCACGTGAACCCCGGCGCATTCCGCACCGAGGGCAAAAACATTCTCGCCTTCGACGATACCGTGGAGATCGGCAACTTCACGGGTCACGTCGGTTATCAGCACGCGTCGGTCAAGCTCCCATTCCTCGCCGACCAACCCGTGAACGTCTACAGCATCGCCGCCGCCTACGATCCAGGCGCGTGGTTCGTGCAGGCCGAACTTGCACGCGTGACGGTCGAGCAGGTGACGCCTGGCTATATCAGCGGCTACGTCACGGGCGGCGTGCGCTACGCGAAGGCCACGTTTTTCGCGACCTACGCGCAGTCGCACGGGCTCAACCGGCCCACCGCCATTCCCAACTACAACAACGGCCAGCGCGATGTTTCCATCGGTGCGCGCTGGGATGTCGTCAAGAATATCGACCTCAAGGTGCAGTTCGATCATGTCTGGGTGCCGTCCAATTCGACGGGCACGTTCCTCAATCAGCAGCCGGGCTATCAGTTGGGAAGCGGAAGCAATGTCTTCAGCGCCGCGCTCGACTTCGTCTTCTGAGGAGCCCGACATGCCACTCCTCAAACTCATCGGAACAGCGTCGCTCTTCGCGGCCCTTTGTATGTGCACGTCATCGGCGATGGCGGATGTCGTGGTCGTCGTATCGGCAAAAAGTCCGCTCACGTCGCTCAACGAAAGTCAGATCGCGGATATCTTCCTCGGTCGCGTGGGCGCATTCCCCTCGGGCGACGAAGCCGTGCCGCTCGACTTGCCTGACGACTCGCCCTTGCGCGCCGATTTCTATCGCGATTGCACGGGCAAGTCGGCGTCGCAATTGCGCGCGTATTGGTCGAAGCTCATCTTCACTGGCCGCGCGCAACCGCCGCGCGAGATGGCCGACGCAGCCGCGGTCAAGCGTTATCTGCAAGCGCGTCCATCCGCCATCGCCTACATCGACCGCAAGGATGTGGACGCGAGCGTGAAGGTCGTCCTCAGCCTGCGTCCGTGAAGCGCGCCCGTTCATGATCTTCAACATCGACAAGATGCGCGCGATCAAGCGGCTGATCGAACCGGACGCGGCGCGCGGGCCTTCGCACGTGCAAGGCGACAGCCAGGAAGCGCGCTTGCCGCCTTCGCTGCGCCGGGCCATGCGCCGCGCGCTCGAAGCGCACGTGATGATTCCGGTATTCGCGGTCTTTCTGCTGGCGATCATCTGGGTGATCGTGCTGCAACTCGTTCACACGCAACGCATGGCCGCCGAAATCGCCGCGAGCGAACTCGGCCGTGAACTCGCGGATACCTACGAAGCGCAACTGGTGCGCAATCTCGCGACCATCGACCAGACGCTCAAGACCGTGCAGTTCGCGTACGAGACGAACGGCGCCGCAAGCTTCAAGCGCCTCAACGATCAGGGGCTTCTGCCGTCCGCGATCGTGTTTCGCGTCGCTATCGCCGATGCAAACGGTCAGCTCGCCGCGTCGAACCGCTCGGGCATGCCGCTCAGCGTGGCCGACGAGCCGTGGTTCATCGCGCAACGTCAGCGCCAGGACGACGCGCGCGCGCCGTACATGAGTCTCGTCGCGCCTTTTGAACACGCGGACATGCCGGAGATCATCTTCAGTCGCCGTCTGCGCGATGCATCGGGACACTTCGGCGGCGCGGTCATGCTCTCGCTCGACCCCGGTTATCTGACGAGCAACTACGACACGGCGCGCATGGGCAAGCATGGTCTGCTCGCGGTGTTGGGCGCGGACGGCGTCGTGCGTGCGCAGCAGATTGGCGATACGGTCTCGTGGGGCCAACGCTATCCCGACGCGGCATTGCGCGCGGTGCGCGATACGCCGGTCAGCAACGCGGTCGTGCATGAGTGGGACAACGACGCACACCGCTATACCAGCGTGCGCGAACTGAACGGCTACGCGCTGATTGCGCTCGTCGGTCTCGACCAGGACGAACAACTCGCCGATTTTCGCAGCCGCCGGCGCGCCGACTTCATCTGGACGAGCGTGCTGAGTCTCGGCGTCATCGTGATCGCGTTCATTCTCAGTCGTTCGAGCTGGCAACTCGCTGTCAGCCGCCGACGCGAACGGCGCGCGCAACAGACTTACTACGCGGCATCCGAATCGAGCATCGACGCGTTCCTCGTGTTTCGCGACGAGCGCGGTCCGGCAGGCGAGATCGAGAAGTTCATTCTGACCGGCACCAACCGGCGCGGCGTCGAGATTCTCGGCGTGGCGCGCGAACGGTTGATTGGCAGCACGCTCGACGAAGCGTTCGTCGACGCGCGCGACGGCGGCGTCTTCGACGAGTTCGTCGAGGTGGCCGAAACGCTGCAGGTGCGCGAGCACGAATGGCAGTATCGGCGCGCGGATGGCGAGACGCTGTGGCTGCATCGGCAAGTGGTGCCGGTGGAAGACGGCGTCGTTGCCATCGTGCGCGATCTGAGCGCGCGCAAGCGGTCGGAAGCGCGCAGGCAGGAGCAGAGCCGAATCCTCGAAATGATCGCGAAGAGCGTGCCGCTCGAAGAAGTGCTCGTGCGCGTGGTGAGCGTGCTCGAAACGCAGATTCCCGGGTCGCGCTGCGCGGTGCTGCTGCGCGACGGCACGAGCAACTGGCTGCGCGTCGGCGCGGCGCCGAGCATGTCGGAGCGATACCGCGAAGTGGTTGGCCAGTCGCGTATCGACGAAGATGCGTTGTTGAGCGGCAAGGCCATTCATACGCGTCAGACGGTATGCGTGATCGACGTGGCGCGCGACGAGGCCCTGAGCCGCGAACTCGCGCGCTGCGGCCTCGCCGACGTCATGTCGTGCTGGGCCTTTCCCGTGCTCTCGCACGACGGTTCCGCGCTCGGCGTCATCACGCTGTATATGCAGGAGAAGCACTATCCGAGCGAGCCGGAATCGCAGGCGGTTGCGCTGTCGACGCGCATTGCGGGTATCGCGATTCAGCGCAGCGAGGCCGAGGAGCGCATTCGCCATATGGCGAACCACGACGCGCTCACCGGTTTGCCCAACCGCACGCTTCTAAGCGACCGTCTCAAGCAGGTGCTGTTGCAGGCGGAGCGTTATGGGCGCGGCGTGACGGTGATATTTATCGACCTCGATAACTTCAAGCTCATCAACGATAGCCTTGGCCACCGCGCGGGTGACGATCTCCTGCGCACGGTCGCTTCGCGCATGGTGCAATCGGTGCGCAGCACGGACACGGTCGTTCGTCTGGGCGGCGACGAATTCGTGATCGTGTTGCTCGAAGACGATCAGAGCGGCGCGGGCGTCACGGCCATGGTCGAGCGCTTGCGTCAGACCATTTTGCAGCCTGCGGAATTGCAGGGACAGCATTATCAGGTGAGCTGCAGCATGGGGCTTGCGAGCTATCCGAACGATGGCCGCGACGCCGACACGCTCCTCATGAACGCCGACGCCGCGATGTATCACGCGAAGGAAATGGGCCGCAACAATTACCAGGCCTACACGGCGGACATGAATCAGAAGGTGCATGAACGCCTGCGCTATCAGGAGCAGTTGCGCCACGCGCTTGCCAACGACGAGTTCCGGCTCGTGTATCAGCCGCAGGTGGATCTGGAGACGCATCGCGTATTCGGTGTGGAGACGCTGCTGCGCTGGGAGCATCCGACCGAAGGCCTGATTTCGCCCGCGACCTTCATCCCGATTGCGGAAGAAACGGGTTTGATTCTGCCGATTGGCGACTGGGTGTTACACGCGGCCTGCCGACAAAATCAGGCGTGGCAGGACGAAGGTCTGCCGCCGGTGACGGTGGCGGTGAACGTATCGGCGCGGCAGTTTCTGCAAAAGGAACTCGTGGAACGCGTGCGGCATGCGCTCGATGAAAGCGGGCTCGATCCGCAGTATCTCGAACTCGAGATTACCGAGAGCGTCATCATGCAGGATCTCGATGGCGCCATCGCAACCATGTGCCGGTTGCAGGAAATGGGCGTGAAGCTTTCCATCGACGACTTCGGCACCGGGTATTCGAGTCTCTCGGCGCTGAAGCATTTTCCGATAGCGCGTCTGAAGATCGATCAGTCGTTCGTGCGCGAGTTGCCGGGCGGCGACGACGATCGCGCCATCGTCATGGCCGTGATTTCGCTCGGACGCCAGCTCGATCTGAACGTGATCGCCGAAGGCGTGGAGAGCGAGCAACAGCTGAAGTTCCTGCAGGAAAACGCGTGTTCGGAGATTCAAGGGTATCGATACAGCCGTCCGCTCACGCCCGATGCCTTGAAGACGCTCTTGTTGCAGCCATTCGAGTGGCCCGCCGAAGCGGCTTGAGTGCGGCGCTAACGACTTTAGTCTTGACAGTGTTCCCGGCCTACACAATCATCGTTCGTTGATGCGCGGCGTTTCATCGGCGCGCGACGACGGTCAACGCAAGGACGACGAATATGGCAAGAGAACTGGAAGGCAAAGTAGCCGTGGTGACGGGCGCGGCCTCGGGCATTGGGCTTGCCAGCACCGATGCAATGCTGGCGGCAGGGGCGCGCGTCGTGCTGGTGGACCGCGACGAAGCGGCACTGACGAAGCTCTGCGCCGAACGCGGCGATGGGGCGCGCGCGCTCGTCATCGACCTTCTCGACCCCAAGGCCTGCGCGACGCTCGCGCCGCGTGTCATCGAGATGGCGGGGCAAATCGACATCCTGCATGCGAACGCGGGCACTTACGTGGGCGGCGATCTCGTCGATGCCGACACGAGCGCCATCGACCGCATGCTCAATCTCAATGTCAACGTCGTGATGAAGAACGTGCACGACGTGCTGCCGCATATGATCGGCAGGAACACCGGCGACATTGTCGTGACGAGTTCGCTCGCGGCTCATTTTCCGACACCGTGGGAGCCGGTTTATGCGTCGTCGAAATGGGCCATCAACTGCTTCGTCCAGACCGTGCGGCGTCAGGTGTTCAAACATGGCATTCGCGTCGGCTCCGTTTCGCCAGGGCCGGTGATCAGCGCATTGCTGGCCGATTGGCCGGAAGAGAAGCTCAAGGAAGCGAAGGAGTCGGGCAGTTTGCTCGACGCGAGCGAAGTCGCAAACGCCATTCTCTTCATGCTGACACGACCGCGCGGCGTGACCATTCGCGACGTTATCCTGATGCCGACGAACTTCGACTTATGACGCGCGAAACGGACGCGTTCGCTACCAGTCGATGCGATGCTTCTCGTCCGTCTCGCGGTGCCGCCGGTCGTCGTCCATATGCAGATAAAGACTCGTCGTGGCAAGCGATGCGTGCCCGAGGTTGTCGCGCACGAGCCGCAGATCGACTTTTTGATCCGCCATATGCGAACCGGCGCTGTGACGCAGCCAGTGCGCCGACGCCTTCTCCAGCAAGTCCGCGTTCGCGGATGCGCCGTCGCGTTCGCGGAGCCGGGCCGCTGCGCTCGCAAAAATATCCTTCACGATGGAATGCAGCGCGGCGCGCGTGAGCGGCGCGCAAGTCTTCGTGCCGTCGTTCGCGGCCGTTGCGCCGACGGGCAGCACGAGCGGCGTGTCTTCGCTGGGCGAGGGCATTGCGCTCAAGCCCAGATGCTGACGATAGCGCGAGAGCTCCGTCATCATCTCGCGCGTGGCGGGCACGAGGCGCTCCTTGCCGCCTTTGCCGAGGATGGTGAGCCACCAGCGCATCGTGCCGTCCGCATCGCGTCGCACGAAAAACTGCCCCATGTGATTGCCGCCAACTTCCGCTATACGCAAGCCCCCAAGGTAGAGCAGCGTGAAGAGCCAACGCGCGCGCGACGCATGGGCGCGAGCGCGGTCAGTTTCGCGCGGCATGGCCGCGATGGTGTCCTTCACTTCCTGCCAAAGTGCCGGTTCCAGATAACGCGTGATGCGCGGCGCGGCATGCTTTGCGCGTTGACGAGACAGCGCGAGCGGATTGCCCGCGAGATAGCCGGCTTGTACCAGCCACGAAAACAGCGCGTTCAAAATGACGACCGCCTGACGCTGACTCGCGGGCGATAGCGGTCCGTAAAACGGCCGCCAGCGCGCGTCGCTGCGCGCATGCTTGCGCCCGCCGCCCGCGACCCATGTCGCCGCCGGTTGCGGGTCGGCGAGAAAGTGCTGATAGCGCAGACAATCCTCGTGCGAGAGCGACGACAGCGGCTTGCCGAGCGTCACGATAGACCAGAGCAGAAGGCGTTCGGCTTCCTTGCGATAGTTCTCGAAGGTGGTCTTCGTTGCGTGGAAGCGCGACAGCCAAGCGCGGATGGCGTCGAGGTCGCTGTCCGCCTCGATTTGCGCGTGCTTGCGAAGCTCGCGGTTCGTGCCGTCGCGGCCATCTATTTCCGCTGGAATTACGAGCGCTTCAAGCGGCATCGGCTGAAGCGCAACGCGGGACGATGCTCGCAGAGTTTGGTTCAAGGTGGGGCGTCGTCGGTGGGTCGAACTGAACGACATTATAGGTGGATGTGCTTGCCCCGATCCGTGTTCAGCTCCCGCGATAAGTCCCGAAGCTCCATGGCGAACAGAGCAGCGGCACATGGTAATGCTGTGTCGCGTCCGAGACGGTGAAGCGCACGGGAACGACATCGGCGAAGACATCCGGCGTGCGAAAGTAGTCGGCGACCCAGAAGCGCAACTCGAAGCTCCCGGCGCGCGCTTGAGCGGCGGGCAAAATCGGCGCGTCGGTGCGGCCATCGCGATTCGTCCGCGTCCGCGCGATGAGCGTCGGCGGCTGCGTGGTCGTATCGAATAGCTCGATCTGCATGCCGGCAGCGGGCTTGCCGGTGGATACATCGAGGACGTGTGTGGTGATGCCTGCGGCCATCGTGATGCTCCTGTTCGAAATTACGGAATTAGCTGCCGCGATAATAGTTGTAGCTCCACGGCCCGAAGAGCACGGGCAGATGGATGCGCTGCGAGGCATCGGTGATGCGAAAGCGCAGCGGAACCTTCGAGAGGAACAGCGGCGTCGGCAGCTCGGTCTTGAGCGCGGCGAAGTAGTCGTCGGCGTGCAGCAGTAGTTCGTAAGTGCCGACGCGGTAGGTTTCGTCGATCAAAAGCGGCGGTTCGCTGCGGCCGCTTGCGGCGAGCGTGATCGTCTGCATGCGTTTCGGCTGGCCGTTTTCAATGCTGAACAGGTCCACGCGCATGCCCGCGGCCGGCGTGCCGTGCCAGGTATCCAGTCCATGCATGGTCAGGCGCGGACTCAGGCCGTCCTGCTGCACGGGGCCGGTGTTCTGATTCGGCGCGGGCGCGGCCTCCATGCCAGCGGCGTGCGCGGTTCCGGCGAAGAGCACGCTGCTGCCGAGCGCCATGGACTGCAGCGCGAAGCGCCGGCGGCGGGCATCGAAGGTGGGAAGGGTGGTGTCGTCGCTCATGTCATGCCTCTTGTTGTGTGCCGCCAAGCTTGCGGATACCCGCGATGACCAGCACCGCAGCGAGAATTTCGATGAAGGCCACGAGATACAGCCCGGTCGTGACCTTGCCGGTGGCGTTTTTGATGAGCCCCATTACATACGGCGCGCCGAAGCCCGCGAGATTCGAGACCGAGTTGATCAGCGCCACGCCGACAGCGGCCGCGCTGCCCGCCAGATAGCGGTTCGGCAACTGCCAGAACACGGGAATGGCGCTCATGGTGCCGGCAAGCGCCAGAGTCATCGCAATGAGCGAGACGATGGCGGGCAGTCCCGGCACGCCCATGAACAGCGCGAGCGCGGCCATCGACACGCCGCCTGCTATCGCCGGGCCGCTGAAGTGCCAGCGCACCTCGTTGCGCCGGTCGGAGCGCGCGCCGTTGAAGATCATGCCCGCCGCGCCGCACAGATAGGCCACCGCCGCAATCCAGCCCACGGCAATCGGCGAGATAAAGCCCACGTCCTTGATGATGGTCGGAATCCAGAACGTCAGCGTGGAGTTCGCGCACAGCAGGCAGAAGAAGATCGCAATGAGCAGCCACACCTTGCGGTTGGTCAGGAGCGAGCGCCAGTCGTGTCCGCGCTCGCCCATCGAGGCGTTGTCGCGCTGCAGGGCATCGAGCACGACGCGCTTTTCATCTGCCGTGAGCCAGCGCGCTTCATCGGGCTTGTCGGTCATGTAGAAGTACGCGAAGAAGCCGGCCAGCACGGAAGGAATGCCTTCGATGATGAAGAGCCACTGCCAGCCGTGCATGCCGTGAAAGCCGCCCATCGAAGTCATGATCCAGCCGGCGATGGGACCGCCGAGCACGCCCGCAATCGCGGATGCCGACATGAACGTGCCGAAGGCGCGCGCACGGCGCTGCGTGGGATACCAGTAGGTGAGATAGAGGATCACGCCCGGATAGAAGCCCGCCTCGAAGGCGCCGAGCAGAAAGCGCAGGAGATAGAACTGTGTCGGCGTGGAGACGGTCGTCTGTAGCATGCAGATGACGCCCCAGCAGATCGTGATGCGCATGATGGTCTTCTTCGCGCCGATCTTCTGCAAAAGCATGTTCGAGGGCACTTCGAAGAAGAAGTAGCCGAGAAAAAAGATACCGGCGCCGAGCCCGTACACCGCTTCGGAGAAATGCAGCGAGTCCAGCATCTGCAGTTTGGCGAAGCCGATATTCACGCGGTCGAGCCATGCCAGCACCCAAAGCACGCCTAGAAACGGCAGCAGGCGCCACGAGACTTTGCGATAAGCGCTGGCCTCCGCATTCGCGATGACGTCAGCCGTTGCGCTGACCGTTGCGCCGTTCGGCCCATCGGCGTACGCCGGCATGACTTCCTTGATGATCGACATGATGAGTCCTCCAAGCGCGATGAAGTAAGCCGCCGCGGCGGTGCGTTCGATGGAGCCAGTATTGAAAATCAAAAAAAGCTTGGGAACGGCGGGCGTTTGAATAAGCCCGATAGCAACTTCGATATGCGCCGCAAAGCCTTGCGGCGCAAGGGTTTGCGGGGTTAGACAGAGGTGCGTTCGCCGTTATGGATTACCCTTGGGGCGCGCGTTCAGGCGTTGTTGCACCGCCTTCGTGCAGGAATCGGCCGAACGCATCGAATTAATTCGGCACGTTGCCCTCGATGCTTCTACACGTTACAACGTCAAACAGGCAAGCGCTGCCCCGACGCTGCGCCGTTCACGGGCCACGGACCTCAAAACATGAATCGCGCAGACGATCCATTCGATACCTACCTGTTGCGCGTGCTTTGCACGTTGATCGCCGAGCGCAGCGTGTCTCGCACGGCCATTCGCATGAATCAGTCGCAGCCGGCCATCAGCAGCGCGCTCAAACGGCTGCGTACGATCTTCAACGACCCGCTTCTCACGCGCGAGAAGAACGTGATGGTCCCGACCGAGCGGGCGCTACAACTCGCCGAGAACGCGCAAGCCGCGCTCGGCGCGCTGGATAACCTGCTGGTAGCGGACGACCGGTTCGATCCCGCCACCACCGAGCAGACCTTCACGGTCGGCATGCCCGACTATCTGGCGCCGCCGTTCTTCGCGCATGTGGTGCGCGAGTTCCGCCGCACGGCGCCGAGGGCGCGTCTCGTCGCGATGCCGCTGTCCGCGACCTTCAACTACGAGCAGGCGTTGTCGGAAGGCTCGCCGGATATCGTCATCGGCAATTGGCCGAATCCACCGGAGCATCTGCATTTGTCCGTGCTGCTTGAGGACGAGGTGGTGTGCGTCGTGGCCGAGGACAGCGTGCATGCGCGACCCGGCGAGTTCACCGCGCAGACTTATCTGGACGCGGCGCATATCGTGCCAACGCCATATTCGCGCGATCAACGTGGCGTCGTGGATACCGGACTCAGCACGATGCGCGTGCATCGGGACAATCGCGTGAGCTGTCCGTACTTCAATCTCGCGCCTAGCCTCATTCCAGGCACGGACCTGATCCTGACCACGGGCCGCCACTTCGCCAACTATCACGCGCAATCGCTGCCGGTTGCCGTGCTCGAACCGCCGATCGAGTTCCCGCTCATGCGGTTCTATCAGCTGTGGCATCCGTCGCGGCATCGCTCGGCATCGCATGTGTGGCTGCGCGGCACGTTGACGGCGGCGTCGCAAGCGCTGCGCGAACTGCGCGACATGAAGCGTTAGGGTAGCCGGCGCTCGTTATCGGGTTCTGCTATGCGGTCTATAAGGCCGCGGTTCTCGCCCGCCGCGCTTGCGCTTCCTATACTCGGCCCGTAATCGTCATCCACGCCTGGCCTCGATCAAGCGGGCTTTACGGGAGCACTACATGTCTCAGTCGATCGATCTCGCGCCGATCAATGCGCTCGATCATGCAACCTTCCTGCGCGCCTTCGGGAGCGTCTTCGAGCACTTTCCACAGGCAGCGAGCGGCGCGTGGGAACGGCGGCCGTTCGGCTCCGCGCCGGAACTGCATCGAGCGATGATGGACGTCATCCGCGCGCTGAACGAGCGAGGCCAATGCGACTTTCTGAACTTGCATCCGCTATTGTCGGGTTCGAACATTCGTGCAGGCACGATGACGCGCGATTCGAATGCCGAACAAAAGGGTGCCGGACTGGACGCGCTGACGCCCGCGCAAGAGGCCGCGCTCGACCGGATGAACGCGGACTATCTCGCGCGGCATGGCTTTCCATTCATTATCTGCGTGCGGCATTACACGCGGGAGGGGATTTTCGCGGCGTTCGAACGCCGTATCGGGCGTGACACGCCACAGGAGATGGACGAGGCGCTCGCGCAGATCGAGGCAATCACTCGGGCGCGGCTTTATAAGCGCTTAAGCGCTCTCGTCTCCTGACGATCGGAACGACGAGCGGGGAAAGGAGCCGTTGAGTTTGCGGCTGAACTTGCGGCTCACCTTGAGCGCGAGCAGCGCAGGCTTGGTGATATGCGGACGCAAGATGGCATGCTTGCGCACGTATTTCGGAACGTACCATTCAGAATGGGTCCCGGCATAGAACAGCGCGGCATGGCCTTCGCGCAGCGTGCGCGGTTCCTGACCTTCGGCCGTGATGATGACTTCGCCTTCGATGACGTAGATGGTCTCATCGGCATTGAAGTACCAGTTGAAGCGCCCGGCGGTGCAATCCCAGACCCAGGAAGTCGTGGTCGTGTCGGGACTCTGCGACCACTGACCGCTGCGCGCGACGGGATTGCCCTCGAGTATCCACGCCGGGTCGATCGGGTCAGGCTTGAGCAGAACGTCATCCAGACGAACTGACTCGAAAACGGGAGTGGCCATGAGAGTTCCTTTGCCGGTACTGGCGATCGATTAAATAGGGCAGCAAAAAAAGCGCCTACCCGGCGAATTCATCGCCATGAATTGCGGGAACATGGGTTCGGTCGATGTCGGCGTGCTCGGTCAAGACCATCAACGGATATGCATTGGTCCGCGTGAGCGTTATCTGCAAAGGGTTTTAAGTCTTTGAGCATATCGTGATAGGTTGGTCGGCATGCGCTTCGTATGAACAAACCAAAGTCATGTTGCGACGCCCGGCAAAGCGTCGACAACTGGCTGGCCATTCGACAACCTACTGAAAATTCTTCCCGATGCCAAGGCTTTGCGTGATGACGTGCATCGCCTCAGGAACGGTCAGACGCTTATATGCCCGCTGAGTTCCGTTTTTGATTAGGGCTGACGCGCACGTTTATCATGCCGAGCGCTATTTTGAATAACCCGGCGGCAAAATTAAACGACTGCTACACTTCATTTGTCATTCAAGTGCGGTGGCGGCCGACTCTCAATGCCCCGCTCCGGTTTCTCTGGTTATCGCTCAGCGCGGGTGCCGTATGGGATTTTCCCAGCAACGCTTTACCGTGCAAGACCGCGTCAACCGGTCTGCATGGCGCACCCGTAGCGCGCTCCGATGGTACGACAAGCTGAGCGATTGGACCGATCCTGGCGAGGCCGCGGCTATCGCTTATGTGCGCGCGGAAGTACGCGATCAACCTTTGCTCGATGTCGGTGTAGGCGGCGGACGCACGGTGCCGCTGCTGTCGCGGGTGAGCCCGGATTACACGGGTGTCGATTACACGCCCGAGCTGGTCGCGATATGTCAGAGAAATTATCCGAGCGTCCAGGTGCGTGTCATGGATGCGCGCAACCTGGCCGAATTCGAGGACAACAGCTTCGCGCTCGTGATGTTCAGCTTCAATGGCATCGATTCCATCGACAGTGAAGGCAGACGCAAAGTGCTAAGCGAGTTTGCACGCGTGCTCAAGCCAGGCGGTCTCGCATTGTTTTCTACCCACAATCTCGCCGGGCCGGGCTACAGGGAAACGTTTGCGCAAGCTTCGCATGTTTCGCAAGCGGAGAATGTCGTCGAATTCGGCATTAACTGCGCGCGGGCCTTATATAACCTTCCAATGGCGGCGTTCAATTATCTGCGGTATTCGCCTCTCAACCGCGAATACGACGGCTATGCACTACGCGTCTGCGCCGCTCACAGGTTCGGCATTCTGATCCTTTACACGGATATCCAGACGCAGCGCCAACAATGTGCCGAGGCCGGCCTGCTTACCGAGGCCGTTTTCGGAAGTAATAGCGGCGCTCAAGTATCGGAACTGGCCGACGTTAGCGGCGAGAACTGGCTGCATTTCGTCGCGCGAAAGGTCTAGCGGTTCACTTCTGCGTTGCAATCGATTGATTTCTGCGTCGTCGATCATCTCGCCGTCCATTCCCTAAGGAACGTGGCCATCGTTCGCGCTAGCGGCGATTGCGCATCGGCACGATACCGAAATGACTTTCGATGAGATCGGTGAGTCGCCAGAGCGAACATGGGCGACGGACGTGACCGTCGAAGCCGGCTTCTTTCATCGATGGCAGCGAATCGAGTGGTTGAATGTTGCTCATTGCAATGATCAATAAACCCGCCGTGTGTTCCGTTCGACGCAACTGCCGGACAGTTTCAAAGTCGGGTGGCGTGTCCATTCTCGTGTCGAGCAGCAGCGCATGAGCTTTCCAGTGCTGCAGGAAACGCTGGGCGTCGCCCATTTCGCTTGCGTGTATTGCTTCGAATCCTCTCGTGGACAGAAGAAGCGCAAGCGACTTGCCTATTGGTCTGTCCTTATGCCCGATTACGATTCGCCTTTTGCTGGTCACGACAACCTTGCTGTCGGGCCGCCACAGCGCGAACTCCTGCTCGTCGTCCAACGGTAAGCGCCCTGTCACGATGTGCTCCTCTGACCTGCGTTGATCGACTAATCATTGATTGCGGGTCTTTGCCGATGCGGGCGCCGCGTTGCCAACAGACGTTGTCACACAGTGGCGCTATTCTGACCTGATCTAAACCGCGAACCGGTAATGACGTGCATCTCGCGCATTGCTGTTGTAAGTGCTTGCAGCACTCGGAACGAATCCTGGCGTGCTAGGTTACGCGCTCTGCGTGCGGGGCATAGAGCCAAAGCCGCACTGCGCTCCCTTATTGGTATTCATAGATATCAGATGAGTTCGGAATTGCCTAGATCATTCCTGTTGTCGTTGTCCAACGTGTCGGAGCCCGCGAGCACTTCCACATCAGGTGACTCGCATTCTTCACAACGAAGTGCCTCTTCCGACAATTGCGACGAAAACAATTTTCCGCAAGACTGACAGTGGCACGTGAGCATTAGGCCTCCGAAGTGCAGCGCATACAACGTTCTGAGGAAAGGTTAGCACGTGGTTTCGCCAGTTTCAGATTCTTCTTCTCAATGAAGCAAAACGATTCATGCATTCCAACGAAGTGGGATGTGTGGAAATTCTTAAATAAATAACGTCAGTTGATTGAAGAGGTTGCGCGTGATCGTGAGCGTCGAACGAGCGTTATTGAGCCAGGCAATGAGCAATCGATCTGCATATCGAAGTAATTAGTCTTCTGCCGCTTGTCCGTCGCGCGCGTATTGCGACGGCGAGCGGCCGACATGCCGGGTGAACGCGACGCTGAACGTGCTGGCGGAGCTATAGCCGACACGCTGCGCGATCTCCGCGATACGCCCTTGACTTCGCCGCAACAGATCCTTGGCGAGCGCCATGCGCCACCGAAGCAGATATTCCATCGGCGCCACGCCCACCGCGCGACTGAAGCGCTCGAAAAAGGTCGAACGCGAAAGCGCGGCCTCTTTCGCCAACTCGGCCACCGTCCACGCGTGCGCGGAGCGTTCGTGCATTCCGCGTAAGGCAGCCGCTAAACGAAGGTCCGACAGCCCACGCACGAGACCCGGTGACGCGTCCGTTCCGGCCGTCGAGCGCAGCGCCTCGATCAGCAGCACTTCGAGCAATCGAGAAAGCACGACTTCGCGCGCGGGCCGCTGTTCGCGCGATTCCTCGCGAACCAGTTGCACGAGCGTGGCAAGCCGCCGTTCCCCGCGAACATGCACGAAGCGCGGCAACAGCGAAACGAGCAGAGCCGCGTCGGGTGAACCGAAGCTGCAGTGACCCGCCATCATGCGCGCGTCGATCGGGCTATCCGGCGGGCCGATCCTGAACTCGCCATTGCCGAGCGCAACGGGCGATTGCGTTTCGGAACCGGGCGGCGGCGCTTCGAGACTGGACACCGCAACGCCGTAAGCGGCGGGAATCAGCATGAAGTCGCCGGACAACAGTTCGATCGGCTCGTAGCCGTCGATTGAGATACGGCATCCGCCTTCCAGAATCACGCAATAAAAAGGCTGACCTGCGTCCGAGCGGCTGATGTGCCAAGGACTTGCACCATGAACGAGCTTGGAGAAATTGGCAGCCGGTTGAAGCAGCGTCACGACTTCGGCCAACGGATCGATCATTGCCGGACTCCTGCAAATGAAATCTGGATTATCGATTGTAGCGAGTACGAGAGCGGCGATCTATTGTGGTGGCACACGCAAACCACTTCAAAGGAGTCGTCATGCAAACCGTGTTGATCACCGGTTGTTCGTCCGGATTTGGGCTCGAAATCGCCCGTCACTTTCTGAGTCGCGGCTGGCAAGTCATCGCGACGATGCGCACGCCGCGCACCGATGTGCTGCCGCCGTCCGAACGCCTGCGCATCTTGCCGCTCGATGTCACGAACGCCGAAAGCATTCGCGCGGCAATCGAAGCCGCAGGACCGATCGATGCCCTCGTCAACAACGCGGGCGTCGGCGCGGCGTCGCCCGCCGAACTCGTGCCCATTGCCACGGTGCGCGACATCTTCGAGACCAACACCATCGGCACCATTGCAATGACGCAAGCCGTGCTGCCGCAGTTTCGCGAGCGCGGGGCGGGCGTCATCGTCAACGTGACGTCGAGCGTGACCATTAAGCCCTTGCCGCTGATCGGCGCATATCGCGCGAGCAAGGCGGCGGTGAACGCCTTCACCGAGTCGATGGCGCTTGAACTCGAACCGTTCGGCGTGCGCGCGCGCCTCGTTTTGCCGGGCCGCGCGCCGGACACGCGCTTCGGCGACAACGCGCGCGCGCATATGCATGGCTTGGAGCACGCGGCCTATGCCGATCTCGTCAAGCGCGTCTTCGAGCAGTTCCAGGACACCGCGTCGCCGACCACGCGTGCGGAGGACGTTGCCGAAGCGGTATGGCGCGCGGCCACCGACCCCTCGGCGCCGATGCGTATTCCCGCTGGCGTCGATGCCGAGGCATGGGCCGCCGAAGCGCGCTAAAGATGAAGCGAAAAATAATCCCAACGAATCGACAGGCTCGAAATGCGCGGGGAGGGTAGTGTTGCCTCGTTCGACGCGGGCGGTCTACGCGTTGGGAAAATCAAACGGTTTCACCAAGACGTGATCGTTCGCGATCGAAGCCGGACCTGACATCGTCCTTCAATACCGCACGATGTCGGGGCACGAATACATCCAGCGCGCGATCATGGTGCCGGCGTCCGCACTGAAGGACGTCATTAACACGTTGAAATTACCGATTATCCCCACTCCCCGTTGTTTGCATTTCACGCTTATCGCTAAAGAACTCGTAAGCATAATTACAGCCCGTTGAGCAAGCCCTGAAAACGATCATCTTTCGTCTTTCGATATGGACATTACGCTCTGTTACACTGCACTACCAACTAAAAAAAGCTGTCTACTTAGCGATTAAATCGGGGAAACACTCTGTTGGGGGCGGTATGCGTCTTTTTGTTTACCGTCTCGCGGGCGTCTCGACGCTCGGCGATGCGGCCTGCGTCTCTACGTTTCGCGCACCGGGCTTTACAGTTCGGGCTCTTCCACTTCTCATCGCACTTGCATCTGCTGGCAGTTTCCTTCACGCGCCGGGAGCCGAAGCTGCACCGCCTCTTCCTCAAGGCGGTAAATATGTCGCGGGCTCGGGAACCATCGCACAAAGCGGCGGAACCCTGAATATCAAGCAGTCGGGCACGAACGGCATTATCAATTGGACGAGTTTTTCCATCGGCGCGGGCAATACGGTTTCCATCAACAACGGAACCGGCGCAACTCTCAACCGCGTCACCGGCAACGACATGTCGGCTATCTACGGCACGCTCAAGAGCACCGGCAGCGTCTACCTCATCAATCCGCATGGCGTGCTCATCGGGCCGACGGGCGTGGTGGCGACCGGCGGACGTTTCGTTGCATCGACACTCGATACCGATAACGACTCGTTCATGAACAGCCCGGATTACTTCACGCTCGGCGGCAGTTCGAATGCCAGCGTGATCAATCTCGGGAAAATCAGTTCGTCGGGCGGCGACGTCTTCCTCATTTCGGCGAAGAGCGTCATGAATGCCGGATCGATCAACGCGCCGAAGGGCACGGCCGAACTCGTCACGGCGCGCGAAGTCGTGCTTGCGGACAGCGCATATGGCCAGCAAGTTGGAGTGCAGACGACGGGCACGGGCGGCGACGTGACCAACTCGGGCACGATCCAGGCCGCGCTGATCAGCCTGCAAGCGGCCGACGGCAACATCTTCGCGCTTGCGGGCAAGTCGGGCGCGCTGCGCGCCACCGGCACCGAAACGCGCGATGGCCACGTGTGGCTCGTGGCGCAAGGCGGTACGGTGGACGCACGCGGCGCCACCATTTCCGCGCGCAACGCGGATGGCAGCGGCGGCACCGTCGACATGACCGGCAACGCCATCAAGCTGAGCGAGGCGAAAGTAGGCGCGGGACAGTGGAACATCACGGCCCCGACCTTTACCGCCGACGCAGCGCCCGCCCGCACGCTGGCCGCGAACCTGAGCAGCGGAACATCGATCACGGTCCATGCGAATGGCGCGGATGCCACCAAGGGCGCGGGTGACATCAACGTGACATCGAATATTCGGTGGAACGGGTCGTCGTCGCTGACGCTCGACGCCGGGCATTCGGTGACCATCGCGCCGGGCGCGACCATCGCCAACACGGGCGCGGGCAGTCTCACCTTGCGTGCGGACGCCAGCGCGGTCGACAACGGCGGCAGCGTGACCAATCGCGGCACGCTCGACTGGTCGCACAGCACGGGTATCGTCTCGGCGCTGTACGACATGACCGGCAGCTACACGCCCGGAACCGTGCATGGCAACGCGAGTTGGAGCGCGGCGCCGTTCAGCGGTCTGCTCACGCAGGTCACGGCTTATCAGCTCGTCAATTCGATTGCCGATCTGCACGCCGTGAAGAACAACCTCGGCGGCACTTACGCACTCGGCTCGTCGCTGGAGCTGGATGGCGCAACGGGCCTCTCGGGCATCGGCAGCGCGGCGCAACCGTTCACCGGTCAGTTCGACGGCATGGGGCATCTGCTGAGCGATTTGAACATTCCGAGCGGAGCGAATACGGGCTTGTTCGGCGTGGTCGGCCCGACCGGCATCGTGCGCAACGTACTAGTGGATAGCGCCACCGCGTCGTCGTCGGGCGGTCCGGTCGGTGTGCTTGCGGGCACGAACTACGGCTACCTGGTGAATGTCGCGAGCACGGGCATCGTCAACAAACCCACGGGTGCGGCCACGGCAGCGGGGGGACTGGTCGGCATCAACCGCGGACGTATCGAGCGTTCGTGGAGCGGCGCGCAAGTCAATGGCGATGGCGAAATCGGTGGTCTAGTCGGCGAAAACGATGGTTACATCGGCCAGTCGTACACCGTCAACTTCATGACGGCTGCCGCAACAGCGACGATCGGCGGGCTCGCGGGCGTGAACAGCGGCACCATCGAGCAGTCGTATTCGCAGAGCTTCGTGAATGGCGGCGCATATATCGGCGGCTTGGTGGGCAACAACACCGGCACCATTCGCCAGTCGTACAGCACGGCATCGCTTTCGCCGGGCACGGGGTCGCATAAGCCGGGCGCCATTGCGGGCACGAATAGCGGCACGATTGCCAAAGACGTCTTCTGGGACAAGGAAACGTCTGTCGCGACAGCGGGTGTCGGCAGCGGCAAGGCCATGTCCGCTTCGAGCGGTCTGACGAGCGCGCAAATGGCCACGCCGGCGAGCTTCGGTCCTACGTGGGACTTCAGCTCCAAGGGAACGTGGTCGCTTCCGGATGGCACGGAGGAGCCGGTCCTGCGTTGGACGGCCGGGCTGTAAGGCAGAACGGACGCGGGCGGACATCGTTCCGCCCGCGTCGATATCGAGATCGACGTGGGCGCGCATAAGCGTCGTGCCGTCGCGCTAAGTCGTTCTGTCGCGCGCGCCGCTTTCGCACACCGTCATCGCTAAGGTTTCCCCAGGCGCTTGCCGTTATCCAGAGAGGCTCAGGAAAACGGCATGTCAGCGATGGCTCAGACGCACACGCATTACGACAATCTCAAAGTGACGCACAACGCGCCGCCCGAAGTCATTCGCGCGGCGTACAAGGCGTTGAGTCAGCGCTATCACCCCGACAGGAACACGAGTCCGGACGCGACAAAAATCATGAAGATGCTCAACGACGCCTACGCCGTCCTGAGCGATGCCGAATCGCGGCGCGGTTACGACGTGACGATTGCGCAACAGCTTCCGGAATCGGCTGCTTGGGGCGAGGTCGGTTCGCGTTCGTCGATCGGTGAATCGAATGCGACTATCAAGCGCGGGAAGCTGCGCGGCTGGGCGTGGCTTCTGGCCGTTGGCGTCGTCGTGTCGATACAGTGGTTGGTCAGTGAACCGGCGACGCACAAGCCGAGCGTCGCTGCGGCTTCTTCTGGCGAGCAGGTTGCCCGCGTCGCGGCAAAGGCGGATGAACCCGTCGCAACGGTTGGCTACGCCGAGCGCGTCGGACGGCGCGTGCGGACGAATATCGCGTGGACCAATGGCGTGGCTGGACTCGAAACGGTGATCGGCGCGCGCTGTGCGCCCAATGGCGCGTTGCTGTCCGCGTCCATCGTACATTCGAGCGGCAACGCGCAATGGGACGAAACGGCATTGCGCGCCGTTCAACGCCTCGACCCGATGCCTGACGATACGAACGGCGAGACACCCGCCGCATTCGCCGTCACCGTGCGCTCATCGGGCAATTGACGCGAATTTCTCAACCAGCAACCCTGGCGCGATGTTCCCGCATCGAGCGTCTCTGAGCGCTTGTGCGCTATTGCGGGACTATCGTCGCGCATGTCTACTCCGCAGGTTTCCAAGGCATCGAAGAAAAGCGGATCTTGCGCAGATCGGGTTATCGTGCGACAGGCGTCGGCGGTTTCTTAGCCTCTACATTCTTTCGACGATAGGGCATGCGCTTCTCATGCGGCCTGGCGCGCTAAGTCCGTGCTGTTGCCGCCACTAAAATAGCCACCGTGCGAAAGGCCTCTTGCCCAACATCGGTTCGCCTGTTCCGGAGAGTGCATGTTCGAGAATATGCTGCGTGTCGAAAGGGGACCAGACTGGCAGTTCCACGTCTACACGGATAGCTGGCTGGTCGCGGTCATGCTGGTGGCCGCCTTGCTGCTCGCCATTTTGCTGGCAAGCGCGATCTGCTACTACCTCACGCGCTGGATCATGCTCATGATCGTCAGCCGGCTCACGCGCAATGAAGGGCGCAAGTGGTTGATCGCCGCCGAGCGTCATCGCGTGTTTCACCGGCTTGCGCCGCTCGTGCCCGCTGCGATCGTCTATGCATCGGCGCCGACGCTCTCGGGTCTCACGATACCGTTTATCGCGGTGCTTGGACGGCCATTGGGCATTCTCGCCGCTTGCTACATGGTCTACACGCTGCTGCGTGCCGCGCTGGCACTGCGCGACAGCATCGACGAACGCTATAGTCACTTTCCAACTGCGAGCGAGCGGCCAATCAAGAGCTTTCTGCAGATCGCCACCATCGTGGTGTATCTCGTCGCGCTCATCTCCGTGGTCTCGCTCTTGATCGAGCGTTCGCCGGTCTATCTGCTCACCGGCCTCAGCGCGGTGACGGCGTTGCTCATCATCATCTTTCGTGACTCGTTGCTCGGCTTCGTGGCCAGCATCCAGCTGGCAGCCTACGACATGCTGCGCGTGGGCGACTGGATCGAAGTGCCGGGATTCGTCGCGGATGGCACGGTCATCGATATCGCGTTGAATACCATCAAGATACGCAACTTCGACAACACCATCGTGATGCTGCCAAGTCAGCTCTTGCTCACGAACAGCGTGAAGAACTGGCGCGGCATGAGCGAGTCGGGCGGGAGGCGCTTGAAACACGCGATTCATTTCGATGTCGATACCGTGCGCTTCCCCGACGACGCAATGCTCGCGCAAATGCACGACGCCATCCGCTTGCCGGTGGGCGCTTTCGAAGGCGAGCGTCGCACGAACCTTGGGTTGTATCGTCGCTATCTGAGCGCTTATCTTCGCGATCATCCGGCGGTGCGGCGCGACATGCCGCTCGTGATTCGTCATGTCCAGACAGCGGCGCCGGTGGTCGCGCTGGAAATCTGTCTCTATCTCGACGAGATACGCTGGGAGCCCTACGAGGCGATGCTCTCGGATATGCTCGATCACGCGTATGGCGTCGTGCCGTTGTTCGGTTTGCGGTGCTGGCAAGAGGAGCGTAAGGGTTCAGCGGTTTGAAGACGGCGTTGCAATCAGGCGGCGTGCGTCTACAGTCAGCGTCGCGCGCGCCGCATGCCTTTCACCCAACGCTCCGGCCAAAACCGCCACACGAGCAACAGCGAGGCAAGCGCTGCCGGAATCCAATTCAGCTTGGTCGGCACGCGTTCCGAATGCGCAAAGCGCGCATCCGTCATGGCCATCAGCAAGTCCTGCGGCAATCGCAAACGTCGATAATCGAAGCCGATTTCTTTCGCAATCGACGCCAGATATTGTCCGCGCAATTCCGACAACTCCTCGTGACTCTCGACTTGAACGCTCGCGCCAGGTTGTGTCGGCACTTGAATGACTTCATCGGCGCGCCAGTAGCCGATACGATTGCCGTCTTTATCCGTTCGCGGGATGGGCGCGGGCTGATCGCCGCCTATGCCGATAAGCCAACCCTTGAGTTGCGAGCGTGGAATGTCGCGCACGCGCTGATCGCCGGGAAGAATGGGCGGTGCTTCCTGGCCGTCCGTGATCATGAGAACACTGGCGTCATGCCCGATACTGCGCGCCGTACGCACAGCCGCGAAGATACCGCCTTCGGCTACTCGGCTCCAGTTGGTCCAGCGCATCGTGCCATCGATAACGGCAAGCGAGGCAAGCAACGCATCGAAGTTGGCGCACACCTCGACGGGCGGCACCAGAAGCAAGGTGCTCTGGCCTGTGAAGATGCTCCAGCCTATCTTCGAGCCGCACGGCAAATGCTCGATGCTTTCGCGCATCGCGGCCCGCGCGAAGTCCAGTCTGCTGATCGGCGCGCCGCCGACGACACCCACGTCCTCGACGCTCATGCTCTGCGTGATATCGAAAGTGACGATATAGCTGAACACGTCGCGTTGGAACATCACGCCGGGCATCCAGACGGCGGCAAGCAGCAACGGCACGGCGGCTACCGTGGTCCAGTGTCGCCGCCGAAGGAACGCAAGTGTCGCCGCGACTGCCTTCATGGCAGATCCTCGCTTTGCGCGCCACGCGCCTTCACCGTGGCCTGATGCTTGTAGTCGCGCTCTTCGTCGCTCGTCTGGCCCTCGGGCGCGAGCCACAACGCGCGTTCGAGGTTATAACGCGCGTCCCAGTCGTCGGGCGTGAGCCGCAGCGCAGAGCGATAGCGTTCCTTGGCTTGTTCGAGCAACGGCAGCGAGCGAACAGGACCGCCCGCATCGGGACCGGCCGCCTGACGCAACGACATGTTGGCAAGATCGAATAGCGCGGCCGTCTGCAACGCGGCATCGTGGTCCTGCACGAGCACGGAGTCGTAAAGCTTCTGCGCGCCCGCATAGTCGCCTGCCTTCGACGATACGACCGCACGCGCCAGCCGAACTTGGGCGGCATCGTCCAGTGACTGCGGCTGCGCGCCTTTGGCGCTTACCGCCGACACCGCGCGCGCGACAGCATGCGCATGCTGCAATGTCGCCAAGTCGAAGAGCGCGACTGCTGCAAACACGAGCGTTGCGCCGCCGAAGGCAAGATGAACGGCCAATCGCTTCATGACCAGCTCCGTACCTGAACCGCGCGCAGCGCAAGCAACGCCGCGCAACCGAGCAATGCGGCGGCATAGCACAACGCGCTTTCGTCTTGCCGCGGCAAGCGCTCGTCGAAAGATACGACCGCGTTGTGCTGCTTGTTGATCTCCGACATGGCGGCGGCCATTGCGCCCGCGTCCTCCGCCTGATACAGCCGATACGGCGAGCCCAGCGTCTGAAAATAGCGATGCAGTTCAGCTTCGGCCGAGGCGTCGTCGGCGGGCGCCATCTTCGTCAGATCGGGGCTGTAGACGCCGCTGCGCAGATACACGAAGTAAAGCGCGATCTGATTGCGCGCAAGGCCCTCGCTGATCGCCGCGCGTGCAGCGGCATCGAGATGCGCGCCGCCATCGGACACCAGCACGATGGCGCGACGGCCCGCGTATTGCCTGCCATCGAACTGTTTGATCGCCGCGATGAGCCCGCGATCGAGCTTCGTATCCGGCATGCCGCGGCCTATTCCCGTGCCTGAGATCGCCTGCGTGATGATCTCGTGATTCGACGTGAACGGTACGGCAAGAACCGGGCTGATGCCGAACATTAGAAAGGCAAAACGGTCGTCGGGTCGCTCGGCGACGAAGCGTTCGAGCGAGTGGCGAGCCACCGCGTTCTTGGACTGGCCGCTCGGTTCGGAGACAGGCGTCTTCGACATCACCGAGTCCATGCTCGCGCTACGGTCCATCAAAATGAGAATGTCGGCCGCCGTGCTCGTGCGCAAGACGTGCAGATGTGAACGTCCCGGTCCCGCGAGACCGATGATGATGGCCAGCATCGCGAGCACCGCGCACGCACGCCGCAGGTGTTCGACGGTCGCGCCGACAGTATCCGCTGGCAGCCAGTTCACCGACGAGAAAGCGAACGCCTCGCTCGGTCTCGGCAATAGCGGCAAGAGCGCGAGTGGCAGCATGAGCAGCAGCCAGGGCCGGAGGAAGTCGATGGGCATGGCCTCATTGCCCTCGCTCGGCCCGATACAGCGCACGCGCGAAGTCACGCAAGTCGAACGGCGCGGGAGCGGCATCGCGGACAAAGAAGCGTTCCTGCGAGCGCGTGTAGAACTCTTCGAGTCGCGGCTTCATCGATTGCAGATACGGCGCGCGCATGAACAACGTCGGTAGCGATGCCACATGCACGACTTGCCCGGCCGTTTCGTCGAGCGCGCGATGCACGTGAACCCAGGCATCGTCGTTCGCATCGGCATCGGTGCGTATATGCCGCCATGCGCGAGCGAACGGACGTTGCCTTGCATCGCGGCGGCTCGACCACCACCACCACGCGGCCCAGCTTGCGAGCGTGACGAGCAGTAACGCAAGCATGACGATCATGCGCCGATGAACCGCCGGATCATCCACGGGAATGACGAGCCGATCGGGCCTGAGCGCTTGCAGATCGCCCGCGCGAAACGAGGCGCGCGGCGTCAACGGCCCGACGCTGATCGGCCATGCAGGCACGCGCAGCACCGCGCCCGCAGCCGGCCTCAATTCGAGCGCGGGCAGTTCGATGTTCGTGAGAGCCTGAGCCGCGTTGGTTATCTGATATTCGAGCACCAGCCACGAGCGGCCCTGCGTGTCCTTGACGATGCGAGACGCACGGCGCTCGAACCACACGCCCACGCGCCCGGCCGATGGCAAGGCGACATCGTGGCCGTCGGTGCTCAAGAGGACGCGCTGCGTCAAGACATCGCCGAGAACGTGGCCGAAGGCGCGCGGCTGCTCGACCGTCGCGTTGACCGTCTGTTCGGCTCGCGCCGGTTTTATGCCGATCAGACCGAAGACGATCAGCATGAACGCGAGGATCATCGCCCGGTTGCCGCGCATCATGCGGACGTTTCCAGGAAGTGGCGCGAGAGGGCTTCGGCATTGAAGGCGCCTTCGACAAAGAAGGGATACGCGCCGCGTCTGCCGAAGGCCGTCTTCAAATCGTGGCGCCGCTTGGCGACGTTATCGCGCCATTGCCGAACCACGCGAGCACGCAGCCAAAGCGTGCGGTTTCTGCCGGTCTCCAGATCGCGGACCGAGAGAAATCGGCCTTGCGCAGGCGGCTCGAGTTCGGCCGTATCCCAGATGACCATCGGCACGACTTGCGCGCTGACGAGACGATCCAGCGCCGTGTCGATACGGTCGAGCGGCCAATGAAAATCCGAGACCAGAAAGACGAGACTGCGACGCCCGGCAAGACGTTCGAGTGCGCGCTCCAGCCCGGCGTTTTCTGGCGTGGCGTGCGATACCCCTTCGAAACCGCGCAGCAGCGCCGCCATGTCGTCGCCGATGCCGCGTCCGTGTCGCGCAGGCATGAAGAGGTCTTCGCGTTCCTGCTCGTCGAACGCGAGCATGCCGACCTGATCGCCCGCGCGAAACGCGCTATAGCCGAGCGCTTCGACGAAATCGGCGGCCAGATCGAGCTTCGAACGCTTTGCGCCGAAGAGCATCGACGCCGATACGTCCACCACGACTTGCACCGGCACCGCGACCCGCTGCAAATGCAGACGCACGAGCCACTGCGGCGGCACGGAGCGCTGGCTTGCGCGCAAGTCGAGGCGTCGCGGGTCGGGATGATCGAAGAGACGCGCGTGCATCGCGAATTCCTGCCCCGCGCCGAAACTCGTGCCGGGATGCGAGCCGGGCCGGAATCCGCTGGCGCGCCCCGGCAGCCGATAGTGGAATTCGACTGGGTTCTTCATGGCATCACGGGACCGCGATTTTCCGCATGATCGTCGCGGTCAATGCCTCGGCGAGTTCCTGCCGACGCATCTCATAGACGGGCGTAAAGAACACGCGATGACCGAGCGCGGGCAGCAGCACCGTATGAACGTCTTCGGGAATGGCGTGCAGACGGCCGTCGAGCCAGGCGTTCACGCGTACGGCGCGCACCAGCGCGCTCATGCCACGCGGACTTGCGCCGGCAAGGATCAGCCGCTCCATGTCGACGCCGTCCAGTTGAATGTCGAAGCGCTGAGGCGTTTCCGTCGCCTCCCAGATCTTCAGGATGTAGCTTTCCATGCTCGGACTGAGCGTCACGCTACGCTGGATCGCCGCGCCGATATCGTTAAGACGCGTCGAATCGATCACGGCGGACGGGACGCTTTCGATGAGCGCATCGGCGTCATGGAACGCTGGATCGAAAACGAGCGCGCGACGCACATCGGTGTCCGAAGGCGTCGGCATGTTCAGTTCGAACAGGAAGCGGTCGCGCGCGGCGGAAGCCAGTTCGAAGGTCTCGTCCTTCTCCACCTTGTTGCGGTCCGCGAACACCGTCATATGCGGAAAGCGATATTCGCGGCCGAAGGCGGAGACGGAACGCTCGGCCATCGCCCGAAGCAGGAGTGATTGAACCTGCGGGCGCGACCGGTTGATCTCATTGAAAAAGAACGTGGTCAGACCTTCGCCGTGCCGCAAGAGCGGACCGGGATCGATGCGCGGTTTGCCGTCGGCATCGACGAAAGTGTGATAGATGAGATCGCCCGGCATCAGGTCGATGGTGCCTTCGATCCGTTCGAAGTCGCCGCCGGTCGCGCGAGCGAAGGCGCGCAGCAAGGTCGTCTTGCCAACGCCGACGCCGCCTTCGAGCAACACGTGCCCGCGAGCGAAGAGCGCAATCTTGATTAGATGGATGGTTTCACGCTGTCCCACCACGGCGCTCGCCACGGCCAGTTCCAGCTTTTGTGCGGCGCGGCGCCAGTCTTCCAGTTCGGTTTCCGATGCCATGGTCGTTGTTATGAGGCAGTGCGGTCTGTTCAGGATTACCGAAGCGAATGCATAAGATATGCCGATGTAGTCCGGGCTTGGCTTTCAAGCGGAAAAGGGGAGAGTAGAGCGGAGCATAGTGTCATCCATCGACAACACTGTGTGGCAGCGTTTCGGTGTGAAGCGTGTGAGGCGTGTGAGCGTTCAACTCGCCTTCGCAAGCGGCGTTTCAGCCTCGACAGCTGAATCGATCTGCGCGAGCAAGGCTGACGCAACGGCCAGTTGCGCGGGCACCAGATGCCTCGTTTCCAGAATCTGCATGACACGCCGCCGCCAGTATGCAAGCGGCAGCACGCGGTTTCGATCGCGCACTTCGTCCGGAATGACGATGCGCAAGTGCGCCAGGTCGGCGTCCGTCAAGCGCAGTTCGTATGATCCGGTGGGAAATGGGTCGTTGGGTTTCATGCCTGTATATCGGCAAGGAACACGAATTTCCTGAGTGCTGTGGAAGCCTGTCTCCAGCCCAATGACCGGCACTAAAATTTTTACACGGTTGCTGAAATGTTTTTCCGATTACTGGAAATCGCTTTTCGCGTGATCAAACGAAAAAGGCCGCATTCCCTGAGGAAAGCGGCCTTTTCACGCGGCGCACGATGCTGTCTCGCCGCTATCTTCACTCCAGGCTATTGACCCGCTGCCGGCGAAACCACGCTCGGGGTAGCCAGCGTGTTATTGGTCTTCGGTGCGCTCGTGGCCGACGTCGAAGTGCCGTTCGTGCCGCTAGGAAGCCCCGAATTCGGCGCACGGGCGCCCATGCCGCTGTCCGAGTTCGTCACGCCCGGCGTGCCGTAGCCGCCCGTTGCGCGGTTCACCTGATTTGCCGGGCTGGCCGTGCTCCCGGAGGACCCTGCGCCACCGTTCGAGCCGCCTGCTGACTGCGCGAAAGCGCCGGCCGACAGGGTGAGTGCGGCGACGGCCGCGACTAAAGTGCTGATTGCTTTGCTCATGATCCGTCTCCTTTAAGGGATTGGAATATGGAAACAGACGAATGCCGCCTGCTTGCTTTTGAGGCAGCAAACAGCGTGCCGCAGGCTTTCAATTCGCATAGAGCAGGCCGGCATCAAGTGAGGAGCTTTTTCAGCATGAAAGCCGTGAAGCCAGCCCCCATGCGACGCCTATCTCATGCATCGATGTTCGATCGTTAGCCAGCTTCAGGCATCCCGTGGCCCATTTCGTCGATGACGTCACAGATTGACGATAGTCAGTGTCGTCATCTCGATTCGCCCACATCCTCCATCAACATCCGCGCGCCTTTCTCCGCCACCATGATCGTCGGCGCATTCGAATTGCCGGACGTGCAACCGGGCAGAACGGATGCATCGATCACGCGCAAGCCTTGCACGCCGCGCACGCGAAGCCGGGGATCGACCACGGAATCTTCGCCGCCGCCCATTCGACACGTGCCGACCAAGTGATACCCCGACACACCACGAGCCAACGCATAGTCGAGGAGCGCATCGTCGGCGATGACGTTATCGCCCGGCAGCGTCTCGTGCTCGATGTATCGCGCAAGCGCGGTCATCGAAAAAATCTTGCGGCCAAGTTTGAGGCCCGCGACGACGGCCGCTTGATCGCGCGCATCCGTGAGGTAGCGTGGAGAGATGACGGGCGCCGCGTGAGCATCGGTCGAAGCGGCGTGCACGCTCCCCTTGCTATGCGGGTACGACTGATAGATGGCGAGTGTCATGCCCGGCTCGCGTTCGAGCGCATACGTGCCCGCCTCGAAGCTCGCGGGCGCGAAGCTCAGTTGCAGATCGGGCGCGTTGGCTTCAGCGTTGCTGCGCGCAAACGCGGCGCACGTGCTTGCGCCGCACGTAAGCAGGCCCTTTCCCGCCACATAGCGCGACAGTTCCTTGAAAAGCGCGACGCCATGCGTGCGTTCGTTGAAGGTCGACTGGCCGCGCACGCGTTGAGTGACACGCACGGAATAGTGATCGCGCAGATTCTCGCCGACGTTGTCGTTCTCGTGCACGACGTTCACGCCGAGCTTCTGCATCAGCGAGCCCGGCCCGATGCCCGACAACTGCAATAGATGCGGCGAGCGGATCGCTCCGCACGCCACGATCACCTCGGCACGCGCGCGAACCTTGATCGTGCGTCCCGCTTGCGACACTTGCACGCCAACCGCACGCGTGCCATCGAAGAGAATGCGTTCTGCAAGCGTGTCGGTCATCGACCCGAAATTCGCCCGTTTGCCGATACCCCGAAGATACGTCTGCGCCGGCCCCGCGCGAAACCGTCCCGCGCGATTCTGCTGAAACGGCGCCGCGCCTTCGCGCTCGACGCCGTTATGACTTGCGCGGACCGTCATTCCGGTTTGGCCGCACGCATCGAGAAACGCCTGACTGAGCGGATGCGTCTCCATGAAATCATTCACCGGCAAGACGTTCGCCGGGCTCGCACCGCCCGCATTCTCCATCTGTTCGTAGATGGGCAGGATGTCGTCGAAGGACCAGCCCGCGCAACCTTCATCGACCCAACGCGCATGTTCCGCTCTGGCCGAACGCACATAGAGCATGCCGTTCATCGACCCGGTGCCGCCGAGCATGCGCCCCTGCGGATAAGCGATCACGCGCGAATCCATGTGCGGCTGCGGCGCCGACCGATAACGCCAGCTCAGAACCGGATGCTCGATCAGCGAAAGAAAGCCAGCAGGAATATGGATCATCGGATGACGGTCGCGCGGGCCGGCTTCGATGAGAAGCACGCGATGCGCGCCGCTCGCCGATAACCGGTTCGCCAAAACGCAACCCGCGCTGCCGCCACCGACGATCACGAAGTCCGCTTCTCGATCCCATTGCGTCGACATGTGGCCTCAGTAACTCGTCACATTTGCGCGCCTGCCGGCAAGCGGACCCGCAGCGGCGGCTTCGGCGATGAGCGCTTCGCTTGCACGGCGCAACGCACGCGCACGCTCCACGGGCGGCGCGAGATTCGGCAAGCCGTGCATCGGAATCTCGACGGATATCACGGTGTCAGGCGGCAGCGCGCGGACCATCGAGCGCAGATCGATACCGCCATCGCCCGGTGGCAAGCGCGCCTGCCGCGCCTGGAAGATGAGTTCAGCGTCGGTCGTCGGGCGTTCGCGCGGCGCATCGCATAACTGAAAATACGCGAGCTGGTTCGCGGGCAATGCGGCGATTTCCTCCGCGCTGCCACCCGAACGATCGACATGCATGGAATCGACGATGATCGAGCCGGTGCCCGCAAGCGTCAGCACGCGACGCGCGGACGCCATGTTCTTGATGCCTGTCCACGGCATGAATTCGAGCCCCATTCCAATGCCATGACGTGCGCCGAGTTCGAAGAGTCGCGCATAGCGATCCGCGATGGCCGCTTCGTCCGGACTGTCGCCCGCAACCAGCATGTGACGCGCGCCGAGTTCGGCGGCCGCCGCAAGCAAGGGCTCGTGCGCGTCGATGTCGGTATCGGGCAGCAGGCGCACGATTTCGACATCGTGCACGGCTACGTTCAGATCGCACATGCGGGCGAGGGTCTCGCGCATCATCGGCGTGAGCGTGGCGCCGATCATCGGATGCTGATGCTCGCCGGGCGCCACGGGCGCAAGCCGCAGATTCACCGAACGAAAGCCCGCCGCGCTGGCGGCCTCGATCATTTCCGGCGGCGTGAGTTCGATCAGGGTCAGGTGCGCAAGGGAGAGCAAATGCGTCATGGCGTCAGGCGTTCAGGCTGATGGGTTGAATGTCCTGGGCGCTTTCAGCGCCGTCTTCGAGCGTGTCATGCTTGGCGAAGAACGCGAGCGAGCGCGCGACGCCATCTGCGAGCAAGGTCACGGGCAAGCCGGGAAGCACGCGGTTCAAGTCGTCGGGCGGAAGGTCCGCGACAATCGGCAACGGCGCGCCGCTGGCGGAAAGACGCGCGCCGGGCACTTGCCTGCCGATCTCTTCGATGAGCGCATCGGTGCTCTGCACGTCGCCGCATAGATTGAAGACATGCGCGCCTTCGACCACGCGCGTGAGCGCGGCCCAGAAGGCTTCGACGACATCGTCGACATGGATCATGCCGGTGCGGCCGGTGAAGGGAATCGTGTAGAGCTCGCCGCGCGCCGCCGCCTGGCACGCGAGACTCACGCCCGCGCTTGCGCCGTCTTCGCGCCCCGGACCGTAGACCACGAATGGACGAAAGCCCACGCTGGCCACCGCGCGTCCGTCCGGACCGGCGTTGTACCAATAGCTACGCGCGCAGCCTTCCGTGGCGAGCTTGAACGCGCCGTAGTGCGTGGTCGGTTCGGGATACGCCGCGTGCTTCGGTCCGTAGACGCCCGCCGAACTCGTGTAGACCACGCGCGCGATGCCGTGCTTCTTCGCGGCCTCGAAGACGTTCAGCGTGCCGATCACGTTGATGGTCGCGCCGCGCACCGGATCGTTCTGGCAGAAGGGCGTGAGCACGCCGGCGAAGTGCGCGACGGCATCGCAAGCCGCGAGCGCGTGATCGACCGCGCGGGTATCGCCGATATCGCCTTGCAACCATTCCACGCGTTCAAGCGATGCACCTAGCAGCACACGAATCAGCTTGCCCGGCGGATTCAGGTCGAACACACGCACCGTTTGTCCTTCGGCGAGCAGGCGTCTGACCAGCCACGCACCGATAAAGCCATTGCCGCCCGTCACGCAGACTTTCATTGCCGCCTCCGATGTCTCGTTCGTTCCTCGATTTCACTGACTAACTAGTAGGTTCGTTAAATCGGTGGTGGTAGATTAATCGATGGAGAAACATGGACACTTGGGGATAACCCCAGTCGCCAGCCATCCACTTGAACGATCCGATGCCATCCGATACCTACGAACCCGTTCCCGCGCCCGAGCCGAAGCGGGCGAATCAGCGCGATCTGGCCGCTGTGCGCACGCGCGCCGAGATTCTTCAAATCGCCACGGAAGAGTTCGCGCTGCACGGCTACACGGGCGCGCGCGTGGACGCGATCGCCGAGCGCATGCGCGTATCGAAAGCGATGATCTACTACTACTTCACGAACAAGGACGGGCTCTATCTCGCGGTGCTGGAGCACGTTTATTCGTTGATCCGCGATGCCGAGGAAGCCACGCGCCTGGATCATGAAAGTCCGGCCGAGCAGTTGCTGTCGCGCTATATCGAGAACACGTTCGAGTTTCACGAGAACAACCAGGTGTTCAGCCGCATCATCAGCATCGAGAACATACACAACGCCGCGTTCCTGAAGAAGTCGCCGACCATCAAGGCGACGAATCGTCCGGTGCTCGAAACGCTGACGAGCATTCTCCATCGCGGCATTGCGGCGGGTACGTTCCGACGCGACATCGGCGCGGTGGATTTGCACTATCTGATCAGCGCGCTGTGCATCTATCGCGTGTCGAACCGGCATACGTTCGGCACACTGTTCGATGTCGACTTCTCCAAAAAGTCGACACGCAAGAAGCAGCGGATGCTCGCGGTCGAGTCGGTGTTGACGTTGCTCATGAAGCCGGCCGCGGATTGATTGGCCGTTCGTAACCGTCGCACGAAATTAACCCCTTGGAACAAAAGTTGCGCCTTCCCTGAGTCTCACGGCCGGCGTTCGGGCGCATGCCTGTCCGTCACCGTCACTCTCCAAAAGAGGCGCAACGATGAGTATTTTGTCCGCAGTAGGTTTGGGTTCGAGCAAGAAAGTCCGCTATGCGATCGTAGGTTTGGGCGACATCTCGCAGGAAGCGATGATGCCCGGCGTGAGTCACACGGATAACTCGGAGATCACCGCGCTCGTTACGAGCGATCCCGAGAAGGCGCGCAAATTGAGCGAGCAATACGATGTAGCGCACACCTATGGCTATGAGCAATTCGATGAGATGCTCGCCTCCGGCAACATCGATGCCATCTACCTTGCCACGCCGAACTGGCGCCATGCGGAGTTCGTCATTCCGGCGCTGAAAGCGGGCGTGCATGTGCTCGTCGAAAAGCCGCTGGAAGTATCCACGCAGCAATGTCAGGCGATCATCGAAGCCGCGAAGGCATCGACGGCGAAACTGATGGTCGCTTACCGTTTGCATTTCGAACCCGGCACGTTGTCGACCATCGAACGCATTCGTTCGGGAGAGCTCGGCGACATCATTCTTTTCACGTCCACGTTCGTGCAGAAGGTGGACCCGGCAAACCATCGCGCGACGAGCGGCATCACGGCGGGCCCGATCTTCGACATGGGACCGTATCCGCTCAACGCCGCGCGCTACGTGTTCGAGGACGAGCCGACCGAGGTTGTTTCGGCTGTCGGCGTGCGGCATCCGGAAGCCGGTCTCGGCGATTTCGACGACACCGTCGCCGTCACGCTGAAATTTCCCGGCGACCGGCTCGCGCAGTTCGTCGTGTCGTATGCGGCCAACGCACTGGAGTCGTTCTTTGCTGTCGGCACGAAGGGAAGCATCGCAATGCAGCCGTGCTATACGTACGGCAAGCCGCTCGAACAGGCCGTGACCATCGGTCAGGACGAAGAGAATCATTCGTTCAAGAACACGGACCACTTCGGCGGCGAGATGAAGTACTTCTCGGAGTGCATCTTGAACGACACGCATCCGGAGCCCGACGCGGAAGAAGGTTTCGCCGATGTGCGCGTGATCGAAGGCATCGTCAAGGCACTTGAAACCGGTGGACCGGTCAAGCTCGATCCGTTCGTGCGCACACGGCGTATCGACACGTCCGCGCAGTTGCAGACGCTGCGCGCCGTGAAGTCGCCGGAACTCGTGAACACGAGCAATCCGGCCGAAGGCATCGACAAGGTGCCTAAAAATTGAATTCGCGCAAAGACAAGATTCGACGTGACGCCGATGGCTTTCTGCCGCTCGATGCCTACGGCGCGTTGGGCGATGGCCGCTCCGTTGCGTTGAGTGGAGCGGATGGATCGATCGACTGGTGGTGCGTACCGAGCATCGACTCGCCGCCGCTTTTCGACCGGTTGCTGAATCCGCAAACAGGCGGTTTTTTTGCCATTACGCCCGCCGAAGCCTTCGAAGTCGAGCGGCGTTATCGCGACGACAGCAACGTGCTCGAGACCGTCTTCACCACCGCGTCGGGCCGCGCGAGGCTGGTCGAGTCGCACAACAGCGGCGGCGCGGGCAGACTCCCCTGGGCCGAGTTAGCACGGCGCATTGAAGGCATCGAGGGCGAGATGCGATTCGACTTGCGCATCGTCTTCGGGCGTCAGGACGATACGATCAATCCGTATTGTTCGATGATCGGCAAACGCGCGGTGTTTCATGCGGGCCGCGTGTTGGGGCTCTTTCTGCATAGCGAAGGTGTGGTCGTCGACGAACGCGCGGATGCCGGTGTCGTCGCGCATGTGGTCGTGCGTGAGGGACAGCGCGAGACCGTGGCGATCGTCGCGGGCGAAGACGAGCCGCTCGTCGTGCCGCCAATCGAGGATATCGACAGGCGCATCGACAAGTCCGACAACGAATGGCGCGAGTGGACCACGAAGCTGCGCTATGACGGGCCGTATCGGCCGCTTCTGATTCGCAGCGCGCTTGCGCTCAAGCTCTTGCTTTTTTCGCCGAGCGGCGCGATTGCAGCGGCCGCGACTACATCGTTGCCCGAGCGGATTGGCGGCAAGAAGAACTTCGACTATCGCTACGCCTGGATACGCGACGCGGGCTACACCATCAAGGCGTTTTTGCGCATGAATGCGCAGGAAGAAGCGAAGGCGGCCTTTACGTGGCTGCTGAAGCGGATCGAGACGCAAGGCGCGCGCGTGTTGTTTTCATTGTCGGGCGACGTCGTCGCGGATGTGCACGAGACCGGCCTTCCTGGTTACATGAATTCTGCGCCGGTCATCACAGGCAATGCCGCGACCAATCAGCATCAGCACGGCATTTACGGCGATATATTTGGAACGGCCGCGGTTTTCGTGC
This sequence comes from Caballeronia sp. GAFFF2, assembly GCF_023631485.1. Lineage (NCBI taxonomy): Bacteria > Pseudomonadati > Pseudomonadota > Betaproteobacteria > Burkholderiales > Burkholderiaceae > Caballeronia > Caballeronia sp. GAFFF2. Next base: position 68,187 of record NZ_JALQDA010000037.1, on the reverse strand, counting down.
GCGCGGGGAATATCCTCGATTCACAGAGCGCTCAGACGCTCTCGCGTCTCGCGGATCAATGCGCCGACCGCTGGCGTCTCAAGGACGCGGGCATTTGGGAACTCGAAGAAGCGCAGCATTACACGATGTCCAAACTCAGCGCGTGGGAAGCGCTCGCGCGTGCGGTCGAACTGGCCGATAGCGGGCAGTTGCCGACCACATGCCGCGATAGATGGGCGCGTGAGCGCGATCGCATCGAGCAATGGATCGACGAACATGGCTGGTCCGAAGAGAAGGGCGCATATGTGATGTATCCGGGCAGCGACAAGCTCGACGCGTCCATGGCGCTCGCCACACGCTTTCGCTATGACGGCAAGGAACGCGCCGAACGTACGCTCGACGCCATTCAACGCGAACTGGGCGAAGGCGCATATCACTATCGATACAGCCGTGCTTCCGAAGAAGAAGGGTGCTTTCTCGCGTGCACGTTCTGGCAGATCGAAGCTCGCGCGTTGCTGGGACAGAAAGACCGCGCGACGAAGGCCTTCGATGCGGTCATTGAAGCGCTCGCGCATGGCGTCGGAATCTACCCTGAGATGGCGGACCCGCAAACCGGCGAGTACCTCGGGAACTTGCCCCAAGGGTTGACGCATCTCGCGATCATTCAGGCTCTTACGGCGTTGCAATCATCGGGGCGAATGGAGGACGACATCTAATTCGTGGCGAACGGTGCCGTATCCGACCGTCAGCGCGGGCATTCACCTATGTCATTGCGTTTATTAGACCCATACTGTGGGACATCACCGAGGGTCGTGTCAGAGACACCCCGTTCCTGACGCGCGGTGTTTCTCCGGTAGGCAGAGAGTCGTCAATGACCCGCCATGGAACACGCCCGCGACAGGTCCGTCGCGGGCGTTTTTTTATCGCTGCTCATGCGGCGGGCTTCATCGTGATGCGCCGCTGAGTTTGTGCCCGGCATCCCGCGAGAGCTTCACGTAGCCGTAGATCGACACGAGCGTCACCACGCCCGCAGCGAGAAACGCAAGGCGGAAGTCGTCGAGTGTGAAGGTGTGCGCGTGCGCGCCGTCCTTGCCGTGATAAGCCGATGCCGTGCGCAACGCCAACGCGCCGAATGCAATGCCGAGCCCGATGCTCATTTGCATCGCCGCGTTCCACATCGTGTTGGCGGCGCTCATTTGCTGCGTCGGTACATCGGCGTAAGCGAGCGTGGCGAGCGACGTGAACTGCATCGAGCGCGTCACGCCATAAACGAAGATCACGAGCAGCGTGAGTACGAGCGGCGACGCCGGCGTGAGCAGGCCGCATGCAATGGTGAACGCGCCGCATACCGCACAGTTGATGATCGCCACGTTCCTGAAGCCGTGGCGCTTGAGGATGCCGGTCGTGAGCGCCTTCATGCCGAGATTGCCCAGAGCGCTTGCAAGCAGTAACAAGCCCGACTTGAACGCGGACAGCCCGAAGCCGATCTGAAACAGAAGCGGCATGAGATAAGGCACGGCGCCGATGCCGATACGCGTAAACGTGCCTGTCACCACGGTCACCGAGAACGTGGGGATACGCAGCGTCGTCACGTCGATGAGCGGATGCCGCGCGACGAGTGCATGCCGATAAGCGATCACACCGATGACGAGACCAACCGCGATCACGGCCAGTCCGACCCACGGATTGGTATCCGGCTGACTTGCCATATCGGCGCCATACAGGATGGCGGTGAGCGACAGACCGCTCAGGATGAGCCCGGTGACATCGAACGGCCGGCGTTCGCCGCTGCGCAGATTCGGCACCCACTTCAGCACGGCCAGCAATACGACGAGGCACACCGGAAGATTCAGCAGAAAGATCCAGCGCCATGATGCATACGTGGTGATGAAGCCGCCGATGGGCGGCCCGACCACCGGCGCGACGATGCCCGGCCACGTGATGGTGGAGATGGCCTGCATCAACTGCTTCTTGTCGACGCTGCGCACCACGGTCAAGCGGCCGACCGGCACCATCAACGCGCCGCCGATGCCTTGCAGAACCCGGGCCGCCGTGAACTGCTCCACGTTCTGCGAGATGCCGCAGAGCAAGGACGCCAGCGTGAAGGTCACGATCGCGCTGAAAAACACGCTGCGCGAGCCGAAGCGGTCCGCCACCCAGCCGCTTGCGGGAATGAAGATGGCGAGCGCGATCATGTAGGCGCTCATGCCGAGACTCAGCGCATTGGGGCTCGTACTGAACGAATGCGCCATCTGCGGCAGCGCGGTCGCGATGATCGTGGTGTCGAGATACTCCATGAAGAACGTCGCGGCCACGACATAGGGAAGCGGGCCGAGCGAGACGGTGCGGTCGGTTGAGTCTGTCATTGTCTTGCCGGAAGGCGGGGTGCGGGCTGAGGGTGGATGCTACCAGTATTACTGCGTTCCCGAACCCGGCCGTGATTCAACGCGCCGTTGCGAACGCTCGCGCGGCTGGCACTTTTCGAATTCGGGCGGCGCCGCTCTGTATGACCAATACGCTCATCGTTGTTCCTAGTTGCTACTACCCATTGCCATTTCCCTTCGATTCTGTAAGCGTTATGCGTTGTATCAGCGTAGATATAGCGAGCCGATATATCGACGATAACGATCCCGGAATAAAGGACCTCACCGATGAGCTTCGCACACGACTTCAAGCGTCTTGCCTCGCTGCTGCTTTTGCTCGCGTTGCTCCCGTTCGCGGTCACGGCCTGCGGCGGCAACGACGACTCGCCACCCGCACCGAAAGCGACCTTGTCCGTGTCCGGTGAAGTCGCCACGCCGGGCAATCTCACGCTCGCGCAGATCCAGGCACTTCCAGCCACCACGCAAACCGTTTCCTTCGGCAGCGGCACGGGCCAGCAAAGCCACGTCTACACCGGCGCGACGGTGTGGTCCGTGTTGAACCAGGCTGGCATCGTCGTCAATTCGGCGGTTCACAACGACGTGCTGGACAAGTATGTCGTGGCGACCGGCAGCGACAACTATCGCGCGCTGTTCGCAATGGGCGAACTGAGTCCGGACTTCGGCAATCGCGGCAATCTGGTGGCCTACGCCGAGACGCTCAACGGCGCGAGCGCGGCTCTCAACAGCACGGACGGTCCACTGCGCATCACTGCTCCCGGCGACGTCAAAGGCGGCCGATACGTTTCGAACCTCGTCAAGCTCGAAGTCCATTCCGCGATGTCCACGGTCACGGCGAGCGGCGGCGGTCTCACGACGCAGTTCCAGCTTCTCGGTGCGCTGAATCACCCGGCGACTTTCGACACGGCAGCATTGCAGGCGCTGCCTGCCGTCACGCGCACGGCTGGCGGAAATAGCTACACGGGCGTGAGCCTGTGGGACTTGATCAACGCAGCGGGCATCCAGACCAACACTGCGACTAAAAACGACTTGCTCGGCTTCTACGTGATCGCAACCGGCAGCGATGGCTATCGCGTCGTGATTTCGCTTGCCGAACTGTCGCCGGACTTTGGCAATCAGCCCGACATCGTCGCTTATGCGATGAATGGCGCCCCGCTGACATCCACCGGTTTTGCGCGCCTCGTGATCCCCAACGACGGCAAGGCCGGGCGCTATGTTTCGAACCTCGTGGCGCTGGAAGTCGTATCCGCGCCGCGCTGATTAGCCTGCCTATGCAACGCTAAACCCGCCGCCTGACCTCTTGCGGCGGCAAGCCAAACCCGCGCATGAACGCCTCGCGCATATGCCGGCGATCCCGAAACCCCGTTTCCTTCGCGATGGTTTCCAGCGGATGCCGGCTTTTTTCGATCATCAGGCGCGCTGCTTCCAGCCGCAACGCTTCGATGGCCTTCGCAGGCGATTGCCCCGTCTCCTCCGTGAACACGCGGCTGAATTGACGCGGACTGAGATTCGCCTCGCCCGCTAATTCCTCGACCGTCAGCGGCCGGCCCAGATTCTTGCGTGCATAGTTGAGCGCATTTTGAATGCGGTCTGATTTCGGCGCGAGATCGAGCATCTCCGAATGCTGCGACTGGCCGCCCGAACGCCTTTGCGGCATCACGAGCTTGTGCGCGACCGAGCGCGCAACGTCCGGGCCGAGATCCTTTTCGACCATCGCGAGTGCGAGATCCAGACCGGCAGTCATGCCCGCAGACGTCCAGATAGGACCATCGACGATATAAATGCGATCGTCCTCGATGCGCACATCGGGAAAGCGGCTTTGCATCTCGCGTGCGTAGAACCAGTGCGTGGTCGCGCGCCGGTTGGACAGCAGCCCGGCTTCCGCGAGCACGAAGCTGCCCGTGCAAATGCCCGCGATGCGCCGTGCCCGCGTACCCGTGCGACGCAGGAACGCCAGTATTTCTTGAGGTGGCGGCGTGTCGAGCGGCGTGTTCACGCCCGCCGCGATCCATGTGTCCACGGAGGCACGCGCACTGACCCGGCGCGTGCCGACGCTCATGCCTAACGACGAACACACCTCGCCGCCGTGCGCCGAATAGTTGGCCATCCGATAAAAGGGCTCGCCCGCTACGTGGTTGGCGTATTCGAACACCGACTGCGACGCGATTGCCATCACCTGAAAGCCGTCGCTCAACAAATAGCCGATGCTGTGCATGTTTCCTCGTCCTCGATGTCCAAAAAAAGTCGTTTGTCCGAAAACACGACCATATACGTCATTTCGGTCGCGGTCAATTCCGCGCAGAATCTACTCACGGATTCACCACCACCTTTCGAACCGGAGTGACATCATGTCTCAGAACCATCGCGGCACGGCCCTCGTCACGGGCGCATCGTCGGGCATCGGCGCGGTCTATGCCGAGCGTATTGCGCGTTCGGGCTACGACCTTATCCTCGTGGCGCGCAACCGCGAGAAGCTTGCCGCGCTAGCCGAACGTATCAGTAATGAAACGCAGAAGGGCGTCGAGATCATCGATGCCGATCTCAACGACCGCACGGCGCTCGCGCGTGTCGAAGCGAAGCTGAAGGACGACGCGAGCATCACGCTGCTGGTGAACAACGCGGGCGTGGGTACGCATACGCCTTTGCTCGACAGCGACGTCGATGCAATGACCCGCATGATCGACCTCAACGTGACCGCGCTCACCCGCCTGACTTATGCGGCGGTGCCGGGCTTCGTCGCGCGCGGCAAGGGCGCGGTGATCAATATCGCGTCTATCGTGAGTATTGCGCCGGAGTTGCTCAACGGCGTCTATGGCGGCACCAAGGCGTTCGTGCTGGCCTTCAGCCAGTCGCTGCATCACGAACTCGCGGCGAAAGGCGTGCGCGTGCAGGCTGTGTTGCCAGGCGCGACGGCGACGGACTTCTGGGAAAGCGGCGGGCTCCCTATCGACAATCTGGACCCCGCAATCGTGATGTCGGCGGCCGACATGGTCGATGCCTCGCTAATCGGCTTCGAGCGCGGCGAACTGGTGACGATTCCCTCGCTGCACGACGGCGCCAAGTACCAGGCGTACGAAGCCGCGCGTCAGGCGATGGCGCCGGAACTGTCGACCAACGCACCCGCCGCGCGCTACGCGGCCTGAACCATCGTTCTCTTTTCCACATTTGGACTGACCATGAAAACCACGGGCAATACCATCTTCATCACGGGCGGCACTTCGGGCATTGGCCGCGCGTTGGCGGAAGCGCTTCATCAGCGCGGCAATCAGGTGATCGTCGCGGGACGGCGCCGTGCGCTGCTCGATGAAGTGGCAAGCGCGAATCCGGGCATCGACACGGTTGAACTCGATATCGCCGACGCCGCGCAGATTCGCAGCGTCGCCGCGCAATTGATCGCAAAGTATCCGGCGTTGAATGTCGTCATCAACAACGCGGGCATCATGCCGTTCGACGATGCAGGCGGCGCGCTCGACGATGAAGCCGCGGTGCGCCTCATCGACACGAATCTGCTCGGCACGGTGCGCGTGAGCGCGGCGTTCGTCGAACATCTGAAGACGCAGCAACAGGCGTATATCGTCAACAACAGTTCGGTGCTCGCGTTCGTGCCGCTCGCCGCGACCGCGCTGTATTCGGCGACCAAGGCGGCAATCCATTCGTATTCGATGTCGCAACGCTTCGTGCTGCGCGATTCGAGCGTGCGCGTGCTGGAGATCGCGCCGCCGTGGGTGGACACGGACTTGGTCCACAAGAGCGGCGATCCGCGCGCGATGCAGCTGGAAGCGTTCATCGCCGAAATCATGCAGAAGCTGCCGGAAGCGACGACGGAAGTCGTGGTCGATGCCGCGAAGCCGCTGCGCGATAACGCCGGACCGAATGAACATGCGTTCGTCGAGCAGTTCAATCAGTTCGTGACGGACAATCCCATTCCGGTCGCTTGAGCGTGAAGGCGAGAAGGGGCGCCCAGGTTGCAACGCCCCGATCCTCCTTAAAATTCCAGACGCGCATTGACTGAAACCGTGCGCGGCTCGCCAGGCTGAATGTAGTCGGCATATTGGAATTCCCAGTACCGCCGATTCGTCAGATTGTCGATAGCCGCGCGCACGCCGACGTTATGTCCCGCGATGCGTGTCGTGTAAGTCGCGCCAAGGCTGTAGATCATGAAGCCTGGCACGTTCAGATCGCCGGACGGACGCAGGTTCGTGTTGCCCGTGAACTTCGCATTGGCGCCAAGCGTCAGGCCCGGAACCACGGGCACCGCATAATTCACGTGGGCCGCCGCGACGAAGCCAGGCGCACCCGCGACGCGATTGCCATCGAATGTCGAGCCTTTCTTGTAGTGCGTCGCGATCCACATCAGATCGCCGCCGACCGTCCAGTCCCGGCCGATGCGAACATCCGCGCCCGCTTCCATGCCTTCGAAGATGGACTCGCCATCTTCCACGAAGACGTTATCGCCATTGGCGTATTGCGCGCCGCGTTCGATGCGGAACAGCGCAGCCGTCGCGCTCCAGCGCTCGTTCTGACTCTTCACGCCGACTTCGTATTGCTTGCTTCGCAGCGGGTTGAGGATCGCTCCGGCATTCGCGTAGAAGTCGCCGACGACATTGCCCGCTTCCAGCGATTCGACGTAGCTCGCATAGAGCGTCGTGCCCGGCGTGAGCTTGAACATCAGCGCGACGCTCGGCGTGACCACGCCGTTTTGCGAGTAAGTCGAAGTCGTCGTGCCGTCGTTACCGTAGCCGTGCTGCTCGTAATTCGTATAGCGCACGCCGCCGAGCACCGACCAGCGTTCGGTGAGCGCGATGGTATCGCTTGCGAACAGCGCTTTCTGCGTGATGTCCGCGTTGCGATAGGTGTAGAAGCCCGAACTGTCGTAGCGATTGACGTTCGGCTGATAGATGTTGCCCGTGCCGATCTGGTCGTAGAAACTGTTCGCGGTGTTGTCGTTGGTTTGCTTCTGATACGCGGCGCCGAACACGAGCTGATGTTGCAGCGGCCCGGTCTTTACGAGACCTTCGGCCATGACCTGCCACGCATTCAGCTGATGCCCTTCCTTGCCTTCGAAGCGAAAGTCGTCGTAGTTGCCCGCTGGATCGAGCAGATTGTACGTGCTCTCGTTCCGATACCGCGTGCTCTTGCTAAAGCTGTATGAGGCCGAAAGCGTCCAGTCCTGATTCAGGTTGTAGCGCAAGCCGGCAGTATAGAGTTGCAAGTTCGTGTTCAGATGCTGGTCCGGCGTGACGAGCGTGCTACTGCCGCCACTGAGCGTCGCGGGCAACGAGGCGCCCGTGTATTGCGCGGTCGAGATGGCCGTCGTGATGCCCGACGCATGGCGTTCCTGATACAGCGCGCCGAAGGTGGCGGTGAGGTCTTTCGTGAGGCGTGCATCGGCGGAAAGGGAAAACGAATCGCGGCGCACGTTGCCGTCGTTATAGGTCTTGCCTTCCTCGTGCGTCGCGTTGAAGCGGTAGCCGAACATGCTGTTCGGTCCGATACGCCCACCCAGGTCGACATGCTCGGACCATACGGCCGTCGACGCATAGCCGACATCGACGCTGGCGATCTGCTTATCCGTGACGGGTGGCTTCTTCGTCACATAGTTGACCACGCCGCCGGGCGCGCCGAAGCCGTACATGAAGCCCGACAAGCCCTTGAGCAGTTCGACGCTTTCGAGTTGTTCGTAGGGCATGGTGATGCCGTAGGCGTTGAACGGCTGGCCGTCGATCCTGTAACCGTTCTGCCAGTCGAGTTGCATGCCGCGCACGGTGATGTAGCTCGCCCACGCGTTGTACGGATTGCTGTTGTCCGACACGGATGCGTCCTGCGCGAAGACATCGCCGAGCTTTTTCGCCTGACGATCCGCGAGTTCTTCGCCGGTGACGATAGTGGTCGAGTAGGGCGTGTCGAGTTGCGTGCGGGTGCCGAGCGCGCCGGTGCTAACGTCGCGGCGCAGATGCTGGCCTTGATCGGTGTCGGATGAAGCGGTGACGGAGACTGCGGGGAGTGTGGCTTCGGTGGCGTTGCCGGATGTCGATGAGCCGGTGTCGCTTTGCTGCGCAAGGGCCGATTGACTGGTGGCGAAGAGCAGGAGCGTCGCCAGTGTGGACGGGCGCATCGCCCATTTGCCGATGGTTGTACTGCCCCGTGGTGCTGATTTCATCCCTATTCCCGTCGTCGAGTTATTGGCCGTAAATGCGAACTATTCGCATTAGAACGGGCGCAATTCTGACGGGTGTTTGGGAATTTGTAAACTTCGATGTTTGATCTAGGGGCGCCGAGAAGGGCTGCTGGCGGCCTTTTGCGGGTAGGCGTCGCTGATTAATTCGTTCGAGGCGGCGGGAAATGTTCGATCAAACGAGCTTCACGCGCCGCCTGTTTTCATGCCGCAATGTGCGGCCAGCAATACCGTCAACGTCGCTCGGAATCCGCAGCCGCATCACCCAACAACCCCGGCAACTCCAGCAACGTCCTGTGCGCTCCCCCAAGCTCGACCGCCGCTGCGTAAGTCGACTGCACGGCGGTGGCAATGGCATCGACGGCATGGGTGTCGCCGGCCATCGTCACGTAGTAGCCGAGGTCTTTCAGCGCGTTCGACATATGAAAAGGCATGCTCGAAGGATCGCCGTCGATAAGCGATGGCCGCAGCCGCTCCAGCGCCGCGCCGCCTCCGCCGCCCTTCGCGAGCACATCGACGAACGTTTGCGGGTCCACGCCCGCACGCTTCGCGCAGGCAGCCGCCTCGGAGATCAACGCAATCGTGCCGAGCGACACGAAGTTGTGCAGCAGCTTCATGCTGTGTCCCGCGCCAGTGCCGCCGACCAGCGTGATGTTCTCCGCGAACGTGCGCAGCAGCGGCTCCACTCGCGCGAACAATTCCGGGTCCGCGCCCACCAGCAAGTTCAAACGTCCTTCGTGCGCTTCCTTGGCGGTGCGCGTCATGGGCGCATCGATGAAGAGGCCGCCCGCCTGCGTCACGCGCTCGGCCACGCGCGTCGTGGATGCGGGCACGGCCGTCGAGCAATCGATCACGATGGTGCCTGGCTGCAAACCCGCGAGCACGCCATCGGGCGCACTCAGAACCGCTTCCACTTCGGGCGATCCGGTCACGCACAGAATGACGATCTCGGACTCGCGCGCGAGCGCCTCGCCCGTGGTGAAGGTCTTGACTCCCCCCGCCAGCAGTTCGTCGAGCGGCTGGTTGCCGGGATGCTCGACCACGCTCAACGGGTAGCCGTGCTTCATCACGTTGCGCGCAATACCGTGTCCCATGAGACCGATACCGATCATGCCGATGCGTTGCTTCATGCTCTATCTCTTCGAGTTGTCGTTTGGAAAGCCGGTTGCATCCGCATCAACGGTTGACGAGCCTCTTGGGCAACATCACCGCCAGTACGAAGCCGAGCAGAAGGCAACCGACCATCGAGAAAATCGGCAGCGTGAGGCCGCCGGAAAGCTGTTTCAGATACCCCACCACATAAGGACCGAAGAAGCCGCCGAGATTGCCGAAGGCGCTGATCCATGCAATGCCGATAGCCGCGCTCGTGCCCAGCACCGCCGTCGGCATGCTCCAGAAAAGCGGCGGCAACGACAGCAATCCCGCATTGGCCATGCACAGCGCAAGCATGCCGAGCCACAGGTTGTCATGCCAGAGCACCGAGAGCGACAATCCTGCCGCGCCCATCAACAGCAAGGCCGCGACATGCAAGCGCCGTTCGCCGCGCTTGTCGGCGCTGCGCCCGAACAGCACCATGACGACGACCGCAACCGCGTTTGGCAGCGCCGCGAGCAGGCCGATCACGAAGTCGCTCTTGATGCCCATCGACTTGATCATGGTCGGCGCCCAGAAGGTGTAGCCGTAGATGCCGAACACGTCGAGAAAGTAGATGAGGCAAAACGCCCACACGAGCCAGCTCGACAAAAGGCCCTTGTGATTGGCTTCGGCGGTGATCGCACGGTCAGCGGCGAGCACGCGCGACAACAAAGCGCGTTCGGGTTCGCTCCAGTGTTTGCTTCGCGTGACATCGTCTTCCAGACCTCGCCACGTGTAGACCGCCGCGAGAAACGCGGGCAGCGCCTCGATGATGAATATCCACTTCCAGCCCGGCAAGCCCATCAGGCCGTTGAAGTATTCCATGATGAAGCCGGTAAGCGGCGAGCCGATCAGTCCCGCCAGCGCGAGCGCCGCGTAGAACATGCTGAGAATGCGAGCGCGCCAGTGCCTCGGAAACGACTGGCTGATATAGAAGATGATCGCCGGAATGAAGCCCGCTTCGGCGACGCCCAGCAAACAGCGCATGGCATAGAACTGCATCGGCGTGGCGACGAACGCCGTAAGCCCGGATACGATGCCCCACGACAGAATGATCCGCGTGATCCAGCGGCGCGCGCCGACGCGCTGCAAAATCATGTTGCTCGGCACTTCGAAGACCACATAGCCGAGAAAGAAGATGCCCGCGCCGAAACCAAAGACCGCATCGGAGAAGCCGAGTTGCTGGGCCATCTGCAGCTTGGCGAAGCTCACGTTCACCCGGTCGATATACGAGGTGATGTACGCGAACATCAGAATGGGCAGGATCTGTAGCGCGAGGCGCCGGAAAATCCGGTCCTCGGCGGCCGCGTCGCGCGCGGGTGCGGACGGCAGAGCGCCGCCCGGCATGCTGGTCGCATCGATTTCCACGTCTGTCTCCGTCATATATGTACTGATTTTTTTAAAGCCCTGTCAGTGTCGCCGGATTCGTGGCAAACGGCGGACGCAGCAGGACATGAGAAATTTAGCCTGTGCCGCGCGCCGTCGATATGCGAATTCCGTGAAGCGGGCTTTCGAATTGTTCGAACGCCCGATGCGAGCGGCCACGCGCGTGCATCGCTCAGGGTAATCCTGTAGGGCGCGAAGACTGAGGGCCGCCGCGAGGGTGCCATACTGCGCGGCATGATCCATTCACGGAGCGTCTGGTTTGTTCGATCTCACCTCACTGGCTCTCTTTCTGCGCGCAGTCGAGACGGGGAGTCTGTCGAAGGCGGCGCAGCATTCGCATATGTCCTTGTCGACGGCCAGCCGGCGCATTGCGCTGCTCGAGCATCATTTCCGGGTGGCGCTGCTCAATCGAACTTCGGCGGGCGTCGAGCCCACGCCCGCCGGAGAAGCGCTCGCGCGCCACGGCACCGAGCTGCTGCTCAAGACCGACGCCATCTATAGCGAGCTGTCCGACTACACGAAAGGCTCGGTGGGCCGGGTGCGCGTCTTCGCCAACATCTCCGCGATCAGCCAGGAGTTGCCCGAACATCTGCGCGCGTTCTCGCAGAAGTATCGCGACATCAAGCTGCATATCAGCGAATTGCGCAGCGCCGACATCTTGCAGGCGTTGCGCGATGGCCGGGCGGATATCGGCGTGGTGACGTCGCAAACGGGCATGGAGGGCATTCGCCTCGCGCCTTATTGCAGCGACCGGATCAGCGTGGTCGTGCCGGAAGATCATGTATTGCAGGGCGACGAGATCGAGTTCGCCGCGCTGCTCGAACACGATATCGTCGCGCTCGACGACAAAGCCGAGGTCACGCGCATGCTGGTCAAGGAAGCGGCGCTGGCGGGCAAGACCATCCGCTTTCGCGTGCAGGTACAGAGCTTCGAGGCCATGTGCCGGTTGATCGCCGTGGGGCAGGGTATCGGCGTGTTGCCCGAGGGCGCCGTGAAGCTGTTTCTTCAGCCGATGCGCTTGCGCTTCATTCGCCTGACCAATTCCTGGGCCGAACGGATGATGTCGGTTGGCATGCGCGAAGGCGCGGCGGCCTTGCCCACGCGCAGGCTGTTCGACTTTCTGAGTGAGATCGGACCCGCGAGCACGGCGCAACTCGATACCGAGCGCCCCGCTCGCTGAGCCCTTGCGGATTTTCGAAGCCACCGTTCCTCGATTCGCACTTCCGTCGTTCGAATGCGTCCGCTAGATTGGCATTCGACATAGTCCGATGCCCGGGCGCGGCCGCGCTCGCGAGCAAAAGAGACGCAGGAGACAACGCAATTTCCGTAGAGGCGCGCCTTGGGTGCGCCCGCCTCCTGTGCCTTCTCGCCGGGCATTCCCGCGTCGCACTTTCGGAGGCTTTGCAGATCATGGCAACAACTCATAACATCGCCGTCATTCCCGGCGACGGCATCGGCAAGGAAGTGATGGTCGAAGGCCTGCGCGTGCTGAAGGCCGTGGCCGCGCGTTACGACATTGCGCTCAATTTCGACGAATTCGGCTCGTGGTGCACGGAGCATTACCTGCAACATGGCACGATGATGCCCGCGAATTGGGACCAGCAGATCGGCAAGCACGACGCCATTTTCTTCGGCGCGGTCGGCACGCCCGACGTCGTGCCGGATCACACCGCCGTGTGGGAATCGATCATCAAGATTCGCCGCGAATTCGACCAGTACGTGAACCTGCGCCCCGTGCGATTGATGCCCGGCGTGCCGTCGCCGCTCGCGAACCGCAAGCCCGGCGAGATCGACTTTCTGGTGGTGCGCGAGAATACCGAAGGCGAGTATTCGTCGGTGGGCGGGCGCATGTTCGAAGGCACCGAGCGCGAATTCGCCACGCAGCAGGCCGTGTTCACGCGCACGGGCGTGGACCGCATTCTCAAGTTCGCGTTCGAACTGGCGCAAAGCCGGCCACGCAAGCAACTCACGGCCGCGACCAAGTCCAACGGCATCTCCATCACCATGCCTTACTGGGACGAGCGTCTGGCCGAAGCCGCGAAGCGCTATCCGGACATCGAAACGCGCAAGTACCATATCGACATTCTGTGCGCGCACTTCGTGCAGAACCCGGACCGTTTCGATGTGGTCGTCGCATCCAATCTGTTCGGCGACATCCTGTCCGACCTCGGGCCGGCTTGCACGGGCACCATCGGCATCGCGCCTTCCGCGAACCTGAATCCGGAGCGGCGCTTTCCGTCGCTGTTCGAGCCGGTGCATGGTTCCGCGCCTGACATTGCCGGGCGCGGCATCGCGAATCCGATCGGGCAAATCTGGTCGGCGGCGCTGATGCTTCAGTATCTCGGACGCGGCGAGGCGCGCTACGAAGCGGCCGCCAAAACCATCGTCGCGGCGATCGAAACCGTCCTCGACAAAGGTCCGCGCACGCCGGACATGGATGGCGGCGCCAACACCGTCGAAGTTGGCACGGCGATCGCCGATGCCGTCACGGAACACGCACTGATCACGGAGTAAGACATGGAATATCGACACTTCATCGGCAACGCATGGAAGGCGCCGGATAGCGGCGCGACGCTCGATGTCATCGATCCGAGCACGGGCGAGCCGTTCGCTCACATCTCGCGCGGCAACGCCGCCGATATCGATGCTGCGGTCGCCGCCGCGCGCGGCGCGATGGGCGAAGCGCTCGATGGAGCGTGGGCCAAACTCTCGCCGGCCGAGCGCTCGAATCTGTTGTTCGCGTATGCCGCCGCCGTGCTCGAACACGGCGACGAACTCGCGCAACTCGAAGCGCGCGACACCGGCAAGGCGCTCAAGACCGCGCGCACCGACGCGGCCGTGCTCGCGCGTTATCTTCAGTACTACGCGGGCTGCGTCGACAAGCTGCACGGCGAGACCTTGCCCTATACCACGGGCTTCACCGTGTTGACCGTGCGCGAGCCGATTGGCGTGACCGGGCACATCATCCCGTGGAATTATCCGATGCAGATTTACGGGCGCAGCGTCGGCGCATCGCTCGCGGCGGGCAACGCGTGCGTGGTCAAGCCTGCCGAGGACGCGAGCCTGTCGATTCTGCGACTCGCCGAAATCGCCGCGGACATCGGCTTTCCGGCGGGCGCGATCAACGTCGTCACGGGTCTTGGCAGCGAAGCGGGCGCGGCGTTGTCGGCGAACGCGGGCATCGGCCACATCTCGTTCACGGGCTCGACGGTCACGGGCGCGCTGGTCGGACGCACGGCGGCGGAACGTCATTGCCCGAGCGTGCTCGAACTCGGCGGCAAGTCGCCGCAACTCGTTTTCGACGATGCCGATCTCGACGAAGCGCTGCCCGTCATTCTCAACGCGATCATCCAGAACGCGGGGCAGACCTGCTCGGCGGGCAGCCGTTTGCTGGTCCAGCGCGGCATTTACGAAAGCGTCGTCGAGCGGCTCGCCGCGCGCTTCGAGACGCTGCGTTCCGGTCCGCCGTCGATGGACCTCGACATGGGGCCGCTCGTCAACGCGAAGCAGCAGGCGCGGGTGCGCGGCATCGTCGAGCGCGCGGAAGGCGAAGGTATCCGTGTCGCGGCGCGCGGCAAGATCGCGGCGGAGGCATCGCGTAATGGCTTCTTCCAGGAAGCCGTGCTGTTTCGCGACGTGCCGCCGGACAGCCGCCTCGCGCAGGAAGAAGTCTTCGGGCCGGTGCTTGCCGTCATGCCTTTCGACGACGAAGCCGAAGCGGTGCGACTCGCCAACGGCACGCAATACGGCCTCGTCGCGGGCGTCTGGACGCGCGATGGCTCGCGTGGTCTGCGCCTCGCGCGCAAGCTGCAGGCGGGGCAGGTTTTCATCAACAACTATGGCGCGGGCGGCGGCGTCGAACTGCCGTTCGGCGGCGTGAAGGCGAGCGGCCACGGGCGCGAGAAAGGCTTCGAAGCGCTCTATGGCTTCACGAGCCTCAAGACCATCGCCATTCGGCACGGTTGAGGCGCACGCGCTTTCGCAACATGGCGAAACTCAACATCATCGGCGCGGGGCGCGTGGGCGCGACGCTTGGCAATCTGATCGTCGCGAACCGCGTGCTCGATATCGGCGATGTCTTCGATACCGACGCCAAACGCGCCGCCGAAGCGGTCGATTTCATCGGCGCGGGCCGCGTAGCCGAAGACTTGGCCACGATGCGCCCCGCCGATATCTGGCTCTTGTCGGTGCCTGACATGCGCATCGCCGAAGTGGCCGAGCAGCTCGCGCGCGCGCACGAAGGCCAGGGCGCATCGGTGGCGGTGCATTGCAGCGGCGCGCTCGATGCCGACACGCTCGCGCCTTTGCGCGGCATCGGCTGGAGCGTTGCGAGCGCGCATCCCATGTTGAGCTTCGCCAATCCCGGCACCTCCGTGTTCCAGTTCGAAGGCACGCCATGCGGTCTGGAAGGCGACGCCGCCGCGCGTGGCGCATGGAGCGAGGTGCTGGGCGCGATCGGTGCGCGGTGTTTCGACATCGAGCCGGGCAGCAAGGCGCTGTATCACTCGGCGGCCGTCATGGCGTCGAACTTCTTGCCGGTGCTCGCGGCGATGTCCGTCGAGATGTGGCAAGCGGCGGGCATTCCGGACACGCTGATTCAGGACATGATGCATACGCTTGCGCGCAATTCCGTCGATAACGTACTTGCCCTCGGCCCGCGCGATGCGCTGACAGGCCCCGCCGCGCGAGGCGACCGCGCGGTGGTGGAAGCGCAGTCGCGGGCTATCGCGGCGTGGGACGAGGTATCGCGCGAAGCCTACGATGCGTTGTCCGTGCTGGCCGCGCGGCTTGGGCGGACGGGAACGGTGCGGGGAAGTTGAGGGCACACGTCAGCACGCTATATCGCCGCGATGCAGTCGATCTCGATATCGAAATGTCCCGGCCACGCAGGCACATTGACAAAGATTCTCGCGGGCGGATTGGGGCCGAAGAATCGTCCGTAGATGTCGTTCACGACCGGGAAAGCGGCGACTGAGGTGCAATAGACGTTGCACTTGAGAACCTGATCCAGCGATGAACCCGCCGTCTCGACGCACAGCTTCAGTTGCTCCAGCACGCGTTGGGTCTGCACTTCGATCGATGCTTGCACGATCTCGCCGGTCTGCGGATCGAACGGAGGAAAGCCTGACACGTACACCGTGTCGCGATGACGCGTGACGGCGGAGGTCGGCGCATTCCAGCGCTCGAGCCAGCTTGAAAGCGGTTCGACACGAATGATTTCCCGGCTCATGATGTGTACGCTCAAAGAGTTGTTCATCGAGTCCGCGAAGTTGCTAGCGGCGTGTGATTGCAGTATCGCCGATGCCTGAGTGGAAACGTTTTGAGTTGGAGTGAAGTGTGGAATGTCGACGATTGCATTCAAGCGCATGCTGCATGACTGGCCGGAGGCAAGCGCATCACTCGAATTTACGGATTAGGGTAAACTACGAGCCTTCCCGGGCGATCTCCCGCCCACACCGAATTTCTCACGCACCCATGTAGCTTTCCGAGAACCTCCGACCGTTCAGACGGCTTTGCACCTTGGGGGTTCACGTGTACGGGTGCGTTCGCCTGGCTTGCTTCAGGCGGCGTGCTGCCATCTCGTCGATTCGACACCGGCGACTCCGTTCGACACCATCGGCGTTTCGCGCCGGCTTTCAAACGCAGTGCGCCATGTGCGGACTGCGGAACTCATTCGATGCAGATTCAATCTCTCAAGCAGCAATGGCTCACGCATGTTCCCGCGAATGTGCTCGCGGGCCTCACGTCATCGTTTGCGCTCGTTCCCGAGTGCATTGCGTTCGCGCTCGTCGCGCAGGTGAATCCCTTGATGGGCCTTTACGGCGCTTTCATCATCTGCGCGCTGACCGCCATTTTCGGCGGCAGACCGGGCATGATTTCCGGCGCGGCGGGATCGATGGCGGTCGTCATCGTCGCTCTCGTGGTCGAGCACGGCGCTCAGTATCTTCTCGCTACCGTTATTCTCGGCGGCGTGCTGATGACCGTCTTCGGACTTTTGCGTCTCGGCAAGCTGATCCGCATGGTGCCGCATCCCGTGATGATCGGCTTCGTGAATGGCCTCGCGATCATCATTGCCATGGCGCAGCTCGAGCATTTCAAACGCGCCACACCGCAAGGCGAAGTCTGGTTGCAGGGAACGCCGTTGATGGTCATGTCGGGTCTCGTCGCGTTGACGATGCTGATCGTGTATCTGCTGCCGCGCATCACCAAGGCGGTGCCGCCGGCGCTCGTCGCCATTCTGAGTATCGGCCTGATAAGCCAGTTGCTCGATTTGCCGACGCGGACACTGGGCGACATGGCGCACATCGCGGGCGCGTTCCCGAGCTTTCATCTGCCGACGATACCGCTCGATCTCGATACGCTCAGAATCGTCTTTCCTTACGCGCTTCTCATGGCGATTGTCGGCTTGCTGGAAACGCTCCTGACCTTCAATCTGACCGATGAGATCACCGAAACGCGCGGACAGCCCAATCGCGAATGCGTGGCGCTTGGCGTGTCGAATATCGTATCCGGCTTGTTCGGCGGCATGGGCGGTTGCGCCATGATCGGTCAGACCATGATCAACCTGAGTTCGGGCGGACGCAGCCGCTTATCGGGTGCGACGAGCGGCATCATGATCTTGCTGTTCATCCTTTTCCTGTCGCCGTTTATCGAACGAATTCCTCTCGCCGCGCTGGTCGGCGTGATGTTCGTCGTGGCGCAGCAGACCTTCGCGTGGGGATCGCTCCGTGTGCTCGGTAAAGTGCCGCGTAATGACGCAATCGTGATCGTTGCGGTCACGGTCATTACCGTGTTCACCGATCTGGCGATTGCGGTGCTATGCGGCATCGTGATCGCCGCGTTGAACTTCGCCTGGCAACATGCCCGCGAGATTCGCGCGGACTCGAAATCCGATGAAAAGGGCACACGTACTTACGTACTGCACGGCACTCTTTTTTTCGCATCGACGGCGAATTTTCAGGACCTTTTCGATCCGCAGAATGATGCGGACGATGTCATCGTCGATTGTCAGCATCTGCATGTCGCGGATCACTCTGCAATCGTGGCGTTCGAAACGTTGCAAGACCGCTATCGAAAGGCAGGGAAGCGTTTGCAGTTCGCGAACTTGTCACCGCGTAATCAGCACATTCTTCACCGCGCGGGCGTTTCGATCGCGAATGCGTGAGACCTTGAAATGCGAAACACCCGGCGGAAGGCATGTTGAACCTTGCGCCGGGTGTTTTGGTACTACAGCAAACCTCGATTACTTCGAAGCCGCCACTGCTGCCTTCATCGTCGAATAGATCGCCTTCTTCGCGCCGCTATTCGTGAGAATGCCGTAGTCGCCGGTAGGATCGTCGTAGAGCTCGTACCACTGGAAGCCGATCACGTTATACGTGCTGCGTGCCGCGTAAAGTTCCGGGACCGTCTTCGTGATATAGGCCTGCGCCTGAGCCGTCGAAAAGTCCATATTCACGCCAATTTCCGTGAACATGATTGGCAGGTTGTACGTGTCGTGCATGATCTTGAGCACGTTGTAATTGGTGCCGTCCTTGCCCCACGTGTTCTCAGGATCGAGACCGTCCGAGTACCAGTGCAACTGGATGATGTCGGTCTTCACCTTCGGATGTCCCGTCGAGCCATCCGGCTGCACTCCTGTCAACATGCCCTTGTACCAGCCGAGGTACAGGAAGCCCGCCGAAGCCGTGGCAATGACCTTCGTCTGGCCGGTCGTATCCACCGAACGCCAGCCGTCGTAATAGCCGCGCAGCGCGCCGCGCCAGATTGGCCACGTCGTGTTGTCGTAGTCGGAAACGTTCACGCCATCGTTTGCAATCTTGCGGTTATGCGTGTCGAGGTCGTACTCGTTGCCGAACTCGACGACTGGCACGCCCTTGAGTTTGGTCGCGGCATAAGCGGCCATGGAATACGCATACGCGTAGGCGCTGTCTTCGGTCGGCGTCTTGCCGTTCAGCGAAGGATCGTCCCACGGATAGGCATCGATCAGCGGCATCACCGTGACACTGGAACCTAATCCGGGAATGACCTTGTTCGCGAGCGTGTCGATCTGATCGTAACCGTGCACGTCCTGCCGAATGCCTGTCAGGCCGAGGTCGACCATGGTCGAAGCCTGCGTGCTGAGCGGCGTCGACGAATAGACGCCGCCGTAGGCATAGTGCTCGTTGACGCCGAAGAACGGCATGGCTGTCGTGGTCGAACCGGAAGCAGAGCCCGAAGTCGAACCCGCGTTCGTCGATGCCGGCGTGCTGGCGGGCGTCGAAGCTGCAGGGCGCGGATCGGCCGAAACTGCCCACGTGTTGTTCTGCCAGACCCACCAGAGCTTGTTCACGTTCTGCTGATAGATCTTGCCTGCGTACCAAAGCAGCGCGATCACGTCCTGCGAGAAGCCGGCTTTCTGATTGGCGCGATACACCACGCCGCTCTTGACCGTCCACACCGCGCCCGACGAGTCGCTGATCGACGTGGCCGGGGGAATGACGGTGCCGCTCACCGAAGCAGGATGCTTGGCGATATCCACCACCGCAACGGGATCGGTTGCGCTGTTGACGACGCTCGACGGCGTTCCGTCACTGCCACCGCCACCGCATGCGGACAAGATTAGGGTGCCTAAATAGCACGAAATTACGACCAGACGATTATTCTTCATTTTGGATAATGGCTCAGTGTGCATTGATTCTGACCGCGCAAAGGGTCTCCCCCGAGTGCCTTGAAGGACCTCGGTAAGCAGTGCTTTGGGAGAGAGAGGCGAATCAGCCTATGCGCCTGGACAATTAAGGCGCGACCGTCATCCGTTTATTGCCGGAGGGGTCATGAGGAATGTTACACAGTTGAAACGTCGTTAAGTACGATAAAAGACGTAACAGCATGTAACCAGTTGGACCAAACGGAAAAACGTACTTTTATAGTACAAAACCGTGAATAAATAATCTGTTTTCCACCCTAAAGTTTGACGCGAAATGATGTTGGCTTTTGAATCGTTTTCAAACCTTTCAATAACGACGAATTCTGTAATCTTCATACGCGATAGCGTCGGCGCGCCATTGTGGCTAAGGCTGTGGCGGAATGCGACAGCGTGCCTTTTCGGTCCGGATATGCGCCGGTTTCATTGCGTATTAATCGCCTGCGATCACCGCGGTTTCAGTCGCGAAACGCACGAAGATAATCGCCCGCATAGACCGCGCACGCGTCCTGTGATTCCCTCCTTCAAACCGCTCGCCTAAAAGCTTTAGCCGGGCTTCGACTGGCACCTTGCGATAAGTGGCTTACCGCACGCTCGATGTGCGTGAGAGGCGGTTTGGACCGTGGCGCAAACGTTTAGCTGTCGCCCGCAAATTCATGCGTGCGTGCGCGCACAGAGTCACTTGTCGTACAAAGGTAATTTTCGGTCCTGAGACGAGTCCGGCCAGACTTGAATCGACTCTGCGCCAAGCGTGCAAAGAACACGAAGCGGCTGCCGATTTGATCGTGCAACCGACTTTTCCTTCCGACGGACATGCGACGGTCACTCGATGAACAAAGCATCACTAAAAGACAAGCTATGGGTTGCGACGTTCATCGTCGCAGTGGCGAGCGACGTGCTCTCCGGCGTGATCCGCTACTACACGTCGACGATGGGCATGGCGCCCGCCGCGTATCTTCCCAAGGTGCTGATGTTGGGCTGGGTGCTATACGTCCTTCTCACGCGGCCCAAGGCGACGCACGCGCTCATCGCGCTATATCTGCTTACGCAGACCTTCCTTTCGCTGTCGCACGGCGTCGAGCCTGCCGCAGTCGGATTCTGGCTGTGGAGCGTGACGCCTCTGCTTTTCGCACTCACCGCGTCCCGCGAGACGCTCGCGCTCATGAACGGACGCTCGGCGTTCCTCGGACTGCTCACACTCGCCGCGCTTTGCGGCATCGGTATTCTCGCCAATAGCATGCTGAAGCTGCCTTGGGTGGGCGCAAGCGTATCGGTCGGTGGACACAACGTGACGATGGCCACGTCCTCGTACGTCGGCGTTGCATCGCGGCTGTCGGGATTCGGTCGCGACAGCGCATCGGTGGCGCTCATGGCCGGCCTTCTGACCACGTGGCTTTTGATGCACATCCGCTCGAAGGCGCTGCAGTTCGTGCTGCTCGCGCTCGCCGGCGCCACCATCTACGCCACGACCAACAAGACCGCGCCGGTGTCGCTCGCAATCGTCGTCATCGTGCACATGCTGTTTTCCACGCGCGGCATCAAGCGAGCGTGTCTGTGGGCGAGCGGGTTCCCGATCGTCCTGCCGATCGTCGCATTCTTCGCCGCCTCCGCATTCAATCTGGCGAGCCGCGGATACGTCACGCTGTCGTCGTTCCAGGATCGAATGATCAACACATGGCCGCTTCTGATCGAAGGTCTCATGAAGCACGAACGCATCTGGTTCGGTCTCGGTCCGGGCGCGTTCGGCTCGGCCGCGAGCTATTACGAAAGCCCGTTCGGCTTCAACGTTGCGTATGCCGATAACACCGTGCTCTATGCAATTGCGTGCTTCGGTTTCGTCGGCGCGCTGGTGCTCGTCGTGTATCTTGTGCGGCTCATGCTGAATTCAGCGTCGAACGATCGCGCTGCGTGGTCGGTGCTACTGTATCTCGTCTTCAGCGCGGCGAGCACGGACATCTGCGAATCGATCGGCTGCCTGCTGTTCCTGGGTCTTGCCATCAGCTACCTGCGACAGCCGGCGCTCATGGCTCGACCGGTTGCCCCGTGGTATCCGCAAGCGCCTTCGCGTGGCTATGGCTTTAACGGGTTCGCGCCACAGTCGAACGAACATTGGCTGCAAGCGAGCCGCGCGAACCAGCAGGTCGCGGCACTCGAAGCGAGCCGTCATACGTTCGGAAGGCATTCGTCGTGATCCGGACCAACGTAAGCTTGGCGCGGCGCATCGTGCTTGCCGCGCTCATCTCCCTTTGTGGTTCGCTGCACGCGGCGTCTGCCGCACCGACGCTCGTGCTCGACGGCGCGTCGCAATCGACGGAGCATCCGTACATCGAGTTGCCGGGCTTTGCCGCGTCCCGCGCGAATACGGGCGTCGCCATTCATCAAATCGCCGATCTGCATCTGCTCGATGCCGTGAAGGACGTCGGCTTCTCCTTCGTTCGCACGGACCTCTTCTGGGAAGCGGTGCAGGCGCCGGATGGCTGGCATTTCGGCGGCTTCGACGGTCTCGTCTCCAATCTTTCGGCACGCGGCCTGGGCGCGTTGTTCATCCTCGGCTACAAGCATTACGCCTTCAGCCCGGACCAGCCGCCGACCTCCGCCGTGCAATTGAGCGCGTTCAGTACCTACGTGCACATGGCGGCGTATCGCTACCGGAACGCGCCGGTGCGTTTCGAAGTATGGAACGAGGAGGACGACGAGAAGTACTGGCTCGCGCCGCCTTCGCCGCGTGCCTATCGCACGTTGCTTGAAACAGCGGTGACGACGGCGAAGTCGGCCAATCCGCGTGCGATCGTCGCGACGGGCGGCGTGCAACAGATCGATCGCGCATTCATTCGTGCCGTGGGCGACATGAGCGCAACCGCGCGACAAGCCGGCAAGCCGCTCGGTCCCGATGCGGTGAGCGTGCATCCGTATCGACAGCAGAACCCGGAAACCGTGCTCGACGACTATCGAGTGTTGCGCGAAGACCTCAACGGTTATACAAAACGCCCCCAAGTGTGGGCAACCGAATGGTCGTACCCAAGCGTTGGATACGAATATGTGTCTGAGATCAACGACGGCCACGCACCCGAAGCAAGAGCGCGGCAAGCTCGCTACGCGGTGCGGCTGCTGTTAATGAACTGGATCGCGCAAGTCGGACTGACGTCCTACTACGACATGCGCGACGATGGGACGGACCCGAAGGAAATGGAGCACAACTTCGGCTTGCTCGATGCCAACAATGCAAAGCTGCCCGCGTACGACGCAGTCAAGCATTTGTTCGGTTTCACCGCGGGCGAAGTGCACGCTCGCTATTTCATCGATGAGAAAGCGCGCTACGTCGTGCTGAAACTCGATGGCGCGCACGCAACGAAGTACGTCGTGTGGTGTTACGGGAATGGGAACGTGATGGACCTCGATGTATCGCATCTGCCGGCTGATGCGATCGTCACCGATGTATATGGCGTGCCGCACGGGGAACGTGGCACGCTGTCGTTGACCGAAGCGCGGGGACCGGTGTTCATCACCATCGCTTCGAAGTAAGGCAGCAAGGCGCGAATGGACCAGCGCGCCACTTGAAGTTCGATTTCGATCGAATCACATAACGTTAGGTTTGACGGCGGACCTTGCCACTGACGTCACGACTTTTGTTTTCTTGGTTGGGATATAAAATGCTTACATATAATATGCAGCCCGAAATGACGGCGGCTTCGCAACGGGGCGATGGCGTCGTGGACCTCTGGCGCAGTGTCGTGCGCCACAAGACTCTGCTGGGTACGGTAACAGGCGTATGTTGCGCCGCTGGCGTGCTCTACGTCCTGCTCGCCACGCCGCAATATCGCGCCGAAGCGCTCTTGCGCGTGCAGAGCACCAAGGCGGGCACGTCGATCAGCTCGCTGAACGACGTCTCCGGCTCGATGGCGGCAGACGCCTCCGCGAGCGATGAAAGCGATGTCCTGACCTCGCGCTCGGTCGTCACCAGCGCCATCACGCAGACCGGCGCGGATGTCGTCGTCGAAACCGAAAGTCACTTTCCGCTGATCGGCCGCTGGTACGCCTCGCGTCATGCAGGCGACCGCGAACTCGCGCCTGCACCGTTCGGTCTCGATTCCTACGCATGGGGCGGTGAGCGCATGAAGGCCGGCGTCTTCAACATTCCGAGCGCGGCTTATCGCAACAAATTCCACGTGGTCGCCGACAAGGATGGTCAGTGGACACTCTTCGACAAGGACGACAAGCAGCTCGCCAAGGGCCGCGTCGGCGAACTCGTGCCGTTCCAGGTCTCGACCGTCGACGGCCAGGCGCCTGCTGAAGTGCGTATCGACACCTTGCGTGCACGTCCCGGCGTGAGCTTCGAGATCACGCGTTACTCGCAGCAAATGACGCTCGAAAACGTGTTGCTGCGCATGCGTACGTCGATTCCGCCGCGCGATTCGTCGCTGCATGATCCGTCGCTGATCCATCTGAGCTATCAGGCCGAGTCGCCGTTCGACGCGCAAGCGATGGTCAACGCCATCGTCAAGACGTATCAGGAACGCGATGTCGAACGCCGCGCCGCGCAAGCCCAGACGAGCCTCGACTTCCTGAAGAAGCGCCTGCCTGGCCTCAAGCAGGATCTCGAAACCGCCGAAAGCCGCTTGAACGCATTTCGCACGCAGACGGGCACCGTGGACATGGCGCAGCAGAATACCGCGCTCATTACCCGCATGAGCCGTCTCGAAGAGCAGCAGACCACGTTGTCGCTCGCGCTGGATGCCGCGCAGCACAAGTTCCGTCCGGAAAACGAGAACTATCAGAGCGCGCTCACGCAATTGAATCAGGTGAAGCACGAGATTGCCGAGACGGCCAAGACGGCGGCGAACCTGCCGACCGTGCAACGTCAGTACGTCGAACTCGCACGCGATGTCGCCGTCACCACGCAGCTTTACACGAGCGTGCTGACCAACGCGCAGCAGCTCGAAGTCGCTGCCGCCAGCACGCCGCCGGGCGTGGCCGTGGTGGACTGGGCGCTCGCGCCCGAGAAGCAATCGTGGCCGCGCGCGTGGATCGTGTTGCTCGGTTCCATCTTCGGTGGCTTGTTCGTGAGCACGGTGGCGATCTATCTGATCGCGTTGAATCGCCGCGAATTGCGCAGCCCCGAAGAGATCGACAGCTTCTCGGAAATCCCGCGCCTCGCCGTGGTTGCCCGCTCCGCAGCGCAATTGCGCCAGGACGTTCGCGCACTGACGCACAACGCCGCACCGGCCAAGCTGCTTGCCATGACGAGCCCGACCGACCCGAGCATCGAAGCATTGCGCTCCTTGCGCAGCAGCGTTCGTGCAATGCTGAACGGCGTGCCGATGACGGCTCATCCCGCGCTCAATAGCTGGAACCCGATGAACCCGACCGCGCCGATGAACCCCATGTCCACGTTGAGCGCCATGCCTTCGATGAACATGAGCGTGATGAATTCGGGCTATGTGGTCGATGCAGACAACCACGAAGGCAAGATCATCCTGTTCACGGGACCGACGCAGGGTGTGGGCAAGAGCTTCGTGTCGTCGAACTTCGCTTATCTGCTCGCCGAGACGCAGGCTTCGGTGCTCTTGATCGATGCGGACATGCGTCAGGGCCGGCTGCGTCATCTCGTCGACGGACGCACGGGTCCGGGCCTCGCCGAAGTGCTCGAAGGTTCGGCACGCGTCGAAGATGCCATCGTGCGGATTGGCACGAGCGGCCTTTCGATGATGGACGCAGGCGCGCTTTATCCGGAGAACCCGGCAGAGCTGCTTGGACGCCCGGCCTTCCGGGAAATGCTGGCGATGGTGCGTGGCATCTACGACTACATCGTGATCGATTCGCCGCCGGTGCTGCCCGTTGGCGACGCGCAATCCATCGCGATGCAGAACTGCGATCTCGTGCTGCTCGTGTCGCGTGCCGATCTCACTGGCGCACGCCAACTGGAAGAGACGCTGCGCCGCCTGCGCAACGTCGGCGCGAAGATCGGCGGTCACGTGTTCAACGGCTTTGCGCCGGGACGTTACGGCGCGCGCGAAGAGTACGGCTTCACGACGGCCACGCGTTAAGGAAGGGCGGGGCGAATGCCCTGCTCATCGCTGGTCTTGCGAACGGGCGCCGCATATGCGGCGCCTTTCGCATTGGCGGGAACGCTGTGATAACGTCACGCAAAACGCGCCAAGGAAACGAGAGTGACGTCGCAGATAAAACGAGCGGTAGACCGGCAATCGAGGCACGAGTCTTCGTCCACGGAAGAACACTTCGAACACGGGCGCGCGCTCATGCTGGCCGTTGCGTTGTCCCTGGGAAGCGCGATCGCGCTGGGGCTGGCCCGCTTTTCCTACGCGCTGTTGTTGCCCGCGATGAAGCTCGACCTCGGCTGGAGCTTCGCGCAAGCAGGCGCGATGAACACCGCCAATGCATTCGGCTACTTGCTCGGCGCGCTGGCTTTTCCACGCATGTCCCGCCGATGGCCGCCTTCCGCATTGCTTCTCGCAGGCTGCGCTTCAACGACGTTGTTAATGGCCGCAAGCGGCCTCGCGTTCTCGACCTGGCTGCTGCTGTTCCTGCGCGTTGCCACCGGCTGCGGCAGCGCGCTCATCTTCATCAGCGGCGGCGTGCTGGCGGCGCGGCTTGCATCGCTTTCCACGCGCGGGGCCGGGCTCTTGCTCGGCTTGTACTACGGAGGCACGGGCTGGGGCATCCTTGCGTCGGCGGTGCTCGTGCCTTTCACGGTGGCGCCGCGTCTGCATGGATGGCAATACGCGTGGTTCGCGCTCGCCGCAGTCTGCGCGCTCTGTTCAGCCGGGGCGATCGTGGCGGCGCGCAAGATCGAATCGAATCATGCGAGAGTTGCGCGCGGTGCCGAAGCGAATGCGGCGCCTCCGAGCGCAACGGTGGCAGTGTCGCGCATGTGGCTCGTGCTTGCGGGATACACGCTCTTCGGCGTTGGATACATCGGCTACATGACGTTCATCGTCGCGCTGCTTCGCAACGCCTCGATGAGCGCGACTGTCATCACGAGCTTCTATGTCTTGCTCGGCGCCGCCACCGTGGTTTCGGCGCGTCTGTGGTCCGGGCTGCTCGACCGCATGCGCGGCGGCCAGGCGCTTGCGGTGCTCAACGCGCTATTGGGTATCGCCACGCTCGTGCCCGCGCTCTTCATGCATCCCGTGGCGGCTTTCGCTTCGGGTCTCTTATTCGGCGCAACTTTCTTGTCCGCGGTCGCGGCAACGACAGCGTTCGTGCGGCACAACTTGCCGGCCGATCAGTGGGCGAGGGGAATCAGCGCGTTCACCATCGTGTTCGCGCTCGGGCAGATCGTCGGCCCTATTGTGATCGGATGGGTATCGGACGGCGCGGGGCTCGAACGAGGCATGCTCTACTCGGCGATGCTGCTCGTCCTCGGTGCAATTCTCGCTGCAAGTCAGAAGCCGTTGCAAAGCGCGATGGCGCGATAACCTCACTCGAACGCCTTCGCCGTCAACGCCTCGCATACTTCCCACAGGCGTTTGGCCGCGTCTTTATCGAGTGCCTGCGATGCAACCTTCGCCGGTCCCACGGTGTCGCCGCGTGCTTCGAATAACCCGAGCGGGCCGTAGTAACCGCCATCGACGACATCGGGCGCGGTCGCTGCATACAGCGTTGGCAGCGCGCCGCTCAGATCGCTGTTCAATAACGCGCCGATAAACCCGCTCAACACGGTGCGCGCCGCCCGGCTCACAGCCGACCGATCGTCGCGAAACAGGTTCGTTTTGGCTACGCCCGGATGCGCGGCCACCGACATCACGCGCGATCCCGCCGCACGCAAATGACGGTCGAGTTCGAACGCGAACATGAGGTTGGCGAGCTTGGACTGGCGGTACGACGACATCGGCGAATAGTGACGCGTTGCCTGGAGATCGTCGAAATCGAGCCGTCCCGTCTTGTGCGCGATGGATGCAATCGTGACGATGCGCGGGCGCTCGGACGCGCTTTCCGCCGCCATTTCGATTGCGGGCAGGAGCAGGCCGGTCAGCGCGAAGTGCCCGAGCACGTTGGTGCCGAACTGAAGCTCGAAGCCATCGGCGGTTTCGGCGCGGCGCGGCGGCGCCATGACGCCCGCATTGTTGACGAGGATGTCGAGCGGCTTACGTAAAGCGAGCTGACGGTCGGCGAAAGCGCGCACCGAGGAAAGATCCGCGAGTTCGAGTTGTTCGAGTTGCACGCGCGCGTCGGGCACTTCCCGTTGCAGCCGCGCGAGCGCTTGTGCGCCGCGCTGCGGATTGCGGCATGCGAGTACCACTTCGGCGCCGTGCCGGGCCAGCACGGCGGCGGTGTGATAGCCGATGCCGCTATTCGCGCCGGTGACGATGACCCGGCGGCCCGTCTGCGACGAGATGTCATCGATACTCCAGGGTTTGCTCATGTGCGTGCGGGTTTCAGTGCGAACAGAGGTCACTATGCCATGTGCGGTGCACGGCGCGCGGCAAAGAGGCCCGAGCGATCGCCGCATCGGACGCCAATTTTCGGCGATTCGACAACGGCGGGCTAATCGCCGACAATCGCTACTTCGCTTTTTCGCTGTCCAGATCGGGCCCCGCTGCGGGCGTGGGCCCCCGCGTCAGGTAATATGTCGGCGCTTGTCCAGGTAATCCAGGTAACCCTCAAATGACCACGATTCTCGAAAGCCTCCCCGTTCAGCAACGCGTCGGAATTGCATTTTCCGGCGGTTTGGATACCAGCGCCGCGTTGCACTGGATGCGTCTCAAAGGCGCAGTTCCGTTTGCATACACGGCCAATCTGGGCCAGCCCGACGAGGACGACTACGAGGAAATCCCGCGCCGCGCCATGCAATACGGCGCGGAAAACGCCCGCCTGATCGACTGCCGCGCGCAGCTCGTCGCCGAGGGCATCGCGGCGCTGCAATCCGGTGCGTTCCATATTTCCACCGCGGGCGTGACCTACTTCAATACGACGCCGCTCGGCCGCGCCGTGACGGGCACCATGCTCGTCGCCGCGATGAAGCAGGACGGCGTGAATATCTGGGGCGACGGCAGCACGTATAAAGGCAACGACATCGAGCGCTTTTATCGTTATGGGCTGC
This sequence comes from Caballeronia sp. GAFFF2, assembly GCF_023631485.1. NCBI lineage: Bacteria > Pseudomonadati > Pseudomonadota > Betaproteobacteria > Burkholderiales > Burkholderiaceae > Caballeronia > Caballeronia sp. GAFFF2. The sequence goes on along the minus strand of NZ_JALQDA010000037.1, from coordinate 39,391 downwards.
TGGTGAATCCGGATCTGAAGATCTACAAGCCGTGGCTCGACCAGACCTTCATCGACGAACTGGGCGGCCGCGCGGAGATGTCCGAATTCATGCGCAAGGCAGGGTTCGACTACAAGATGTCGGCGGAAAAAGCTTATTCGACCGATTCGAACCTGCTCGGCGCAACGCACGAAGCCAAGGATCTGGAAAGCCTCGAAAGCGGCATGCAGATCGTCAAGCCGATCATGGGCGTGGCGTTCTGGCGTGACGACGTGCAGATCGCGCGCGAGACCGTCACCGTGCGTTTCGACGAAGGTGTGCCCACCGCGCTCAACGGCGTGGAATTCGGCGATCAAGTCGCGCTGCTGCTGGAGGCAAACCGAATCGGCGGGCGTCACGGGCTCGGCATGAGCGATCAGATCGAAAACCGCATCATCGAGGCTAAGAGCCGTGGCATTTACGAGGCGCCCGGACTTGCGCTGTTGCAGATCGCGTATGAGCGGCTCGTGACGGGTATCCATAACGAAGACACGATCGAGCAGTATCGCGAAAGCGGCCGCCGGCTCGGACGCCTGCTTTATCAAGGCCGCTGGTTCGATTCGCAGGCCATCATGCTGCGTGAAGCCGCGCAGCGCTGGGTGGCGCGCGCCGTGACGGGTGAAGTGACCATCGAGCTTCGCCGCGGCAACGACTACTCGATCATGAGCACGAAGTCGCCGAATCTGACGTATCAACCGGAACGCCTGTCCATGGAAAAGGTGCAGTCGACGTTCTCGCCGCGCGACCGGATCGGCCAGTTGACCATGCGTAACCTGGATATCGACGACACGCGCGAGAAACTTCGCGTGTATGCGCAAGTCGGCCTTCTGACGCCGGGCGATACCTCGGCTCTTCCGCAACTGGATGAGCCATCGAAGGCGGGTTCCAAGGAGTAACGCGTAAGAACGCGCGGGAGCCAGGTAAGAATCTGGCTCCCGCTTTTTTTTTGGTTTGGTGTTCGACACCGCGCGTATCTGCGATCAGCCGCGCGAATTAAAGCATCCGCATGCATTCGAGCGCCAGTAAAAACCTCCAGCCGTAAAATCCCGTTTCGAAAAAATCGATTTTACGGGTCAGCGTGCCATGCGGTTTTCTTATGAAGACGTGCTTTCTCGCCAAGTCTTTAGATAAATCAAAACATGCACTATTCGCGTGATTTTCGGTTCCGGCGCGCGCAATCGGAAAGTGGGCTTCGAATAACGGGAAGAGTTACCCGCGAAATGAAACTTCCGAATCATTCCGCTTAAATCCATAATCGCAAACAAATAGACAATGAGCGAGGCGTTCGTCATTATCGGAGAGATTCTCACGCCGGAGCGCATGCATGATCCGATCGCAGGAAAACGCCATCGCCGGGCGGCTCTCGACCAGGAAGGTGCATACCAGTGCGCAAAAGGCGCGAGTATTGGTTGTCGATGACAATCAACACGGCGCGTGCGCCACGAGTGCGCTTCTCGACGCCGACGGTTTCCACGTAAGAACCGCTTTCAGCGGCGTGGAGGCAATCGAGATATTGCAAGATTGGATGCCGCACGTCATTTTGCTCGATATCAATATGCCCGAATTCGACGGATTCGCGGTTGCGTCCGTGATTCGGAGTATCGGCGCGACTAGCGATCTGGGCATCATCGCAATGACCGGTTACGACGAAGCGGAATTACGCCTGCGCGGATCGCTCGATGCATTCGACGGCTACTTCAGACGCGGAGACAGTGAGCTCAACCTTGTTGCGCTTCTTGAAGACATCGTCGAAGAGTGAGTGCAGCGACTGCTAATCGGCGCGATCAGACAGTTCGTACAGCGGTATTTGCGCAATGCTCGATTCAACCAGACTTTTGCCCTGAATCAGATGGGCCGTTAAATCGCGCGTGGTGGACGGGCGTGTCAACATCAGGCACGTCACTTCCGGCTGTTCCACTCTCGTCGCGTGCCACGTGCGCGGATGCATGCACAGTCCGGTGCCCGGCGCAATCTCGAACGCGCGCAGCGTTGCCGGATCGGGCAACCCTTCGGCATTCGATGTAGCAACGATCTGAACAATCGGCCCGGTCAGCGGCACGATAGCCTGTTGCGTCAGAAGATGCGCTTCGAGTCGCGCCACCGTCGCGGGCTGCTTGCGATAGATCACCCAGAGAATCTCCGCAGGCTGATCGTCACCGGGCGCGAAGAGATGCGTGCGCCAGTAGTCGGACGCGGGGCTCAGGTAGGTGGCGGGATCGTCGGAGAGCGCGGGCGTGCCGAGCATCACGCCGTAGGGCGCGCAGGCGAGTGGATCGAGCGGTTCGATATCAAGGACGTTCGGCATAAGTCTCTAAGTGTTCAGGGCGAGGTACGGGCAAAGCCGGCGGCAATATCGTCAGCGGTTTCCGGCACGAGCGCGAAGCGCGGTCCGTGCTTCAGGCTGTAATCGAGCATGATCGCGCGTGCAAGCCGGGCGATAGACTCAGGCAACAGGCTGTCCGCGCTGCGCCGATACGACACGACGAGCGGCAGGCCAGGCACGTGGTGCGCGACACGCAGCGTCTGCAATTGCCCGCTTTCGATTTCGCGCATCACGAAGGCGGCAGGCACGGCTGCAATGCCAAAGCCATCGACGACGAGCCGGCTGATCGCCGCAGCGGACGAAAGACAATTGATCTGCACCTGGTTCTCGCCGGCCGCCGCGAACAGATCGACGAGAAAGGCGTGCGGCTGCGAGTGCCGCGCGAAGCTCACGATCTGAAACGCGGCAAGCTCGCTCTCCGAGAGCGTCTCGTCGGACAAGCCCAGCGCCGGGCTTGCGACCCAGCACATGGGCAAGCTGCCAAGCAATGCGTTGCCGACATCGGCACCGTTGATCGGCGTGCTCAGCAACGCGGCATCCAAATGACCGTGCGCAACTTGAGCCGACAAATTCGCGGATGTGTCGCTCGTCAATTCGAGCGTGAGGCGCGGGTACTCTTCGCGCACCCGCTTGAGCAATTCGGGCAGCCATGTGTGCACGACCGATTCGATTGCGCCGAGCCGCAACATGCCCGCGATGTTGCGCCGGTCGCCCACGCTCTCGACCATCGCGCGGTTGATCTGCACGATCTGTTCGGCGAAGGCGAGCGCCTTGGTGCCGTCCTGAGTCAGCGTGACCTCACGCGGACCGCGCTCGAAGAGCTTCACGCCGAGTTCGAGTTCGAGCGCTGAAATGCGGCTCGAAATCGCGGCTTGCGTGGCGTGCATGCGCTCGGCGGTCAGCCGGAAGCTACGCAAGCGCGCGAGCCAGACGAAGGTCTCGAGAAAGCGGACGTTCATGGTGGATGCCAGGGCGAGTCGTATCGGACGGCCCAGTGTAGCGCCGCAATAAGCGTCGAACGACAAGAAATTCTCCGCACTTGCCTCAAGTTTTATTTGTTGGACACGGCACGCGCTCGACGCGAACACTGTGGGCGTCGTCATCCTTATCTCGAAGCTCACATGTCAGCCATTTCATTCGTCATCGAAGATGGACCGCGATTCGCGTTCAGTCCCGCACGGCTCATCATCGCCGGCTGGGCGGGGCGCGACAGCGCTGAAGTCGAGCACCATATCGCCGAACTTGCCGCGCTGGGCGTAAAGCGCCCGGCCACGACGCCATGCTTCTACGAAGTCGCGGCGTCGCTGCTGACCGTGGACGAACGGATCGATGTCGTCGGCGGCAATTCTTCGGGCGAGGTGGAGGCCGTGCTCGTGTCGGACGCGAGCCATGGTCTGCTGGTCGGCGTCGGCTCGGACCATACGGACCGCAAGGCAGAAAGCTACGACGTGGCCGTTTCCAAGCAGATGTGCGCGAAGCCGCTCGGCGCGACGCTCTGGCGCTACGACGATGTCGCTGCCCATTGGGACCAGTTGATTGCGCGAAGCTGGCGTATCGATCCGCATGGCGAGCGCGTGCTCTATCAGGAAGGCTCGCTTGCACGATTGCTGCCGCCGGCCATTCTGTTGACCGGGCTCGGGCACACGCGTTCGTTACCTTCCGGCACGGTGCTTTATTGCGGCACGCAAGCACTGCTCGGCGCACTGCTGCCCGCGTGGAGCTTCGAGATCGAACTGCACGATCCGGTCTTGCGGCGCACGCTGGTTCATCGTTATGGCGTGAATGCGCTCGCGCACGTGGAGTGACGGCCATGCCGACCATCAGCACCATTCAGCACGCGCTCGCAACGGGGCAAGCCACGGCGTCGAGTCTCGTCGACGCCTCGTTCGAAGCGATCCAGCGCGATACCCACGTAGACCCGAGCACCTATGTGAGCGTGGATCGCGAGTCGTCGCACGCGGCCGCCATGACGAGCGATGCCTTGCGTCTGCGCGACTACGTACCGTCGTCGCTCGCGGGCGTTCCCGTCTCCATCAAGGACCTGTTCGATGTGAAGGGCGAAGTCACCGCCGCCGGCTCGCGCGTGCTGCAAGGCGCTGAACCGGCCACGCGCGATAGCGTCGCGGTCTCGCGTCTGCGCGATGCGGGCGCGGTCTTCGTCGGCCGGACCAACATGAGCGAGTTCGCGTATTCGGGGCTCGGGCTGAATCCGCATCACGGCACGCCGCGCAATCCGCATGATGCGCGTCGGGTGGCGGGCGGATCGAGTTCGGGCGCGGCGGTCTCCGTTGCGCGCTCACACGTGGCGTGGGCGCTCGGCACGGATACGGGCGGCTCCTTGCGCATTCCGGCGGCATTCTGCGGCCTCACGGCGTTCAAGCCGACCGCGCGGCGCGTGCCGCTCGACGGCGTATTGCCGCTCGCAAGCGCGTTCGATTCGGTCGGCGCGATTGCGAACAGCGTCGATTGCTGCGCGGCGGCCGACGCCATTCTGTCCGCCGAGACGCCCGATACCACGGCGCGCCCGCTCGATACGCTGCGCTTGTGCGTGACCTATGCCGATGTCGTCGATGACGCAGAGGATGCCGTGCGCGCGGCGTTCGAGCGCGCCCTCGATGCATTGCGAACGGCGGGCGCGACTATCGAGTCAATCGACTTCCCGGAGCTGCGCGACGTGCTCGAACATGCGCCTCAACCGGGCATCACGGCATCGCAGGCGTGGGCGTGGCATCGGCATCTCGTGGCTCGGGAGGGGCATCGGTACGACCCGCGCGTGCTCGCGCGCCTGCGTCGGGGAGAGCGTTTTCTGGCGGCGGATTACATCGATCTAATGGCCGCGCGCGAGCGTTTCATTCGCGGCGCACGACGACGGCTCGCGCCCTTCGATGCATGGCTCATGCCGACCGTCGCCATCGTTGCACCGTTTCGGGAAGCGCTCGAACATGACGACGAACACTTCTTCGCGGTCAATGCGAAGACCCTGCGCAATCCAGGCATCGTCAATTTGCTCGATGGCTGCGCGCTCACATTGCCGTGTCATCGCGAGGGCGAATTGCCGGTGGGAATGTCGATTGTCGGTCCCGCATTCGCCGATGCAGCCGTTCTCGCAATCGGTCGCGGCGTCGAGGCGCGCTTCAGGCAAATGCGCTCGAACGCTTAACGAATTCTTATCGCGGGCGACAGGAATTACTCGTTGGACAACGTATATCGGCCACCGAATACTGCGTTCACCTTGTTGCTAACCCCTTGTTGCCAACCCGATATCCACGATCAAAGAGGTCCAACCATGAAACCACGCGCTATGTATCCGTTGTCCGCGACGCTTGCTGTCTGTGCATCGTTCGCTCCGCTTGCCGCGCATGCCGCCGATGCGGTCGTGCTGATCGGTCATGCCGCGCCGTTGACCGGCCAGCTCGCCAACATCGGCAAGGACAGCGAGAATGCGGCGCGCTTGGCTGTCGATGAAATCAACGCGCGGCATCTCGTCATCGGCGGCAAGAACGTAACGCTGCAACTCGATTCGCAAGACGACGCGGCCGACCCGCGCACCGGGACGCAGATCGCGCAGAAGCTGGTCGATGATGGCGTGGTCGCGGTAGTCGGCGACATCAACTCGGGCGTGTCGATTCCGGCATCGCGTATCTATAGCGAAGCGGGCGTCGTGCAGGTCACGCCCGCATCCACCAATCCAGCTTATACGCAGCAGGGCTACAAGACGGCGTTTCGTCTCGTGGCGACGGATGCCATGCAAGGTCCCGCGCTCGCACGCTTTGCCACCAACACGCTGAAAGCACGGCGCGTGGCCGTGATCGACGACTCGACCGCTTACGGGCAAGGGCTTGCCGAACAATTCTCGAAGGCGGTGTCATCGGGCGGCGGCGCTATCGTGACGCACGAAGCGACCAGCGACAAAGCCACCGATTTTCGCGCGATCCTGACCAAGGTTAAAGGTCTGAAGCCGGACGTCATCATGTACGGCGGGTCGGATGCAACGGCTGGTCCGCTCGTCAAGCAGGCGGCCAATCTGGGCATCAACGCGCGCGTATTGGCAGGCGATGGCGCATGCACGGACAAGATGAGTTCGCTTGCGGGCGATGCCATCGTCAATCTGGTTTGCTCCGAAGCGGGCTTGCCGCTTGCACGCATGCCGCGTGGCGCGGAATTCGAAAAGCGCTATGTGGAACGCTTCAAGACGCCGATCAACGCGTATGCGCCGTTCGCGTATGACTCGGTATATGTGATTGTCGATGCAATGAAACGCGCGAACTCCACCGACCGCGCGAAGATTCTGGCCGCGATGCCCGCAACTCGCTATGACGGCGTGACGGGCAATATCGCCTTCGATCCGCGTGGCGATCTGACCACTGCGGCGATCACCGTGTATCAGTTCAAGGACGCCAAGAAGATCGTCGCGGACGTCATTCACAACTGACCGTCTGCATCACGCGGCCTTGGAAAAACTAACGTTTCTCCGCGTCCGTCTTCCTGAAAACATCGACGCTATCCGTATGCGAAGCCGCGAACGCCCTGACCAGCATCAAGCCGACGACACCGAGTATGACCGCGACCGAGGACAACTCATATAAAGACACGCTCATGAGAAATGCTCCTGGGATGATTGACATCCCAGTCTAAGCCGGCCCGGTGTCGTCGCAAAACGAGCATATTTCACGTGCATGTGAGAAATATTGAGATACCGCGCGACGCGCCCTCAAGCGTTCATTGCCGTTCCGGGAAACGCAGTTTCGAATGTTTCCGGCCATACGACACATAGATCACCATGCCGATGACGAGCCAAACCACGAGCCGAACCCACGTGACGAGCGGCAAGCCGGACATTAGCAGGAGGCAAAAGAGGATGCCCAGAATCGGGACGATGGGCACGCCCGGAACCCTGAACGGGCGATTGGCGCCGGAATCGCTGCGCCGCAGATAGATCACCGCGCCGCACACGAGAATGAACGCGAACAAGGTGCCGATACTGACCATCTCGCCAAGCACGCTGATGGGCGTGAGCGCCGCGACGATCGCCACGATCGAACCAATGAGAATCTGGCTCAAATGCGGCGTCTTGAGCCGCGGATGCACCCGCGCAAAAAGCCCCGGAAGCAGGCCGTCGGTCGACATCGTGAAGAAGATGCGGCTTTGTCCGTAGAGCAGCACGAGAATCACCGTGGTCAAACCCGTCAGCGCGCCGATCTTGATGAGAATGGAGAACCAGTTCATGCCGATGGCATCCACGCCCTTCGCGATGGGATCGGGCACGTTGAGTTCGCCGTAAGGCACGAGCCCGGTGAGCACGCCCGCAACGAGGATGTAAAGCACCGTGCAGATGACGAGCGATCCGAGAATGCCGATAGGCATGTCGCGCTGCGGTTTCTTCGCTTCTTGCGCGGCAGTGGAGACGGCATCGAAACCGATGAACGCGAAGAACACCACGGCGGAGCCGCGCAAGATGCCGCTCATGCCGAAGTTGCCGAATTCGCCCGTGTTCGGCGGAATGAACGGATGCCAGTTCGCCGGCTTCACGAAGAAGATGCCGAGCGCGATGAAGGCCACCACGACGACCAGCTTGACCGCCACCATGATGTTGTTGAGCCGTGCGGATTCCTTCGTACCGAGCACGAGCAGCGTGGTCAGCACGCCGATGATGAACACCGCCGGCAAATTGATGACGCCCGTCACGGTGCTTCCGTCGGCGAGCTTGATGACGGTGCCGGGTGCGGCCGCGAGCGCAGGCGGAATCGTGACGCCCACGTTATGCAAGAGGCTCACGATATAGCCCGACCAGCCGACCGCCACCGTCGCCGCGCCCATCGCATATTCGAGGATCAGATCCCAGCCGATGATCCACGCGAAAATCTCGCCGAGCGTGGCATACGTGTAGGTATAACTACTGCCGCATACAGGCAGCATGGCCGCCAGTTCCGAATAGCACAGACCCACGAACGCGCATGCAATGCCGCCCAAAACGAACGACAGCATGATGCTCGGCCCCGCGAATTGCGCGGCGGCGGTGCCCGTCAGCACGAAGATGCCAGCGCCGATGATCGCGCCGATACCCATTGCCGTAATGCTCGTGGCGCCAAGGGTTTTCGATAGGTGACTGCCTTCCGCGTCCGCGCTTCCCACGATATCGGCGACGGATTTGCGCGCCATGTAACTCGTATCGGCCATGATGAGTCGTCCCGTTCAAATGATGTTGGGCACGGACCGACTCGGCATGCTTCGGCTCGCGGAGGACTACAAACGCGCCTGCTGAGGAGTTGATGGGTTAATCGGTGGATAGGCGATGAATTCAGTGTAGACCGAAAATAATAAAGTCGACCAATGGATTTCCCGCGCCCGCCGCGCGCAAGGCCCGGCGTTCGCGGATTGCCACGAGCGATGGATTACTTCGGAGAGACGTCGATATCGCCGAGATATTTCCTTGCCAGCGTCTTGACCGTGCCGTTCGCCTGCAGTTGGCGATAGCCTTGTTCAGGCGCTCCTTCAACGCGCCGTCGTCCTTGCGCACACCGAACGCAATGCCGCTGCCGAGGATCGCGTCGTCGTTCACCGGGCCGCCCGCGAAGGCGTAGCCCGCGCCATCCGGTTTCGACAGGAAGCCGGATTGCCCGGCGGCGGAAAGCACCAGCGTGCCGTCGATACGGCCGGACTTGAGGTCCGTATAGATCTGGTTCTGGTCCTGATAGGTCGTGACGGTCACGCCGTTATTGGCCCACTTCGCCTTTGCGTAAGTCTCTTGAGTGGATCCCTGCAACACGCCGATGTTCTTGCCTTTGAGCGATTCAGGTGTCGGCATGAGGCCGATGCCCGCTTTCGCCACGAGTTGCGTCGGCACCTTGTAGATGATGTTGGTGAAGTCGATGATCTGTCGACGCTTCTCCGTGACGTTCATCGCCGAATTGATGACGTCGAATTTGCGCGCCTGCAACGCGGGGATGATTCCGTCGAACGAACTCTCGGTCCATTCGCATTTCATCTTGAGTTCGGCGCAGACCGCATTGCCGATATCGACGTCGAGACCCTGCAGTTCGCCCGATGCCGACTTGAACTCGAACGGCGCATACTGCGCTTCCAGCCCGTAGTGAACCGTTCCGGCCGCCGATGCGGCGCCGGCACCGAGCGTCGCGGCGAGCAGGACAGCAGCCTTGAAAGAGGCGATCGACGTTACATTCCTCATTGCTTGATCTCTTAAAGGGGTTGAGGTTCGCTTCGCCGGATTTAAGCATAGGAAACGCATGGACAAACCGGCGCGGCAGCACTCGATTTAAGCAGGAAAACAATCTGGAAAAGTATTAATGCGGGTCGGGTTGCGGCTTGCCGGTAGGACGGCCTTCACGCTTACGTTCTGCATTTGCGCTACCCGATCCGGTCGATCGGACGGAAAACGCCCGTCTGAAACGGCATCGTTTTTGCTGCGCCGTTGGCTTTTAATCGTTGCCCGTGCGTCCCGACGCACAAGCCCAGGCGCGCGGCTCGTTCCAACTTACCTTCGCGAGAACTTATGCATCTTCTTCATGTGATTGGTTCGCCCCGTGCCGGGCGTTCCGCTTCGCAGCAAGTGGCCCGGGCGTTCACCGATGCATGGAAGGAGCGCCATCCAGATGGAAGCGTCGATGAACTGAACGTATGGGAAACCGATCTGCCCACGTTCGATGGCCCGATACTCGAAGCAAAATACGCGGGCATCCAGGGCCGTGAGCTCGATACCGCGCAGGCGTCCGCGTGGCGGACCGTGCACGCGCTCGCCGAACGGTTCACGAAGGCCGACGTGATCGTCTTCAGCGTGCCGATGTGGAATTTCGGCATTCCGTATCGCCTGAAGCATCTGATCGATGTCATCTCGCAGAAGGACGTGCTCTTTACTTTCGACGAGAACGGCTTGAACGGCCTGCTCGGCGGAAAGACGGTCGTGACCATCGCCGCGCGCGGTGTTCAGCTTGGAGGGGACTTCCCGCCGGAGGAATACGATTTCCAGTCGGACTATTTGAAGATGTGGTCGCGCATGGTCGGCATTACCGATGTGCGCGTCGTCACTGTCGAGAAGACCCTGGCGGGTCCCGAGCAGGACCATGCATCGCGCAATGAAGCGAGCGAGAAGGCACGGGAGCTTGCCCTGAGCCTGTGAGCGCTAAGACGCGGCGCTTGAATACGCGGCAGAAATGAGCCGAACGGCACGTTTGCGCGACACGAGCGAAAAAGCGTTTCACTTCAACGCGATACGTCTTTCGCGAGCGAGTTATCCACGATCTTGTCCACTGAAACTGTGGACAAGATCGTGCGACTTCGATCAGTCGCCGTGACCGCGGCCATGACCGTCGTGATCGTGCTCGTCGTGCTCGTGATCGTCGTGATCGTCCCGGCATGCGCGATCGTCGCGGCCACCCGCTCCGGGCAAGCGCTGCGCCACATATCCCGGCAGATCCGCCGAATCCATGGCAAATACGAAGAACCGGTTCGGATTGTCGATCCCGTTCGGGTGATTGGTATCCGTGACCGTTCCCACAAAGTCGTTGTCGTTAGCGATGAAGAGCGTGTGCCTGACCGCGCCCTTCACGCGGATATCCGGCCCGAACGCGAGGCTTTCGAGCTTGGCGGGAATGTCCGTCGGCGCGAAGCCATAGGCCGTCAAGGCCGCGACGACATCGAGGAAGAGCGTCTTGTTCAACGCGTAGGGCGCGAGGCCGCTCGCGCCGCTTGCCTGGCTCACGTCCTGCGCGCCGTTCAAATCGACGTGGTACACACGTTTGAACGCGGCCTTCGAATCGTCGCCGAGACCTTTGCCGTCGCGTTCGTCGAGCAGCAATTCATGCTCGTTCACGGCGACGATGTCGCTGATGGTGGGATAGTTCGGCTTCGCGTCCGTGCCGATGTTGGTCAACGGATATGCAAACTGCGTGGTCTTGCCGGTACGCACGTCGATGCGCAGGATTCGCGTGTATGGGCCGTTCGTGCCGCCGTCCTGAATCAGCGGGCTTTGCATCACGCCGAAGAGCGTATCGCCATCGGGTGAAATGGCGAGACCTTCCATGCCCTTGTTCGCCACGCGGCCCGAGGTGTTCTCGCTGATCTCATCGTTGCCGATGGACGATAGCGTCGTCACGGCGAACGAGGCCGGCACACGATACACGGCGATCCGCTCGCCCGTGCGACGATCGAAACGATAGATATACGGACCGTACTCATCGGAGATGAAGACGCTCGCGCCATCGCGCGCCACGCGAATGCTTTCCGGGTCCAGACGCGCATCGCGCGGATACGTGGACGGCTGCGTCGGCGTGAAGTTGTCCGAGCGCCCGGTGAAATAGTGCGTGTGATTGGTGGCGTTCAGCGCAGGCGCGCCATTGCCGACGCCGGCCGCCGCGCCATCGCCATAGACGAGCGGCTCATGGCTGTGCAGCAAGGTCGTGTCGAGCAGCTTCGGGCTCAGCGAATACGGCAGCTTGCTGCCCTTGCCGCCGGCTTCGAGACGCAACGAGAAGGTCTGGAAGCGATTGATGTAGGACGCCGTATCGTCGATAGCCTTGTTATAGGAGATCGCGTTCGGGCCGCGGTCGGGCACGGCGAGGAAGGTATCGCATCCCGCATACGCGAGTCCCGAGCCGACGCCGCCGAGAAGGTTGCCCGGCGCGCCGTTTTCGAGCGGCGCGGCCGTCGCTTTCGAACGGTCGCCGATGTTGCCGCTCAACTGACCGATCGCGACGAGATCGACGCTCGCCCACGCGGACGTGCAGGCGATGGACATCGCGGATACGGCAAGCGACAAGGCAAAGACACGGGCTCGAACCATGAACGTCTCCTTCGATGGAATGATCTGAATGGCGCGCGTCGTAAATGGAAACTCCTAACGCGCGCGAAAAGAGTGCGGATAGCTGGCGACCGGCGCGCAGCTTGCAACGACATAAAAACCCGCCGCGCATTATTACGATCGAAAGATGACGTTCGTGTGACTGTCGAGCAGGCGAGGCGAATGTTCGCGAAGGGTTCGGGATACGCTTGTCGCGCGAGCGGCGCATAATTCGCGGTGGCCTTTGTGTGTCGCGACACCGTTCGATCAGAGACGAAATGAATACTCGCTTTATCAGTCTTGCACGTATCCCGTTTTTCTTGCCGCTAGCCGGCGCCATCTTGATGCTCGGCGTTGCGCTCTCTTTCACCGCGCCGTACTTGTCGCTGTTCAGCGTCGAGCAGGCCGACATGACGCCGCTGCAACTCGGCGTCTTCATGACGGTCATCGCGGCAAGCGGCGTGGTCGCCAGCGCGTTGGCAGGCAAGTGGTCGGACAAGCATGGGCATCATCGAGAGTTGCTGCTTGGTGCGCTGATCGCATCGGCAATCGGCTTCTTGCTGATGTGCTTCCTGCGCAACTTCGTCTCGCTCGTCGTGGTCGGCATCGCGTTTCTCGGGGCCGGTGGCTCGGCCATGTCGCTGGTGTTCTCGTTCGCGCGCTCGGCATTGCCCGTCGATGACGCAGCGGAGCGCTCGTTCGCGCTCGCCACGCTGCGCACCGTGCTTTCCATGGCCTGGGTATTCGGGCCGTCCGTTGGCGCGCTCGTATTGGCAGGCGCGGGCTTTTACGGACTCTTTTTGTTTGCGGCGGCGTGCTTCGCGGCGTGCGGGGCCATCGTCTGGCGGATGCATGACTCCCCCAAGGGCGACCCGCACAGCGCCCCCGCGCATTACGCGGGCGATCCATCGTCATTGCTCGAAGTCACGACGCCTGAGACCGAGGAAGTGATCGCGCCGCATGAAGGCGCGCCGCACACGCGCGCCGAGATCTGGCGCGCGACCATTGCGCTCACGCTTATCGGACTCGCCGCGAGTGCCACGATGATCGTTCTGCCGCTCTACGTCGTGCATGGCATGCATGGCTCGCGTATCGACGTGTCCGTCATGCTCGGACTCGGCGCGTTGCTCGAAATCCCGATGATGCTCGTACTCGGCGCGCGTGGCTCGCGCCTTAACAAGCAGCGCTGGCTCGCCTCGTGCGCGGCCGTGCATGTGGTGTACTTCATCGCGGTCGCCGCTTCGCAAAGCGTTCAGTTCCTGATTCCGATGCAGGCGTTCAATGCGTTCGTGGTCTCGGTGACGTCGTGTCTCGGCATGACCTATATTCAGGACCTGATGCCGCGCACGCCAGGCGCCGCGACGGCGCTCTTCTTCAATGCGTCGCGCGTGGGTTCCATTCTCTCGGGCGTGCTGTCCGGCGTGCTCGTGGCCGCGCTTGGTTATCCCGGCACGTTCCTTATTTGCGGATGCCTGACACTCGGCGCGCTCGTGCTTTTCTCCAATCCACCGTTCAAGCTGATCGCATTGCGGATGATTGCGTGGGTGAGAGCGCGGCGGCAAGCGGCCTAGCGTCTGTCGTGTCATTCCGCTTTGTCGAACGATCCCGTGCGGACCTCGCCATCGCGCACATAGCGCGTGACCAGCACGCCGCCTGGCGTGCTCACCGATCGCGTTAGCGTGAACGCAGACGGCAGCGCGTCGTCGGCGAACAAACGCTTGCCGCGTCCCAGCAAGACGGGATAAGTCAGTAGACGAAGCTCGTCCACGAGGCCCGCCGCGAGCAACTGGCGCACCATGTCGCCGCTACCGAACGTCAACAGATCGGCGCCCTCCTGATGCAAGAGCGCGCGGGTTGCATCGGCTAGATCGCCTTCGAGCGCTTGGCTGTTGTGCCAGCCGAGCGATTCCGCGCGATGCGTCGTTACGTGCTTGGGCACTTTGTCGAACAGGTCGGCCATCGCGCGATTGGGCGAATGGGCCGGAACGTGTGGCCAGTACGACGCGAAAATGTCGTAAGTGCAGCGGCCTAGCAGCAAGTCGAACGGCCGCGAGAGCAGATCCTGCAAGTTGTCGCCGATGGCTTTATCGGCAAAAGGCACGATCCAGCCGCCGAAGCGAAACCCGCCGCTGCGATCTTCTTCTGGGCCGCCAGGCGCCTGAATGACGCCATCCATGCTGATGAACGTGGAAACGATGAGCTTGCGCATGATGTCCTCTTGGTAGGCAGACGCGATCGGTCCGTATAGAGACGACGAACGATTCGCGGATGAATCGACACGGCGCTCGTTCAGGGGTTATCCCTGATCCCGAAGCTGTCGAATTCAGCGACGATGCATCGTCGTAGCAGTGTGTCCAACTTCTCGAAGCGAGGCGAATGTCATGGCTACCGGAACCGTCAATCTTCACCGCGTCTTGCGCGCGCCGCCCGAACGCATCTACCGCGCATTCCTGGAACCCCATGCCATCGCAAGGTGGCTTCCGCCGTACGGATTAATTTGTCAGGTCCATCACATGGATGCGCGGGAGGGCGGCACTCACAAGATGTCGTTTCACAACTTCCGCACGGGCCAGAGCCAGTCCTTCGGCGGCGAGTACCTCGAACTGAAACCGTTCGAAAAGATCCGCTACTCGGACCGTTTCGACGATGCCAACCTTCCCGGCGAAATGCGCGTCACCGTTTCGTTGCGGCAGGTGTCGTGCGGGACCGAAGTTACCATCGTGCAAGAAGGCATACCCGAGGTCATTCCAGCGGAGTTGTGCTATCTCGGCTGGCAAGAGTCGCTGCTGCAACTGGCGCACTTGGTCGAGCCCGAGATCTCCGGCTGAACTCGCGGAACTGGCGGGACTGGCACAATCGAGTGGATCTCAGCTCCCGCTCGGGAATTTACATGTCCGACCCTGTCAGGTCTTCGTCGTCTTCATCGTCTGCGCGTTCTTCCTCCGGTGTCGCACAGCTCTTCGCTTTGTCTCCGTTCCTGCGTCCGTATGCCGGACGCTGGGCGCTCGCTTTCCTTGCGCTGGTGACATCGGCGGGCGCGACGCTGGTGTTGCCGGTCGCGTTCAAATACCTCATCGATCGTGGCTTCGCCGAGGGCGACCGGACGCATATCGATCGATATTTTCTGGCGCTCCTGGTCGTCTCGCTCGTGCTGGCGGCCGCGACGGCGCTGCGCTTCTATCTCGTCTCCTCGCTTGGGGAGCGCGTAACGGCCGATTTGCGTCGAGCCGTGTACGACCACATGCTGCGGATGAGCCCGCAGTTCTTCGAAACCACGCAGACCGGCGAAGTGCTGTCGCGACTCACCGCCGACACCACGCTGATTCAAACGGTGGTGGGTACGAGCCTGTCGCTCGGGCTGCGCAATTTCTTCCTTCTGACCGGCGGCGTGGCGATGCTCGCGGTCACGAGCCCGATGCTATCCGCGTACATCATCGCGACGCTCGTCATCGTGGTCGCGCCTGTCGTGATCTTCGGGCGGCGCGTGCGGAAACTCTCGCGCGCGAGCCAGGACAAGATCGCGAACACGAGCGCGCTGGCAGGCGAGGTACTCAACGCGATGCCGACCGTGCAGTCGTACACGCAAGAGCCTTTCGAGACGAAACGATATGCCGGCGCGGTGGAAGCCGCTTTCGAGACCGCGCTCACGCGCATTCGCGCTCGCGCCTGGTTGACGGCCGTGGTGATCGTGCTGGTGTTCAGCGCAATCGTCTTCGTGCTGTGGCTAGGCGCGCAGGCAGTGCTCGCCGGTCGCATGACGGCGGGCCAGTTGTCCCAGTTCATTCTCTACGCAGTGTTCACGGCGGGCGCCGTGGGCGCGGTCGCCGAGGTATGGGGCGATCTGCAACGCGCCGCGGGCGCCACCGAACGCTTGCTGCAATTGCTCGCCGCACGCTCGCCGGTCGTGGAGGCCGAGAGCACGGTCACGCTGCCCGCGCGAGGCGAGGGCATCCGCT
This sequence comes from Caballeronia sp. GAFFF2, assembly GCF_023631485.1. NCBI lineage: Bacteria > Pseudomonadati > Pseudomonadota > Betaproteobacteria > Burkholderiales > Burkholderiaceae > Caballeronia > Caballeronia sp. GAFFF2. Next base: position 23,301 of record NZ_JALQDA010000037.1, on the reverse strand, counting down.
TCGAGAATATCGGGTTCTCGTATCCGTCGCGGCCGGGTATTGCCGCGCTTTCGGGGCTTTCGCTGCAGGTTCGTCCGGGCGAGCATGTCGCGTTGGTCGGGCCATCCGGCGCGGGAAAATCCACGCTGTTTCAACTGCTGCTGCGTTTCTACGATCCTCAGTCAGGCCGCATTCTGATCAACGGCGTGCCGACGCGCGATGTGCCGCTCGTCGAATTGCGCAAGGAGATTGGCGTGGTGCTGCAGGAATCGGTGATCTTTTCTGGCAGCGTGATCGACAACATCCGCTACGGCTCGTCGGACGCCACGCTCGCGCAAGTGCAGCGCGCCGCCGACATGGCCGCCGCGGCCGGGTTTATCGAGGAACTGCCGGAAGGCTACGACACGTTTCTCGGCGAACGCGGCGTGCGATTGTCAGGCGGTCAGCGCCAGCGTATTGCGATTGCCCGCGCGATTTTGAAGAACCCGCCCATCCTGCTGCTCGATGAAGCCACCAGTGCCCTCGATGCCGCCAGCGAACGGCTCGTGCAAAAGGCGCTGGACAACGCGGCGCACAACCGCACGACGCTCGTCATTGCGCATCGGCTCGCGACGGTTCAGCAGGCCGATCGCATCGTCGTGCTGGAACAGGGGCGTATTGTCGCGCAGGGTCGTCATGCGGAGCTGCTCTTGAGTTCGCCGCTTTATGCGCAGTTGGCTGCGTTGCAGTTCGGGGATCAGATGGGGGTTGCCGGGATTGCTCGTGGGCATGAGGCTTCGGCTTGAGCTTCGCATGACAGCCGTCGCTTGCTACGCGCACACGCAGTGAAACGGCTCCCGCTACAGCGCTGCAACTTGGCGCATGACGGCATCGGACGGTCGATGTGGCAACCCGGTCGCTCTATCGGCCAAAGCATCGTGGCCAACGAAGCGTCCCAACGGCCGACGAACAAGCAGTCGTCGTTTGGCCGAGCGACGACATCGAAAAGATCATGCCGAACACGCCGGATGCAATGACGCTTACTGCTCTCTTTGTAGCACCTCGTGATCCGACTCGCATGCGCACTCGTAGGCCGATGATCGTCCCCAGTTGAAGAGCCGCGAGGTCTTGCCGATGCCTGGATTGAAGGCATTGGTCGGGTCCAGTTCTTCGTAGAACCGTGCAAGAGACGCTTTCGCTTCGTACAGGTGACCGACGTTGTGTTCGGCGGGATACTCGGCACCCCGCGCGGCGAGCAGAGCGAGGATGTCGTCCTTGATCCGGTCGCAATCGACACCTTTCTTCACCAGGTATTCCTGGTGCAGAACGTGGCAGAAGAAGTGGCCGCAATACATCGTGAATTCGATGTCTTTCGAAATATGCGCTGGCAACCGTTCGAACCAGTCGGTCGTGTTCCGTGGAAGTGCAACGTCGAGCGCGACGATGTCCTCCACGGTTCGCGAATGGACTGCCCGATAGCGCACCATGGCGCCTCCAATCGCGAAGCGGTTGAGGAAAGCCGCCTTGCCTTCCTCGGGCGTGCATTCGAAATAGCCACCCTGTTGCGACGGAAAACGCGACTCGAGGTAGGTTCGCGCTTCGTGCACCCCGTCGTTGCCCATCTTCAGCAACAGATGATGCTCGAACCGGTCGCGATACTCGATGAGCCGGCGCGGCAGATGCTCGGGCAAAAGCCGGCTCGCCGCCTGCAACAGCCGATCGCTGATGCCGTTACCAAGACGCGCTTTCTCGGTGAACCCGTCGAACCTGCTCTTCGCCGCGAATGCATGCGGCACCTTATCCGTACCGAACGCACGAATGTACATGTACATGTCCTTGCCGTAGCGACGGGCGATATCGAACGCTCCGCGGTGCATGTACTCACCGGCGATCGGTAGACTACGGAAGCCACTTAGTATGTCGCGGCGTATGGTTTCCAGCTCGGCGGCGTCGTTGCTGCCGATATAGAACACCTGGGTTTGTTCGTCCGCCGCAAAGGTGTCGAGCCGCAGAGCGAAAACCGCAAGGTGTCCGGCCGAGCCCGATGCTTCATAGAGCCGGCGCGGGTCGGCATTGAAGCGCGCGGGCGTGGACGCATCGATGTCGCGCACATGGGTGCTGTACTCGTTATCCGAAGCGAGCAGCCCTGCGGCTGCCGGAATATCGTCCGGCAATTCGCCCGCGTCCAGACGGCCGAGTATGACTTCGGCGGAGTCGCCCAGATCGATTCCCAGATGATTGACGAGCTTCAGCTCGCCGTCCGCCGTGACGCGCGCGTGGATCGACAATTGGGTGAATGCGGGTCCTCGGCGAATCAGCGAGCCGCCCGAATTGTTGCAGATGCCGCCCGTCACCGAAGCGCCGATGCAGCTTGAGCCGATCACCGAATGGGGTTCGCGGCCGAGCGGCTGCAGTCGCTTTTCAAGCTGATCGAGCGTCACGCCCGGCTGGCAGATGACCTGCTCGCCGTTTCGAATCACGTCCAGCCGCCGCAATCGCATGGTGTTGAGCACGACGACCGGGCGGTCGTAGCCGCCGTCCGCAGGCGTCGATCCGCCCGTCAACCCGGTGTTCGCCGCCTGACAGATGACGATAGTCCCTGCACGATGACAGGCCTGAAGCGCCCGCCACATTTCGACCAGCGTGCCGGGCTGAATGGCCGCCAACACCTGGCCGCTGCCATAGCGATAACCCTGCCGGAAGCGGCGCGTTTCAGTGGCGCCCGTGAAGACGAACTGGCTGCCGACGATGTCGCCAAGCGACTGAATGAGTTCATGCATGGTTGAGGACTTTGGACCCTGGGGCGGTCATGATGAGTTTGAGAATCGAACGGTGAAACTTTACGCGATTCATCCGGAAATGACATGGCCGGACACGTCGAGATCGAAACCGGACGGCTCGCTTTACGTCGTTCCAGGGTTTTAACGAGTAGGTCGGACTATGCGATGTACTTTGGCATCGACGGTGGGCAGTTTTCGCATCTGGAAAATGCAGGCCGCTTGTCGCCGGTACACGACAATCGAGGCAGCCGCGCGGCGCACCAATTAAATTGCGCCTCTCAAAACTTGAAGGCGAAAAAAAACCCGCGAAAATCGCGGGTAATAGCACTGATGGGCCGTCTCGGCTCTCTACCAGTGAACCGCACCGAACGACGAGCCAGCATTTCCTGCTCTTCTCGATCAGTCGTTATCGGCCCTCGGGTTCAAACGAAGATTATCCAGATCAACTTGCGAGAAGGTCGCATTTACACCACACGGTTTGGATATTTTAACTATATAGGTAGTATATTCCGACTAAGCCACTTTTCTTGGAGCGATTAGCCAGAGATCGCGAGTGATTTGCTTGAGCGTCAGTGTAGAAGTGGGGAATTCGTGGCGCTCAACCGTAAAAAAAGCCCATACGTGTTATTAACGAGCGCCCGCAATGCAAATTTCTTTAAGGCATGATGCGAACGGACGTGTTGAATTACCCGCACGTCAGGCCATATTTTCAATGGCTTGCACCTTTGGCGTGAATGACGAGCGCTAATGGGGATATTTCGCGAAAATCGTGACATCGATTGGATATTGCGCGCGATCCCACACTCTCATGTTCATAAAAAAGCAGGCTTGGCGCGCTCGGTCGGCTATCATGCCTATCCTCTTCGAAGTAGCTCTCTATGATTTCCGTCCGTAATGTCACGCTGCGCCGTGGCGTCAATGTCGTACTCGACTCCGCGTCCGTCACCTTCACCCCCGGCGAAAAGATCGGCCTCGTAGGGCGCAATGGCGCCGGCAAGTCGTCCTTCTTCGGCCTTCTCAATGGCACGCTGCACGAGGACAGTGGCGAGTTTTCGATTCCCGCTGCCTGGAAGATGGGCCAGGTCGCGCAGGAGATGCCGGAGACCGAGCAGAGCGCGACCGACTTCGTAATTGAAGGAGACACCGTGTTGCTGGCCGCGCAGATCGAAGTCGCCGCCGCGGAGACCGACGACGATGGCATGCGCATGGCGCACGCCTACATGGCCCTTCACGACGCCGGTGCGCACGATGCCCCCGCGCGTGCCCAAGCGCTGATCCTGGGGCTCGGTTTCAGTGCTGCGCAACTTAGCCAGCCGGTGAATAGTTTTTCCGGCGGCTGGCGCATGCGGCTGCAACTGGCGCGCGCGCTCATGTGTCCGTCCGACTTGCTGTTGCTCGACGAACCGACCAATCACCTGGACCTCGACGCGCTGGTCTGGCTGGAGGCGTGGCTCAAGCGTTATCAGGGAACCTTGGTCGTGATCAGCCACGATCGCGAATTCCTCGATGCGGTCACGCAGGTAACGGTCCACGTCGATAACGCCAAGCTCGTGCGTTATGGCGGCAACTACAGCAAGTTCGAAGACATGCGCGCCGAGCAGATGGCGTTGCAGCAGGCCTCGATGGCCAAGCAGGCGGACAAGATCGCCCACCTGCAGAAGTTCATCGACCGATTCAAGGCAACGGCTTCGAAAGCGAAGCAGGCGCAGAGCCGGGTCAAGGCGCTCGAACGCATGGAGAAGATCGCGCCCGTGCTCGCCGACGCAGAGTTCAACTTCGAGTTCAAGGAGCCACTCAACGTCCCGAACCCGTTGTTGTCGATGCTGGACGCGACCTTCGGCTACCCGGCGCCGAGCGATGCCGAGCCCGGCACGCCGCCGACGGTCATCGTGCGAGGCATCAACCGGTCGGTGCTGGCCGGACAGCGCATTGGTATTCTCGGTGCCAACGGCCAGGGTAAGTCCACGCTGGTGAAGACGGTGGCGCACGAACTCGCGCCGATTGCGGGCGAAATCAGCGAAGGCAAGGGCCTGAACATCGGCTACTTTGCGCAGCAAGAACTCGACGTGCTGCGTCCTCTCGACACGCCGCTGGAACACATGATCCGCCTTGCCAAGGACACGCCCGCGAACATGCGTGCGCCCGGCCAAAGTGGCACCGAACAATCGCTTCGCACGTTCCTCGGCACTTTCAACTTCAGTGGCGACATGGTTCATCAGGCAGTCGGCACGATGAGCGGCGGCGAAAAGGCGCGGCTCGTGCTGTGCATGATCGTATGGCAGCGCCCTAACCTGCTGCTGCTCGACGAGCCTACGAACCACCTCGACCTGGCCACACGCGAAGCGCTAGGCATGGCACTCAATGAATTCGAAGGCACGGTGATGTTGGTCAGTCACGACCGGTCCCTGCTGCGCGCGGTATGCGACGAGTTCTGGCTCGTGACCAAGGGCGGCGTCGAACCCTTCGACGGCGATCTGGACGATTACCAGCAGTTCCTGCGCGACGAAGCACGTCGCATGCGCGAGGCCGCTGGAGAGCAAAAGGTCATCGCCTGAGTTCACCCTTGGCATTGCCGCGTAAGCATCAGGTTCAGGTTCTGGACCGCAGCGCCGGACGCGCCTTTGCCAAGGTTGTCGAACACCGCGGACAGCAGAACCTGCCCGTGTTCCACGTTGGAAAATACGCTCAGGTGCATGTCGTTCGTACCGTTCAGCGCCTGAGGATCGAGATGCCGCAAAACGCTCGATTCATGCGGCGGCAAGACATGCACGTGGGCCGCGTCCCCATAGTGGCGCGCGAGGCAAGCGTGTAACGTGGCGCCATCCACGTCGGATGCGAGCAGCCGCAACTCCAACGGCACCGTCAGCACAATGCCCTGGCGAAACGCACCATACGCAGGCACGAAAATCGGGCGCTGCGCGAGTCCGGCATGCGCCTGGATTTCCGGCGTGTGCTTGTGCGCGAGCTCCAGACCATATACCTGGAATGAAGGCGCGTTAACGGCATCTTTACCTTCGTGTTCCTCCACGCCGGCACGACCGCGTCCGGAATAGCCGGATACCGCATGAATGCTGACAGGATAGCCGCCGGGTATGAGTCCGGCCTGCAACAGCGGACGCAGCAAGCCAATTGCCCCTGTCGGATAGCAGCCGGGATTGGTGACGCGACGGGCGCTTGCAATGCGATCGGCTTGTCCTGCCGTCATCTCCGGAAAGCCGTATGTCCAGCCCGGCTGTATGCGGTGGGCCGAACTCGCGTCGATGACTCTGACGGCAGGATTGACGATAGCGTCCACTGCCTCGCGTGCGGCGGCATCGGGCAAACAAAGAATTGCAATGTCGCAGGCGTTGATGGCTTCCGCGCGACGGCGTGCGTCTTTGCGTTCTTCGGCGGCAAGCGTGAACAGCGTGATGTCGGTCCGATCACGCAGCCGTTCGTGGATTTGCAATCCGGTGGTGCCTTGGTCGCCATCGATGAAAACAATGGGGGCGCTCATACGCGGGATACTCCGAGTGGTGGTAACGAGCAGAACGAGCGCCTATGTTCATCTAATCGTTAGAATAAGAAAATTCGAATTTCATGACTCGAACATTCAACTTTTCTGAATTTGGACGCCAATATGCGAGAGATCAGCCTTGACCGTTTGCGCACTCTCATCGCGGTTGCCGAGCGGGGCTCATTTGCCGATGCAGCGCGCGCTCTGCATCTGGCGCCTCCGACGGTCAGTTTGCATGTCGCTGAACTCGAAGACCGCATTGGGGCGCCGCTTTTGTCACGCAAGCGCGGGCAGGTCAGGCCATCGGCAATAGGAGAGTTGCTGGTGGAACGCGCGCGTCGGCTGCTGGCCGATGCGGAGCAGGCGTTGGACGATATCGAACGCCAGGTGCAGGGACTGGAAGGGCGGGTGCGGCTCGGTGCATCGACTGGTGTGATCGCGCACTTGTTGCCGCAAGCGCTCGACGTGTTGCGCCAGCACAATCCCGCAATCGATATTCAGCTTGCGGTGCTCACGTCGCATGAAACGCTGTCCCAATTGGCGGATGGGAGACTGGATGTCGGGCTGGTCGCGCTGCCTCAACTCTCCGTGGCCGGACTCGTGATAAAGCCTTGGCGCCGCGACCCGGTGATGGCGTTCGTGCCCGCGCATTGGCGTTGTCCCGCCCGTGTCACGCCTGATTGGCTGGCCGCTCGGCCTCTCATATTGAATGATGCGACTACGCGTCTCTCGCGTCTGACAGCGGAGTGGTTTGCGACGGCGGGTCATCATCCGACGCCGCGCATTCAGCTGAACTACAACGACGCGATCAAGAGTCTCGTGGCGGCAGGTTACGGCGCGGCGCTTCTGCCGCATGAGGCGACGACGCCATCGCCCGACGGACGCGTCGTCATGCGTCCGCTGCGCCCGGCGTTGTGGCGTCGGCTAGGCATTGCACACCGTGTGGGGCACGTTGAGCGCACCACTCGACAGGTACTCGATGTCTTGTGGGATCTACGACTAGCCTAGCGTTGCCGGGTCGAGGCTCACGAAACTCCCGAAGAGAACGCCGCCCACGCTTAGTGGATCGTAGAGAGCTTGGTCGTGATGGCGGAAAAGGTGGTCGACAGTTGAGTGGCGACGCCGCTGACGGACGTCATGATGCCGAGCGCAAGTACGCCGGCGATCAGGCCATATTCAATCGCGGTAATGCCGCGCGTATCCTTGAGATAGCGCTTGAAGAAGTGCGTCATGATTTGATCCTCGGGTTCAACGTTGTGGTGTCTTTGCCCGGTGTACCGATTGGTCGTCTGCATCGGTAGTCGTCTCTCTCAGTTGACGAATCCGAAGGTTTTGAATGCGCAGAAGCTTCATCGTGTACCCGGGCCTACGGTTCAGGCTCTGGGTATGAAGCGTCGCTTGAGCGCACAGTGCCTGATGCGATGCTCCATGTATCCAATAACGGCTCCCGGCGATAGAACATGAATGAGCGAGAGGGGATTTGTTCCGCCGTGGCGTCGGGGGCGCACTTTTTTACCGAAACCGCGGTTGCGCAAGCTGGCTCGTAATCGATATGCGAGCCGCCGAACCATTCTTTTCGAACCGATACGGTCGTACTACGCACATTCCCTTATGCGCAAGGGCGATTGTGACGAAGCAGGGAAGTTCTCGATTCGGAATACTGGGTGGTTGCCGCCTCGGGAACGCAGACGGGGACTGGCTCTCGCGCCGAATGGGCCGTCATCTGCAGTGTGAATCGACAGCGCCCGGTATAACGCAAAGTCATACCGCTATCAAAAAGTCTCAGTACCCGGCCTGTAAAGTTTTCGCTAGATTCACTGCAAAGTCATAAGTGCCTATCCATGCCGGATCAACCGCTCCGGGCCAACCGCAGACGAGAACAAACAGAAGCCGTCATGACTCGACACGACACAGAGAAGACATTGCGCGTAGCCATCGTCACAGGAGCAGGCAGCGGTATTGGTCGGGCAACGGTGCACGCGCTCGCGAACGATGGCTGGTGTGTCGCGCTCGCCGGACGTCGGCAAGAGGCGCTCGACGCAGTCATTCGAGACTACGAGCAACACGTTCCCGAATCCGCCAGCAAGTTGATGGCCATTGCCACCGATGTCACCGACTCGGCATCGGTACAACGTCTCTTCGACACGGTGCAGGAACGCTACGGTTGCCTCGATCTGCTTTTCAACAACGCGGGAGTGGGCGTGGAAGGCGTGTCGGTCGAGGATCTTTCGATAGAGCGCTTTCGCACGATGCTCGATATCAATGTGATCGGCACGCTTTTGTGCACGCAAGCCGCCTTTCGCCGGATGCGTGCAAATAACCCGCCGGGCGGCCGGATCATCAACAACGGCTCCTTGTCGGCACATACGCCGCGTCTTCATTCCGCGGATTACACGGCAAGCAAGCACGCAGTCAGTGGCTTGACGAAGGCCTGCGCGCTGGACGGGCGCAAGTACGACATCGCGGTCTGTCAGATCGATTTCGGCAACGTTCTGACAGAGATGGCCGCGGGAATGGCCGGTGGCGTTCTTCAGGCAAACGGCGAGCGAGCGCCGGAGCCGACGATGGACTTGGCGCATGCGGCGCAATCCGTCGCTTACATGGCAAGCATGCCGCCCGGCGCGAACGTGCAGTTCATGACGGTGATGGCAACCAAGATGCCGTTCATAGGACGCGGCTAGACAATCGGGCGAGCGCAGCGTGTACTGGTTGATTGGAAACTGGTGCCCCGCAATTAGAAGACAAAACAAATCGATGGAGACAGGTATGCTCGAAACGCTGACCGAAATACCGGAGATGGATACCGCTGCCGAGGCGCACCTCTTCAATAAAGTAACCCGACGTATCGTTCCCTTGATCCTCGCCTGCTTCGTGGTTGCGTACCTCGATCGCGTGAACATCAGTTTCGCCAAGCTGCAAATGCAGGCTCAACTCGGCTTCAGCGACGCCGCGTACGGCTTTGGCGCAAGCGTGTTCTTCGTCGGTTATTTGCTGTTCGAGATTCCAAGTAACGCGATCATGGTGCGCACCGGTGCGCGACGCTGGATCGCGCGCATCATGATTTCGTGGGGCATCGCGTCGGCGGCAATGATGTTCGTGCGCGACGAAACCTGGTTCTATATCCTGCGGTTTCTCCTCGGCGCACTCGAAGCCGGGTTCGTGCCAGGCGTGCTCTACTTCTACACGCAGTGGTTTCCCGCCGAACGGCGCGGTCGCGTGAACTCGTATTTTTTCGGGGTGATTGCACTGTGCGGAATCATCGGTGGCCCGATTTCCGGCGGCATCCTGAAGTTCTTCGATGGCTTGAATGGCATGCCCGGCTGGCAGTGGCTGTTTTTGCTCGAAGGTTTGCCGTCGGTTCTGCTCGGCATCGTGGTGCTGATCGTGCTCGATGACCGGATGGAAGACGCCAAGTGGCTGACGCCTTCGGAGAAGACGCTTCTTGCCTCGATCCTCTCGCGCGACCGCAAGGTCGACAGCACGCATTCGTTCCTCGTTGCGCTGCGCTGGCCTGTGATCTATCTGTTCTCACTGATCTATTTCGGGCTGTGCATGGGGATCTACGGCTTCCTCTTCTGGATGCCGCAACTGGTGAAGAGCGCGGGCACAAGCGACCCGCTCATCATCGGTCTGATCACGATGATTCCCTATCTCGCGGCAATGGCTGGCACGGTGCTCATCAGTCATAGTTCGGACCGTACCGGTGAACGTCGCTGGCATCTGGCCGGCTGCGCGATCGCGGCGGCACTCGGTTATCTGATCAGCGCCACATGGCCCGGCCATACGGTGTTGCTCGTGCTCGGCCTCAGCATCTCCGCTACGGGTGTCATCGCTTCGTTCGGCATTTTCTGGATGTTCCCGGCCAGAATGCTGACGGGTGCCGCGGCGGCAGCCGGGCTTGCGTTGATCAACTCGCTTGGACAGTTCGGCGGCATCGTTGCGCCTTATATGGTCGGCAAGGTCAAGGACCTGCTGGGGAGCCCGTCGATGGGACTCTATGCAATCGCCGTGGTGTGCGCGATTACGGCTGTGCTCATCGCGTGGGGATTGCCCCGGAAGATTCGGTTCCGCGATGTCGTCGTGGCGCGAGGACGGACCTAAAAATACAGCGCGAGGCGTGGGAACCTGGAAAGTGGTCCACGCCTCGTTCCCACGCGAGCCGCTCACTGCGTCAAGCGATCCATCCATCATCTAGTCGCCAGCATCCCGAGTCGTATTGGCGACTGCTCCGGTGCGCGTGCAAATAAAAGCGCTGACCGGCTTCCGCCGGCGCGAGCCCTCGTGTCGAACGCAGCGGCAGACGCGCGCCTAGACGTTCCGCCATTTGCGCAACCGTCTTGGCTACGGCCGGCTGCTCCAACTTCTTCTGGCGCGCGGCGCCGGAGAAGGAACCCGCGTCGAAAACCCCCTAAAAACATCTAAGTCGCTGCGGCCTATGTCGGTCGCGGATATCGCCTGCGACACCGTGCGCGGTCAGTACGCGGCGGGCGCGGTTCATCGCCGCCATGCGGGCCATGCGCATTCTGCGGGCAGAGCGGTTAGCGAGAACGCCGTGTTGCGATGCGTTGACCGACGGCTCAACGCCTAAGTGCAAGCGTCTCTCGGCAACCGGCCGCAGTCTATCTCGTAAACCCGCTTGCATCGTAATTTTGATCGGCCTATATTGCCATTCACCATCAACTATTGCGATGCGATAATTATGAGTGAAGACGTCCTGTTTTCCAGTCATGGCCGCGTGGCGGTCATTACGCTGAATCGTCCCGAGCGCCTCAACGCGTGGACCACGCCGATGCGTAACAAGATCATCGACGCGCTCGATCGCTACAACGACGACGATCAGGTCGCCGCGATCATCATGACCGGCGCCGGCAACCGCGCATTTTCGGCGGGGCAGGATCTGTCGGAAGCGCACGACTTCGACGGCGAGCGCGCCGTGGAATGGGTCAAGGAATGGCAGCGCTATTACGCCGCGCTGCGCGGCCTTCAGAAGCCGCTCGTCATGGCGCTCAACGGCACGGCCGCCGGCTCGGCATTTCAGGTCGCGCTGCTCGGCGACATTCGCGTCGGTCATCCGGGCGTGCGCATGGGTCAGCCGGAAATCAACGCGGGTATCGCCAGCACGACGGGTCCGTGGATCATGAACTCGATGCTCGGCATGTCGCGAACCATCGAACTCACGCTCACCGGTCGCCTGATGGACGCGGAGGAGTGTCACCGCATCGGTCTCATGCATCACCTCGTGCCGGAAGAAAAGGTGTTCGAGAAGGCGCTCGAAATCGCCACCGAACTCGCGGACAAGCCACCGGTCGCCATGCGTCTGGACAAGCAGCGTTTTCGCGAGATGACGGAGCCGGGTTTCGTCGATTGCATCGAAGCGGGCATGCGCATTCAGCGCGAAGCGTACGACTCCGGGGAGCCGGCTCGCATGATGGAAGCGTTCTTCAAAAAGCGCGCCAAATAAATCGGGCTGAAGCCGAGCCGTTCCTTTTCAATCCCTGTGCGGGAGACCTGAAACATGACGCAAGACTTCAATCCGACGCGACGCCGCGCCCTGCAAGGCGCGCTTGCGCTAGCCGTAACTGGCGCAATGCCGCTTGCAGCACGCGCGCAGAGTAAGCAGATCGTGGTGTCGGACCCGGGCGGCCCGTACACGACGGCGTATCGCGAGGCCTTCTACGATCCGTTCGAGAAAGCCACCGGCATCAAGGTGGTGAGCGTCGCGCGCGAATCGCAACCGGTGGCGCAGTTCGCCGCGATGGTGCAAACCAAGAACTACGTGTGGGACGTAACCACGCTCACGTTGTCCGCCGACATTCCATATCTCGAGTCGAAAGGTCTGCTCGAACCGATCGGGCTGAAGGCGAGCGACTTCCCGGACATCATGCCCGAGGCGATCACGCCGAACTGGCTTGGTGTGGACGTGTATTCGACGGTGCTTGCCTATCGCGCCGACAAGTTCAAGGACAACGGCCCGAAGTCGTGGGCGGATTTCTGGGACGTGAAGAAATTTCCCGGCCGCCGCTGCCTGCGGCGCAGTCCGCTCGACACGCTGGAGCAGGCGCTGCTGGCCGACGGCGTGCCGCTCGACAAGCTCTATCCGCTTGACGTTGATCGCGCCTTCAAGAGTCTCGACAAGATCAAGCCGCATATCGCCATCTGGTGGACCTCGGGCGCGCAGGCCATGCAGGCGATCCAGAGCGGCGACGTCGACATGATCTCGACCTGGAATGGCCGCGCGCAAGCCGCGAAGGATTCGGGCGCGCCGGTCAACATCGTGTGGAATCAGGGCCTGTATTCCATCGAGGGCTGGGGCATTCCGAAGGGCACGCCGCGCGCCGATGCAGCCAGGCAATTTGTGCGCTTTTGCGCCGATGCGAAGCGCCAGGCCGCGCTCACCCGCACGCTGGCTTACGGACCGACCAACAAGAAGTCGTTCGAGACCATCGACAAGGAGCGTGCCGCGCTGTTGCCGACGGCGCCGGAAAACATCAAGGACATGAAGCTGCCGAGTCCGCAATGGTGGGAAGAGAATCGCCAGAAGGTCACCGAGCGGTTCAATTCGTGGATCATTTCGTAAGGAGCGGAAGATGAGCTCGAAACTCGAGGCAATCGCCATCGCGAAGCGTTATGGCGACGCCATCGCGCTGGAAGCGACGGACCTCGCCGTGCAGGCGGGCGAGTTCCTGACGCTGCTCGGTCCCTCGGGTTCGGGCAAGACCACGTTGTTGCAGATGATCTCCGGGCTCGTTGCGCCGAGCGCGGGGCGTATCGAGATAGATGGCCGCGACGTGACGCATGTCGAGCCGGGCAAGCGCGGCATCGGCATGGTGTTTCAGAGCTATGCGCTCTTTCCGCACATGAGCGTGTGGGACAACGTCGCATACGGTCTGCGCATGCGGCGCAAGTCGCGCGAGGACGTGCGCGCCGCCGTGGACGACGCGCTCGCCATGGTGCGCATGACCGAATACGCCAAGCGCTTTCCGAAGGAGCTGTCGGGCGGTCAGCAGCAGCGTATCGCGCTGGCGCGATGCTTTGCGTATCGTCCGTCGGTGATCTTGCTGGACGAGCCGCTCGGCGCGCTGGACAAGAAGCTGCGCGAGCATATGCAGTCGGAAATCCGCCGTCTGCACAAAGAGCTTGGCGCGACCTTCGTCTACGTCACCCACGATCAGGACGAAGCGCTCACGCTTTCGGACCGCATCTGCCTCATGAATCAGGCGCGCATCGAACAGGTAGGCACGCCCGCCGATCTCTACGACCGCCCGGCGACGCGATTCGCGGCGGGCTTCATCGGTCACTCGAATCTGCTGGAAGGCGCGCTCGACGACACGCGCGGCAAGGGCGGCGAGCCCATTCTGCTTGCCGCCGGCGGACGCATTCCCTTGCCGATGAACGCGCAAGTCGCACCGTCGACGCGCCACACGCTGTTGCTGCGTCCCGAGGCGCCGCGCCTCGTGGAACCGAAGAGCGGCTTCATCGACGGCACCATCGCCGATGTCGTTTTCTTCGGCAGCGATACGCGCGTGCAACTCGCCATGAACGACGGCAGCGAGATCACGGTGCGCTGCGAGCGCAGCCTGTCGCCACGCATCGGTGAAAGGGTGGGCCTCGTGTGGGACCCGTATCGCACCACGTTGCTGCACGCCTGAGGACGCGCATATGACCATCGCACTTCACGCGCAACGCGAGAACGAAGGCTCGCGGCGCGGCCGGTCCGTGTGGACCGCGCGCACGTTGCGCATCTTGCCTATCGTGCCGACCTTGTTGTTCCTGCTGGTGTTCTTCATCGTGCCGGTCGGCGAGATTCTGCAAGGCGGACTCGTCGGCGCAGACGGGCAATACGGTTTCTCGCAGTTCGAACGCATCGCGCGCACGCCGGTTTATGCCAAGGTTTTGTGGATTACGTTCGGCATCTCGTTCATGACGGCGGCGTTGTCCATTCTGCTCGGCTATCCGGTTGCGTACATGTTGAGCCGTCTGTCGGAACGCGTGCGCGAACGCTGGCTGTTGTGGATCATGCTGCCGTTCTGGACCAGCTACCTTGTCAAAACCTATGCGTGGATGCTGCTGCTCTCCAAGACCGGCGTGCTGTCGACCATCGCGCTGTCGCTCGGTCTCGTGCGGGAAACGAGCGGTACGATTCCATCGCTGACCGGCGTCCTGATCGGCATGGTGCATTCCATGATGCCGCTCGCCGTGATGACCATGCTGCCTGTGATGCGCGGTATCGACGACCGTCTGACACAAGCCGCCGAAACGCTCGGCGCGCAACGCAGCATGAGCTTTTTCACGGTGTTTCTGCCCTTGTCGTCGCCGGGTGTCGCGGCGGCGGGACTGCTCGTGTTCATCTCGAGTCTCGGCTTCTTCATCGTGCCGGCGCTGCTTGGCTCGCCGAAGGAAACGATGATCGCGCAACTCGTGATCTCGTCCGTGCTCGAACTCTTCGACATGCGGTTCGCCGGCGCGCTCTCGACCGTGCTGCTCGTCTGCTCGATCGTGATCTTCTTCGTCTATGACCGCATGGTCGGCCTGACTTCGCTCACGGGCGAAGTCACCGAGCGTTCGCGCGGCTCGCGGGCGCAAGGCATCAAGCTCGCCGTTCTGATGCTGGCCGGCCGCCTCTTCGCGCCGTTTCTCATGCGCCGCAATCCGCATGCGGATACCGCCGCGCGCGCAGCCAGTCCGCTCGGCGTCTACACCTGCGCGATCATGGTGGTGCTGGTCGCGCCGGTGCTGTCGGTGATTCCGTACGCGTTCACGAAGAGCGACTACATCGCGTTCCCGCCGAAGCTTTTCAGCGGCAAGTGGTTCGGCACCTTCATGGATTCGCCCGTGTGGCACAGCGCGATCATCCGATCGTTCGAAGTGGGATTCGGCACCGCGGTGCTGTCGCTGCTGCTCGGCTTCGGCGCGACGCTCGCGATGACGCGCATGCCGCGCCGCGCCAGCAAACCGGTGTTCGCGCTGCTGGTCGCGCCGTTGATCGTGCCGCGTATCGTGGTGGCGGTCGGGCTCCTGTATCTGTTCGGACGCTTCGGGCTGACGGGCACCAACCTCGGCCTCGTGATCGGGCATACGGTGCTCGCTATTCCCTACGTGGTGGTGACGCTTGCAGCCGGCTTCCAGCGCTTCGACTGGCGTCTGGACGATGCCGCGCGGGTCATGGGCGCATCGCCGCTGCGGCGTATCACGTCGATCGTGCTGCCGCTTCTGATGGCGAGCGTGACGGCGGCGTTCCTGTTCGCATTTCTGGTTTCCTTCGACGATCTCACCATTGCGATCTTCGTGAGCGGCGGCATCAACTCGACGCTACCCAAACAGATGTGGGACGACATCCAATTGGCCGTGACGCCCACGCTCGCGGCGGTATCGACCACGCTGATCGTGCTGATCGCGCTGGTGGTGGCGGTGTCGTCGTGGATCAAGCGCCGCGCGCGCTGATTTCGACACCATTCAGCGACACCCAGCCATAAAAGCAGTCCATAACCCGATTCGAACATGCATCGTTATTCAGAATACTTTGGCCACCGGCACGCGAACGACGAACTCGATTGCGCGCCGCTCCTCGCGGCCGGATTGCGCGCCACGCCCGCGCGCACCGTCGTGCATTTCGACGATCATGCAATCTCGTGCGCGGACGCCTCGCGTCATATCGTGCAATTGCAACGCTGGTTCGCGGGTCAGGGGCTCGTGCCGGGCGATCGCGTCGCGGTGATGCTCGGCAACAGTCCCGAACACATTCATCTGATTTACGCACTCGTGTTGAGCGGCCTCGTCTGGGTGCCGGTGAACATCAAGTTGCGCGCGTCGGGCCTCGACTATCTGCTGCAACATGCAGAACCGAAACTCTTCGTCATCGACGGCGAGTTCGACGCGATCACGGCATCGATCGACTGCGGCATGTCCAAACGCACGCGCCTGCCCGCGTTCGATGCGGCGGATACGAACGCCGCGTTCGCCACGCCGGCGATCCCCGTCGACGCGCCGTTGTGCATCATCTATACATCCGGCACGACGGGCGCGCCGAAGGGCGTCGTATTCACGCATCGCATGATGCGCATTGCGAGTGAAGCGGCGTTGCGTGTCGCCGACGTGCGCGAGGGCGACCGCCTGTTCCTGTGGGAGCCGCTGTGCCACATCGGCGGCGCGCAGATGCTGTTGCTGCCGTTCCTCGAACCGGTGACACTGCATGCGGTGCCGCGCTTCTCGGCTTCGCAGTTTTGGCCGCAAGTGGAGCGCGCGGGCGCGACGCAACTGCATTACCTTGGCGGCGTGCTCGATATCCTGATGCAGTTGCCCGAAGCCGCGCAGCCTTCAGCGCATTCGTTGCGCGTGGCGTGGGGCGCGGGTGTGAGCGCGTCTGCGTGGGAGCCGATACAAACGCGCCTCAAGGTGCGTCTGCGCGAGTGCTACGGCATGACGGAGTGTTCTAGCTTCGCTACCGCGAACGTTACCGGCAAGCCGGGGTCCATCGGCCGCGCGCTGCCGTGGCTCGATATCGAATTGCTCGATGAACACGGCCAGCCGGTGCCGCCAGGCGAGGCGGGTGAGATCGTGTTGTCGAGCAAAGTGGAAGGGACCTTTTTGCCAGCGTATCTGAAGAATCCCGAGGCGACGAAATCTGCGCTTCGCAACGGCAAATTGCACACGGGCGATCGCGCGCGCCGCGACGCCGATGGCGATCTGTATTTCGTCGGCCGGCAGACGGACAGCATGCGTGTGCGCGGCGAGAACGTGTCGGCATGGGAGATCGAACGCGTTTTCGCGACGCATCCGGCGGTGCGGTTGAGCGCTGCGATGGGCGTGGCGTCGGCGGTCGGCGAGCAGGACATTCTGCTCAACGTGCAGTTCAAGGACGAGCCGGTGGACTGGGAAACGCTGCACATATGGGCGCGAGAGCGCCTCGCGAGTTTTCAGTTGCCGCGTTATTACCGCGCGGCGCCGGGCTTCGAACTGACGGCGAGCGAACGCATCAAGAAGCATCTGCTGTCGCGCAGCGTGGAAGACGCGTGGGATCGGCTGGCCAGCGTGAAAGCCTAAGGAGTTATCGCATTCAGATAGGGTAATAGGGCTATGCGATAATTTTGCCATCGACGACAAAAGCATACGAGAGATGAGCGACGAGTCCAAAGCCCCGCGAAAACGCAAGAACGCCGCCGCGAAAGGGGCGGGCGAGGCGGTGGACGCAACTGCGTCGTCGCTGTACGTGCAGTCCGTCGAAAAGGCCATGAAGGTGCTCACGGCTTTCGACGGTAGCAAGCGGCAGTTGTCGCTTTCGGAAATCTCGGCCATCACGGGCTTCGACATGAGCGCGACGCAGCGCTTCAGTTTTACGCTGGCGGCGCTCGGCTATCTGTTCAAGGACCCCGACAGCCGCAAGTACGAACTGTCGCCACGGCTGCTGGACTTCACCTATCACTACCTCACGTCGAACGATCTCGTGAGCCGCGCCACGCCGTATCTGCAGCAACTCGGATCGGAGACGGAAGAGGCCACCAATCTCACCGTGCTGGACGACACGGACATCGTTTTCGTGCTGCGCATCGTGAGCCGCAACGTGTTCAACGCGCACGTCATCACCGGCTCGCGCTTGCCGGCTTATTGCACGGCGCCCGGTCTCTCGATCCTCGCCACGCTCGCCGACGGCGAGATCGACGACATTCTCTCGCGTACCAACCTTGTGCCCTATACGGCCTCGACGGTGTATCAGCCGCGCAAGATCAAGGAGCGTATTGCACAGATTCGCAAGCAGGGCTATGCGCACACGGAGGACGAATATTTCGTCAGCGACATCTCCACCGCGGCCGCCATCACCAATGCGCACGGACGAGGCATCGGCGCGGTGAACATTGCGGTGGCGCGTTCGCGCTGGCAGGCCGATCGCGACGAAAAGCGCTTCGCGGATCTCGTCATTTCCACGGCGTCCGCCATTTCCACGCGCAGGCGCATCGAATAGGCCGCAACGGATACGTTCGACGCCGCTTGGAGCGCGACGATCGGCACGCCCTCCAACGACGGGCACAACAGCGATACTGTGTAGATTCAAGCGCCGGCAAAAAGCCGCGCAAGCGCCGCACGATAGTCGCGATAATGCCGCGCTTCATCGCGATGCCGACGCTCACGGATCACGCACTCGCCGCCAACGAACACGTCGCGCACGGGCGATTCACCGTGTTCGCAGAATACGACGGAAGAGAGCCACGTCGCGCTCGTCTGTTCCGCAAGATTCGGATGATCGGCGTCGAGCACAATCCAGTCCGCGCGCGCCCCCGGCATGAGCGCGCCGACTGCGCGGCCGGTCGCGCATGCGCCGCCTTCGAGGGCGTCGCGAAACAGGCGATCGGCAACCTGCGCCGTTTCGTGCGATGCCAGCACGTTACGCTGCCGCCGCGACAGACGCTGGCCATACTCGAGCAGTCGCAGTTCCGCGCGCCAGTCCACGCCGACATGACTATCCGAGCCGATACCGAAAGCGCCGCCTGCGTCGAGGTATTCGTTCGCGGGGAAAATCCCGTCGCCGAGATTCGCTTCGGTGGTGAGGCACAGGCCCGCAATGGCGCCGCTTTTCGCGAGCGCAGCGGTTTCGCTGGCGTCGATATGCGTCGCATGCACGAGGCACCAGCGCGCGTTCACGTCAAAACGATCCAGCAGCCATTGCACGGGCCGCGCGCCCAGCGCGGCAAGCGAAGCATCCACTTCCGCCGTTTGCTCCGCGATGTGGATATGAACCGGCGCGTCAGGCGAGATGTCGTTCAACGCTTCGATGACGACGCGCAGAGACGCCTCCGACACCGCGCGCAGCGAATGCGGCGCGACGCCGTATCGCAGCGCGCCGTGTTCGGGTCGGGCATGACGCAACGCGGCTAGCAGATCGAGATAGCCTTCGGTGGTATTGACGAAGCGCCGCTGATCGTCGCGAGGCGGCTCTTCGCCGAAGCCGCTGAACTGATAGAGCACCGGCAGCATCGTCATGCCGATGCCGGTTTCGCTCGCCGCATCCACCACGCGTTGCGCAAGCTCGGCGGGGTTTGCATGGCGCGTTCCATCCTCCGCGTGATGCACGTAATGGAACTCGCAGACGGACGTGTAACCAGCCTTGAGCATCTCGACATACAGCCAGCGCGCAATGGCGCCGAGCGTCTCGGGCATGATGCGCGCGGCGAAGCGATACATCAGTTCCCGCCAGCTCCAGAAACTGTCGGTCGGGTTCGCGCGATACTCGGTGAGTCCGGCCATCGCGCGCTGGAACGCGTGCGAATGAAGATTCGGCATGCCGGGAATGACCGGTCCGGCGGCGCGCGCGACGCCCGCGGGCGCATCGCGCTTATCGGGTGTGACCGCCACGAGCGTACCTGTGGCGTCCCATTCGAGCAGCACGTCGGTGCGCCAGCCTTCGGGCAAAAGCGCATGCGCCGCAAAGAGTGATTTCGTGCGTGTATTCATGGGCGGACTACTCGGTATCGGGCATCGGTGAAACATTCACGCACGCGACAAAACCGCTTGCAGGAACGAGCGTGTACGAGGCTGGGTGGGTGTCGAAAAGATTTGCGAGGGCGGGCCCGCCTCGACGATCTCGCCGCCATCCATCACGACGACGACATCCGCCACTTCTCTCGCAAAGCCCATCTCATGCGTGACGACGAGCATGGTCATGCCTTCGGCGGCGAGCAGCTTCATCACCTGAAGCACTTCGCCGACGAGTTCGGGATCGAGCGCGGACGTGGGTTCGTCGAAGAGCATGACGCGCGGTTGCATGGCCAGCGCCCGCGCAATGGCGACGCGCTGCTTCTGGCCGCCCGACAAACTCGCGGGCATGGCATGCGCCTTGTGTTCGAGGCCGACTTTCCTGAGCAGGCCGAGCGCGGCCGTTTCGGCATCTGCCTTCGATGCACCGCGCAACATCCGCGGTCCCACGGTAATGTTGTGCAGCACCGAAAGATGCGGGAACAGGTTGAACGACTGAAACACCATGCCCACTTCCGTGCGCAATGCATTCAGCGCGCGCTCCTTGAGCATGGTTCCCTGATCGACGAGACGATGCCCGCAAATGTCGATGGTTCCGCGCTCGGGCTGCTCCAGACCGTTGCAGCAGCGCAGAAACGTGCTCTTGCCGGAGCCGCTTGGCCCGATCACCACGACAACTTGACTCGGCTCTATATCGAAGTCAATACCGTTCAATACGCGATGCGTCCCGAACGACTTGGTGAGATCGCGAATGCTGAGAATGGGTTGGGCGCTGTTCATTGCACCATGCCTCCTGCGCGCAACCGTCGCTCCACGCGATGAAGAATGTAGTTCGTCGTCTGCGTCAGCACGAGATAGACGAGCGCGACGACGAGATACACCTCCAGCGACCGGTACGACACGCTGATGATCTTCTGTGCTTCGTGCATGAGATCGTCGATGGTCAGAAGCGACACCAGCGCCGAGTTCTTGATGAGCGCGATGAACTCGTTGCCGAGCGGCGGAATCATGCGCACGACGGCTTGCGGAAGAATGATCGCGCGCATGGCCTGACCCGCCGACATGCCGATGGAGCGCGCAGCTTCCATCTGTCCACGATCCACCGATTGAATCGCGCCACGCACGACCTCCGACACGTAGGCCGCCGAATACAGGCCGAGCCCGAGCATGCCGCACACGAAGGCAGGCAGCAGGATATTGAACTGCGGCAGGCCGAAGAACAGCAGAAACAGTTGCACGAGCAGGGGCGTGCCGCGAAAGAAGATCAGATATCCGGTGCAGAAGCCGTAGACGATGCGTCGCTGCGGCGAGAGCCGGCCGATGCCGATCAGAAGTCCGAGCAGGCACGAGAGCACGAGCGCGGCGGCGGTCACTTCCACCGTGACGAGCGCGCCATGCGCCAGATCGTCCCAACCGGCGAAGGCTGGCGTGAAGTCGAGTTGCATGGCTCAGGTCCGCCGGCTTACTTCGCGCTTGCCGTCGTGCCGGCGCTCGCGCTGAACCACTTCTTCACGATCGCGTCGTAGGTGCCGTCCGCCTTGATCTTGGCGAGCGCGGCGTTCATCTGATCGCGCAATTGCGGCTCGTCCTTGCGCACCGCGATGCCATATGCCTCGGTCGTCAGCTCCTTGTCCAGCACGCGAAAGCCGGGGCGCGTGCGCGCGAACTGGAATGCGGCGGGCTTGCCCGTCACGGCGGCATCCGCGCGGCCGATGCCGACCAGATCGAACATCTCCTGATTCTTTTCCACTTCCACGCGCTGCACTTGCGGATAGTTGTCGCGCAGGAAGTTGACCGATTTCGTGCCGACCTGCACCGTCACTTTCTTGCCGTTGAGATCGGCGAGCGTCTTGATCGACGAATCCGCCTTGACCAGTGCGGACAGGCCGCCCGCGAAGTACGACTGGGTGAAGTCGATCACCTGGGCGCGTTCCGGCGTGATGTAGATGCCGGAGATGGCTGCATCGAAACGATGGGCGACGAGGCCCGGAACCAGTCCCTTGAAGTCGATATCGGTCCACTGGATCTGCTTGCCCATGCTCTTGGCGAGCGCGTTCATGATGTCGATATCGAAGCCGGTGCGCTGACCCTTGTCGACGAACTCCATCGGCGGGAAGGTAGCGTCCGTGGCGACGTTCAAAACGTTCGAGTCTTGCGCGGCCGCGGCGCCAGGCAGCGCGGCAATCATCATGGCGATACCGAAACTCGCGGCGGAAAGCAGGTTCTTGATTTTCATGGCGTGGCTCCAGGGGTGTGGTCTGTCGTTGAATGGCGGTTCAGGCGGCCTGCAGCCGCGCGGATATGGCATTGGCGGCGCGCACGGTCCAGTCCGCGAGTTGCTGCTCCCGGCCTGCCGCGCGCGAGGAGGGCGCCATCAGCGTGATCGATGCGCTCGCGCCCGCGCTGCGCGACGCGCGCCGGAACACGGGCGCGCTTACGCCCCATACGCCGGGATCGACTTCGCTTTCGCTCACCGCGAAGCCGCGCGAGCGAATGCGCTCCAGTTCGGTTTCGAGGGTGGCGCGGGTGGCATCGTCGTTGGCGAACAGACGTTCCAGCGTCTCGGCGCGCAGTTTGTCGGCCATGAAGGCGAGCAGCGACTTGGCGGATGCGCCCGAGCGCAACGGCACCGAGCGTCCCTTTTCGAAAGAACAGCGCAACGACTGCGTGCTCTCGATCATTTCGAGGCAGATCACCTGATCGTTCACGGCGACGATCAGGCCGACGCTTTCCTGCGTGGCGTTCGCGAGCTTCAGCATGCCTTCGCGGCTCGCTTCGACCAGCAGCGAATTGACGTCGAAGCCGAGCGCGAGTTGAAGACTGATCGGGCCGGGCGCGTAAAAACCGGCGTCCTCGGTGACGAAGCCCCAGCGTTTGAGCAACGCCACTTGCCGATAAAGCGTGCTCTGCGCGAGACCGGTGGCGGCGAGTATGTCCTTCGCGGACATGGCCTTGCCGTGGCTGGCGAGCGCGGTCAGCACGAGCAGCAGGCGCTCGGCACCGGTGACGTTAGATTCCCGTTTCACTGTGATGTCCAGCCGGAAAGGCGATGTCGATGAGCGCAGAATGCCACATCGCTCCCGGCGGACAAAAATGGAATTCCCAGCGATTGGGAATGAAGGTGAGGTTTTTAGTCGAACGTTAGGGGGTCATGCGCGCGAGGCGCGGCAAGGTTTGCCCGATACGCCTCCTGGGTCAGCGCATGTCGATCGATTCAGTCAGTTCCGGCACGAGCGAAAACAGGTCGCCGACGACGCCGTAATCCGCGACGCTGAAAATAGGCGCTTCCGGATCTTTGTTGATGGCGACGATGACCTTACTGTCTTTCATCCCGGCCAGATGCTGAATGGCGCCCGAAATACCAACGGCCACGTACAACTGCGGAGCGACGATCTTGCCTGTCTGACCCACTTGATAGTCGTTCGGCACGTAACCGGCATCGACCGCCGCGCGCGATGCGCCCATTGCGGCGCCAAGCTTGTCGGCCAACGGTTCGAGCACCTTCGTGTAGTTCTCGCCGCTGCCAAGACCACGTCCACCCGACACGATGATCGAAGCCGAAGTCAGTTCCGGCCGATCCAGCTTCGTCACTTCGCGGCTGAC
>NZ_JALQDA010000036.1:0-9984 GCF_023631485.1 Caballeronia sp. GAFFF2 | reverse complement strand
TTCCTTGTCTTGCCTTCGCTTTCCATGCTTCAAATCTCCCGTTACAGCCAAGATCCGAAGTCTCCTACATTTCCGGGGCGGTTCAATCATCCGTTCGACCTTGCCTTTGGTCTTCGCGCGATAAGGCTGACATAGCTCGGGCTTAAACCCGTAGTGCCGGGCGAAGTCGAGAAACCCCGGCTGGAAGCGGTGCTGCTTTGGACCATACGCGTCCCGCTCTATGACAACGGTCTTCATGTTGTCGAAAAGCGCACGGCGCGGCACACCGCCGAACCAGTTAAAACAGTTGACGTGACACCTGAGCAAAGTATCGAGCCGCATGTCGGAAACGAATTCGACGTAGGTCGCGCGGCTATAGCCGAGAGTGGCCACGAATGCGAACAGATTCGCTTCTTTGCGTCTGCGGAACTCGACCCAGTCGACCTGCATCTGATCGCCCGCAGCAGTCTCGAATCGCACCAAAGGTTCGGGCGCCGGTACAGGTCGCAATGTGGCAACGAACTTGCGCACGATTCTCTCGCCGCCATCGAATCCCTTCGACTGACTCTCGCGCCACAGAACCGTCGCTGGAATCCAGTCCGGTGCCGCTGCCGCGATCCGTTCCCGGAGGTAGGCTTCGACCGGTTTCAGTATCGACTCGCGCGGAGTCGCCGCGGGCCGAAACTTCGGCGCGTCCCGCGCCGCCAGATACTTCCTTACCGTGTTGACCGAGCAGCCAACCTCACAAGCAATGGCACGCAGGCTCTTGCCCTGCCTGTGCAATATCCTGATCTGCATGTATCCCTCGTACGAGATCATCGCCGCTCAAAGCGGCCATTATCCCTTCGTCGAGGTGTATCAAATCCTCAGTGCCGACGGTGTATCAATTTACTGGTGCCGATGACACGCGTAAGTCGCGTGGTTGGTGCATCAATCACAAGGGTGCGACGGCGAGCCGCTTTCACCACTCCTTGAGAACTCGCGCGGAAGCGAGGCCAGGCCAAAGAAAAGCATTCTACGGGTACACAACTTGCACGTGTGCGAAGGTGCCTAACTTAATCAACACTTAGCCGCATAAGGCATGATCTGAGTGGGAGACAATAACGTAAGGCTTGCTCCACGCCTTTCAACTAGCGGAGGAAACATGGAAACGAATAAGGCGGAAGGAACGGTTCAGCAGATTACCGGTAAGGTGCAGGATGCGGTTGGTTCAGTAATGGGCGACACGGGAACACAGGTCGCAGGGAAGGCGAAAGAACTCGGCGGCAAGGCGCAACAACTGTACGCCGACACCGCCGACATTGTGCGCGATAAGACAACTGATAACCCGTTCACCGCGCTTGCAATCGTGGGCGGGCTAGGTTTCTTATTGGGCGCCATTTGGGCGAGCGCAAGCTCAGCGCCACCCCGCCGCAACACGACAAGATATCGCGGGACGTAGGTAATTAATTATCCTTTACAAAAGTCAACACCATGCGGCGCGGTGGCAAGGCGTCATCCCCTTGCCACCCAACAGGGGCGAAACCATATGTCGATCCACTCTAAAATCACGCGTTGGCGCAACGTCGGTCATTTCTGTACAGCGAGGGTGGCGGACTATAGCGAGCTGTTTCTCAGCGAACTTCAACAAGCTAAAGCCAAGGTTATGCGTGAGCTCATCGCAATGGTAACGCTTGCGATAGGGATCTTGTTCACGCTGTCATTCCTTTGTTTCGCAATTATCGCAACCGCTTGGCAGACACCCTACTTTCTTGCTTCGGTTTGGGGAATCGCCGGTCTTTGGCTGGTCGTTTCAATCGCCGCATTTTTCGTGATGCGGAAACAAAAACCAACGGTACCATTTAGGTCACTTCGGTCCGAAATGCAAGCTGATATCGCGGCTGTTAAGGAGTCGATGAAGTGAGCGCAAACAACGTTAGCACCTCCCAACGGACGGTTCTCGTCCGAATGGGCGCGACACGGGCAGAATTGATCGCGGCCAACCATATCAACTCGTCGATTGCCGAAGCCCGGCGCGGCGAGCGCGCACGTCCAGTTCAACAGGGACCGGTGATTCTTCAGTCGCCGTATGCGCAGCTGATTTCTGTCGTCTCGGTCGCAACCGTTGTCCTGGGGCCGAAGCACGTGGTGAAATCGTTGTTCGGCCGAATACTCATTCCTTGGATGACATACTCGTTAAGGAACTTGTTCCGTCGTTGAGACGGAACCTGCGTCTCTCGGGTGTGCGCCCGCGGGACTTAAATGGCCGGCTGCGTGCCTGCGCGATCACGAAGCAAGCCGGCCCATCCGCACTTAAAGCGGCGTTTTCTTGGTATCAGAGGTAGTCGTCGACGCGCCTTCGAGGCCCGCGGTTCGTTCGACCTCTACCTCAGTTCCACGCACCGTGTCGTTGACGGTCTCGGTTCGATTAGAGCCTTCCTTGCCCACGACCACTTCCTCGACGACGCGTGCCGTTTTTGCAACGACAGGCTGTTCCGCTGTTTCCTTGATCTCGACAAACCCTTCCTTCAAGTCTGCTGCAGTCGCAGGCCGATCGACCGCCCGCCGTTCAATGCTAGCGTGCTCTTCGCGAAGCGATACGGACTCACTGACTGGCGTCTCCGTCAGCCGTGAGTACACTCGCACGCCGCCCGTATGGACGACGCGCTTGCCAACCTCCAGCGACTCCTGAACGACTGGGAACGCCTGTCGTTCGGCCGCGACCTGGTCGGCGGTATAGGCAGGAGCGCTGCGATCGTAGCCGGTGTATCCGGCACCGCGCC
The DNA here is from genome assembly GCF_023631485.1 of Caballeronia sp. GAFFF2. NCBI lineage: Bacteria > Pseudomonadati > Pseudomonadota > Betaproteobacteria > Burkholderiales > Burkholderiaceae > Caballeronia > Caballeronia sp. GAFFF2. The sequence continues at coordinate 7,243 of NZ_JALQDA010000036.1, read as the reverse complement.
ACTGGGCGACGCGCGAATCAATATCAACAGCGCCTGCAGCATACAGTGCGTCGCGTACCCGCGCGCTTGCGGATTCGTCTTGCACGTCCACCGACAAGAGCGCGCCGCCGCGACGAACCGCTTCTTGGTAGTGGTCGACTTCCTCGGGACGATCGTCGTCGCCAAAAAGGTTCTTGAAGAAGTGTTCGATACGTCCCATCGCGCCTTCGTGCTGCTCGCCGGTACCGCCCGTCGTCACATCGCGCGTGGCGGTGTCGGTACCAAAAGAAGAACCGGCATCGTTCGTGTGAACGCTCATATCGGAACGGGCGACGCCTTCTGTTTCGAGCCGAGCCTGTGCAACCTCGGCATCTTGAAAACTGTTAAATACACCGATGATCGTTTGAGTCATAGCAGCATCTCCAAAGAAAGGCCTACGCTAAGCCAGGAATACCGCGCGTGCCGTGCTCTCGCAACCGCTGTTCCTGCGTCTATCAATTCACGTTCGGGTCGCGTCTCCATTCGCCATCCGCACCTTCGCGCCGTTCCACGATCAGCTCCTCGGTGTTGACGAGCACTTGATGCACCATGTCCCTTTGCGACTCGGTGGTCTTAATGTGTACCTCTTCCTTCAAGGTCAGTTGCATCCTGACCACAGGCACGTATTCGTAGACAGGGATGATCAGGGTGTTACCTTCCTGCCGTGGTTCGCTGCGCTCGTCTACTGCACGGTTGACCGCGACGCGGCTGACTTCGACCTGTTCGCTCCTCAGCCGCATGGCGACCGGTTGCATTTCCTCATGCACGACCTTACGCACGCGCACTGCGCCGGTTTCTGTTTTTCTGACGTCCACCGCAAGTTCCTCCTGCACGGCAGCGAGGCGAACCTCGTCAGACACGTCAGCGGGCGGCGGCGGAGCGTTTGGAGGCAGTTTTGAGTTCATTGAAAGTTTTATCAAGTACGACGACCCGCTTGAACCGTGCGAGCACGTGCGGGGGCTACATCGCGATCGGCTGCCGATCCGCCGCCTTCTTCAAACGGAGGCTGGTGGCGGAAGCCGGTCGCGCCCGAAACGATGGCGATGATCGCGCCCACGATCAGCGCGGCAAATGAGAACCAGCTCGCTCGGGCAACGCCTCGCGCGGCGGCATCCGCTATCGCACGCGCGTTCTGCTCGGCGTCCGGGCCGGAGGCGGCCGATGCAGCCGATGCTACTGCCGCCTGGACTTGTTGTTTGGCCGAGTCGACCATCTGATTGCCGCTGCCCGACTGATTCGCAGCTGTCGCACCGACCTGCGCGCTCGTCGCGGCAACACTGCCCGCCGTATTGACTGCTCCAGAGATGAGCGAAGTCATGCCGTAGACGACCAGGAGTGTCATGACTGCCCACGAGAGCAGGCCATGCAGCCAGCCCAGCACCGGTGCGCAGCGCCCCGCATAATAAGAACCGACCAAAACCGCAATGACGGTGGTGACGATAACCCACACCCCAGAGCCAAATCCAAAGCCGTGCAACGCATCGGGCTTAGACATCGGCGAAAGGAGCGAAGCGCCGACCGCCGCGCCTAGGACGCTCATGATCAAATAAACGATCATCGAAAGGATGACGCCCGCGATGACGGCCCCCCAAGACAAGCGTGGTAGTCCATCGCTGGTTGTAAGCAGTTTCATAATTGCCTCCAATGTTTATTAAATTTTGTGCAAGCCTGCGTAGGTCGCAAACGCCGTGCCGTGCGTCCAACCGAAGGCATTCAGAATGCGTTAGATCAAGAATGGAGATTGCCGTGAACAACGGAACCCTCGACATGAATTCGAGAGCAATCTCGATCTCACATAGCGGATGAACGCCGCTTTCAGCCTCGCGGGGGTTATTTGATGTCGATGCTGGGGCAACACGTTGTCCCGTACATTGCGTTATGTTGGAGGTGAAGGAACCCCCTTCTGACTTGGCTACTTCCACCGACACTCCAGCGCTGACATGACCCAGATCCACGGGCCGACAACAGCACCGCCACGAGCATTTCCGAAGCGACTTACGAAATCGGGAGAAAGTGTCGCAGTTTGCTCAGCGCGAGGATGCGAAGCGCACCATGCTAGAAAGAATGATTGAGCGAGTCAGCGTGTTCTTTGGCGAACCGCGATTTCTACTGACTTTTTTATGTGCAAGCGTGGCATGGATCGTCAGTGACGTCTTTTTGCATCACCTCGGCTATCGCTACTTCGACGAACCGCCGTTTCTTTGTTACAGGACATTGTCACTTTCATCGGTGTCCTGATCACGATGGCGGTGCTTATTCGGCAAAATCGCTAGCGCGTATCGAGGAAGATCGCACGCATCTCCAACTCCAGATCAATCTGCTGGCCGAGCAGAAAACCACCAAGATCATAATGTTGCTTGAAGAGCTTCGACGCGATCTTCCTCACATACCTGGCCGGCACGAGCAACATGCGGAAACCCTGCAGGCGGCGAGCGATCCGGATGCCGTTCTAGAAGCGATTGAGCAACGAAAGGAGCAACGCGAATGAGTCGCTCTAACCGGTCCCGGTACCGCGTCTCATTGCAATAACGGTTCAATCGAGCAGGCACGGGAACGCCTTCGTCGAAAAGCGTTTCCGAGAGGCCACGACAACTGAGCATCTCTATGCGATGTTGTTGTAAAAAGATCGCCCAATCGAGGCACGTTATGTCTTTCTTCGCCGAGCAAAAGCGGCCTTACCGCGAACTCAAATTCGTACTTGCCGTTCGTGAAACAGTGCAGGCGTAGACGAACCACACCTTCGTTAGCCCAATGTTTTTGAAATCACGCGCAGCAACTTTCCCACGGCAAAAGGTTTTTGTAGCAAGGCGATCAATCGCAATTCCGAAACAGGAGGTGTCGCGCTTATGGCGATCACGGGAATATGGCGAAGTCGGTCGTTCGATTTGAGATGATTGAGTAGCTCGTCGCCGTTCATCTCCGGCATTTGCCAGTCAGAAACGATGACGTCTGGCAACCAGCCTTCAGCGATTTTTAAAGCCGCAATTCCATCATGCGCGACTCTCGTTTAGTATTTGGCGTCATCGAGAATCATCAAGAGCACTTCAGCTATTGCCGGTTCATCGTCGACGAGCAAGATTTTCGGCATGTGATACTTCCTGCTATTACGGTGGACCATGCGGCTCAATTTTTTAAAGCAACAGTCAGTCCCGATTTATGCCAGCAGCGCGAGTAGACGATCGTAATCGACTGGTTCCGCCAAATGATGGTTAAAGCCTGCATCGAATGCCGCCTGACGGTCCGCTTCCTGGCTCCAGCCGGTAAGCGCGATCAGTAAGAGGGTTTCGCTCGGAGACTCGAGCCGCAGTTTTCGGGCGACTTCAAAACCGGATATGTCCGGCAGGCCAATATCGATGAGCAGAACATCGGCTCGAATATCGGACACTCACCGCAAAGCAGCCTGGCCGCTACTTACAGTTGCGGTCACGTGTCCATCAATTCCAAGCAGCATCGAAAGGCTAACCGCTGCGTCTTCACTGTCGTCGACGATCAAAACGCGGCGCTATTCGTTGCCTGGACCTCCTGACCATGGGCGGCAAAGTACCTCACCAAACTCACTCGCCGCTACTGGAGATGCTTGGGTCCGTCGCAGATAACCCTTCCCGAACGTCGGCGCGTAAGTGCGCGACATGTTCTGGTCGCCGAAGCCATGTGCGAAAACGAGCGTGACAGGTCCCGCTCCGCCGATATGGACATTGTTGTAGCAGCCAACAGAGCGAAGGTAATGAAAAGAGTGGATAAAAATTTGCCAATCAGATGAATCAACGTTTGGCTTATATGGTTTTTTTCGGAAGTCTTAAATTCCTCAAAAACATTCATAGCTGCCAGAAGGTCTCGGCACGTTGAAAACCCGCAGCAACTCGTCCCGAAAGTCTGAGATGTCGAGCACGTGCTAAGCGCGCGTGAGCGCGACTTACAGCAGCCGCATTTCGTCTTCGTTTAACGTCAGCCGGTCGCCGAGCACCTTGAGTCGGAAATCGGTGACGATTTGCCCACATAGTCGCTTCGGCCTCAGACCTGCGGCGTTAATCGAGCGACCGCAGGTAGTCGGTGCCCCGGTCGTCGATGATCTCGACAACCGGCAGCAAGCTCCGCTCGACGGCGCTCCAGGCGAAAGGTTGCACTTCTCACCTGTTCTTGAAGAGCGGCAAGGCTTTGGGCCGGAACGCGCATCGATGGGCGCGAGTTCCGCGTTCCTTCCGGTGATGGTTGGCATCTCGATCGAGCCGAAACCGTATCGGCCAGTTCGTGCAGGGGCCGTCATTGCAATCGGGCTGGCGAATGAGCCCCATCCCGCGCCCCAATAGTTTTAATATGGTTTCTTCATTCCACTGCCTGGCGAAGCATGCTCGTTTGGTGGCGAGCGTCGTTCTTGCCCCAATCCGGGGATGTCGTTCTTTATGCTTGGTCCAGTCGCAGGGTTAGACGGATGTCGATCGCCCGAGTGCAAATACGTCAACACATTGGTAGCGTTATCTTGTGAGGGCGAAGGCTGGCCCACGACCGTTGCCGCGTTTCGGGGTCTTTCATTTTCGTCCGCCAGTGCAACAACCGAGCAGACCAGGACCAAAATCCCGAAAATTTTTGCGGTAAGCACATCGACTCGTTGAGCATGAGAGCCCTTCTTGACAGTCCAGGTGCGATACGCCCGCACGTCTCAACGAGCCCGGTGACCTGTCGGCAAATTGGCTCTCTTAATGAAAGACGCCTGCCTTTCGATGATGGATCTGCGCGGAACATTCGGCCGCGCATCGGCTCGGCTCACCGTGAGATCATCATGCCTATTACTACACCACCCAATGCTGCCATGACGATCGCTTTCCAAGGACTGTCGTGCACGAAATCGTCGGTTGTTTCACTCGCGACTCGATATCTGTTGACCAACGCATCTTGGACGTCGGAAAGCTTTTTCTTCGTTCCGAAGCCTTCCGCGGCTGACGAAGGGGTGTTGGTATCAGCGTCCCAAGATTGGGACGCATCGCGGAGACTCCCTTCGCTGCTTGCCGACAAAAATTCGGTTCTCGCTGTTGAGGCGTCTTCCTCACCGACAGGAAACGGGTAAGCACTCTCACCTTTTTCGGTGACCAGAGAGTTGACGGATTTTTCAGCAATTTTGTCCATGACATCGCCGCGAGGGTTAAACAGCGTTGAGTTTTAATTGGTTCGGAAGTTCGACTTTTCGCGGTTCCATTTGAGATGCAATCGTTGTTCCGCCTTCGGCGTTTCTAGAGGGAATCGTGCTGCGACCAAACGTACAACTGTTCACAGAATGTTCGCAAGCCGAGAATTTGATCGGCCGCAAAGTGCAATGATTGAGAAGGACCGGTTCTCGCCCTTCGGCTCACGTCAACGCTCACCCCCGCGCGCTGCAACAATTGCTTCAATGCGATCTAGCGCGAGTATGGGACGTTTGAGGACAACATCTGCACGCGCGATGACGAGTGCGCCAACTATTTCCAAGTTTTGCGGGTCAAGTCGGCCAATATTAGTGATTAGCTCAAGTATTCGCATCGCCACGGCCGCGTCGTTCTTAAATTCGTTTGCAACGATGGCTCTGCGCAGCGCTAGCACCATAACCAGGCCGTCCTCTGTCCTCATTTCCACCCTCTGTCGAGTAGTCGCAAAAAATAAAATCGTCAGCGCGTTTCAGCACATCCTCCTCGCTTCGCGGGAGTGACAGTCCGCTTCCCAAGACGAATATGAAGTGCAGATAAACACAAAAACGCATTGCTCGCCATCAATTAGTCATCCACACTGTTCGTGACCTGTCTAACGCACTCTTGCGATCGAACGGTTCGTAATGGCTGTCTTGACCCGAAACATCTGATTATAAAATCATAAAGCGACGCCCAATCTGCTGTGTCCAAACTGTTCGACCGTATGGCCGCTCAAAAAACTGGATTGCGCGCTCGCCCTTACTGCCCGGGGACGACCAATGAAAACGGTCTGCGATGTTCTCGGCGTGGCGCGCTCTGCTTTGGCAGTCAGAAAAGCCCGCTCTCCAGACTGGCAGGACGGCCGCCGCGCCCGACAGACCGACGACACGGAACTGGTCGCTGCAATCCACGAGCATGTGGCGGGCTTGCCGACTTATGGATACCGACGAGTCTGGGCATTGCTGCGACGTAGTCACGAATTGACCGGTGCGCCGTGCGTGAACGCCAAGCGGGTCTATCGCGTCATGCGTGACCATCAGTTGCTGCTCCGGCGCCTTGGCCAGCGACGCGATACCCGCCGACATGATGGACGCATTGCCGTTGACCAGAGTAACGTCCGCTGGTGCTCGGACGGCTTCGAGTTCCGTTGTGACGATGGCTCGCCGTTGCGCGTGACGTTCGCGCTGGACTGCCATGACCGGGAAGCTATTAGTTGGGCAGCGACTACTGGCGGCCATAGCGGCGACGTCGTGCGCGATGTGATGCTCGCAGCGGTCGAGCAACGCTTCGGCACGCCGCAGGCAGGCGCACCCATCGAATGGCTGTCGGACAACGGCTCTGCCTACATCGACCACCGTACGCGCAGCTTTGCCCGCGAGTTGGGTCTGGAACCGTTGACGACGCCTGTTCGTTCGCCGCAGAGTAACGGTATGGCCAAGTCGTTTGTGAAGACAATCAAGCACGATTACATTGCCTTTATGCATAAGCCTGATGTGGGACCTATCCGCAATTCTGTGGGCGAGGCATATTATGAGAGGTAAAAGTCATGGATATGCCGATGAAGAAGAAACGCACCGTCGCTTCTCAGGCAGCGGCTCGAGGGCCGCTGCCTGCCCTTCCGGAAGGTCTGCTGGATGACCTGGTCAAAGGCCCGATGACGCCCACCGAGGTCCAGGACCTGATGCTGGCGTTCAACAAGGCACTCATCGAGCGCGCGATGGGCGCCGAGATGAAGATGCATCTGGCTACCTGGCGGGGCAGCCGAAACCCGACGGCCAGGGCAACGAACGTAACGGCGCCAGCGGCAAGACGCTCATCACCGATTATGGCCCGCTCAGGGTGAAGCGCACCGGGTATTCCGGAGACCTTTACTCCTGAGAGAATAGGGTTATGGAAAACCTCGACAAAGCAAAATGGAAGACAGCGCCGAAATATTCGGCGGAAGTGCGTGAGCGCGCGGTTCGTATGGTGTTCGAGCATCGTGCGGAGTATGCGACGCAATGGGAAGCAATCCAGTCGATTGCCGCCAAGATGGGTTGCTCACGCGAAACGTTAAGAAACTGGGTTCG